>DAIRTI010000133.1:0-8255 GCA_036803965.1 Propioniciclava sp.
ACGGCATCGTCCACGTCCACGCCAAGGACATGGCCACCGGCAAGGAGCAGTCCATGACCGTCACCGGCGGCTCCGCCCTCGGCAAGGACGACATCGAGCGCATGACCCGGGACGCCGAGGCGCACGCCGAGGAGGACCGCAAGCGCCGCGAGGCCGTCGAGATGCGCAACGAGGCGGACGCACTGGCGTTCCGCACCGAGAAGCTGCTGAAGGACAACGCCGAGTCGATCCCCGCCGACGTCAAGACCCCGGTCGAGGAGTCGCTGGAGAAGCTGAAGGAGGCCCTGAAGGGCACCGGCAACGACGACGAGGTGAAGGCCGCGATGAACGACCTGAACGAGAAGGCGTCCGCGATGGGCCAGGCGATGTACGCCGCCGCCCAGGCCGCACAGGCTCAGGCTCCCTCGGAGGAGCCGGCCGGCAGCTCGGCGTCCGATGACGACGAGGGCATCGTGGATGCCGAGATCGTCGACGACGACAAGAAGTGAGTGACGACCGCACCGGGTCGCCGGACGCCTCGGGGCGTCCGGTGATCCGGGACAAGCGCAGGATCGACCCCGAAACCTACGAGCCCCGTCGGCCAGCGGCCGGCGGGGCCACTCCCCAGGAGGGCACCGTGGCAGACAACAGCGAGTTCGTTCCCGAGGGCGAGGCCGTCGGCGACGGCCCCGAGGTCCCGCTCGACGCCGAGGCGTCCGTGGGCGCCCAGGGTGCGACGGCGTCCCCGATCCACGCCGCGAAGATCACCGAACTCGAGGAACTCGCGACCGAGCGGACGGCCGATCTGCAACGGCTCCAGGCCGAGTACGCGAACTACAAGCGCCGCGTCGACCGCGACCGCTCGCTGGCCCGCGCCGGCGGCATCGAGGCGGTCGTCCTCGACCTGCTGCCGGTGCTCGACTCGATCGAGGCGGCCCGCGAGCACGGCGAACTCACCGGCGGCTTCAAGCTGGTCGCCGACGAGCTGGAGAAGATCGGCATCAAGTACGGCCTGGGAACCTACGGCGAGGTCGGCGAGGCGTTCGACCCGAACCTGCACGAGGCGCTCATGCACATGCCGTACGAGGGCGAGCACGACGTGGTCGTCATCAGCGCGGTCATGCAGAAGGGCGTCATGCTCAACGACCGTGTGATCAGGCCGGCGCGCGTCGGCGTGGCCGATCCCGACTAGGCGAGGAAGGAGGCGCCGTGAGCACCAAGGACTGGCTCGAGAAGGACTACTACAAGGTCCTCGGCGTCTCGAAGGACGCCAAACCCGAGGAGATCAAGAAGGCGTTCCGCAAGATCGCCCGCGAGAACCATCCCGATCAGCATCCCGGCGACGCCAAGGCCGAGGCGCGGTTCAAGGAGGCGTCCGAGGCGAACTCGGTGCTGTCCGACCCGACCAAGCGCAAGGAGTACGACGAGCAGCGCTCGCTGCTGGGCGCCGGCGGCTTCCGCTTCCCGCGGGGCGGCGGCGGCCAGCCGGGCGGCTTCCCCGGGTTCACCGGGGGCTCCGGGCCCTCGATGGAGGACATCCTTCGCGGCGCGACCGGCGGCAGCACCGACATCGGCGACCTGTTCGGCGGCCTCTTCGGGCAGTCGGGCGTTCGGCGCACGACTCAGCGCGGCCCCCGCCGCGGCCAGGACATCGAGGGCGAGGCCACGATCGACTTCGCCCAGGCCGTCGGCGGCACCACGGTCTCGCTGCAGACGGTCTCGGACGCCCCCTGTTCGGTCTGCCACGGCACGGGCGCCAAGTCGGGCACGACGCCGCGGGTCTGCCCGCGCTGCCAGGGCTCCGGCACGGTCACCGGCACCCAGGGCGGCGTCTTCTCGATCTCCGAGCCGTGCCCCGACTGCCGGGGCCGCGGCCTGATCGTCGACGACCCGTGCCCGGCCTGCCACGGCTCCGGACGCGAGATGTCGACCAAGGGCATGCAGGTCCGCATCCCGGCCGGCGTGACCGACGGGCAGAAGATCCGCATCAAGGGCAAGGGCGGCGCCGGCGAGAACGGCGGCGCACCCGGCGACCTCTACGTGCTGGTGCACGTGCGTCCGCACCCCCTGTTCGGGCGCAGCGGCGACAACCTCACGGTGTCGGTGCCGGTGCTGTTCACCGAAGCCGCGCTGGGCGCCGAGATCGACGTGCCGACCCTGCAGGGCCAGCGCGTCCGGCTGCGCCTCGCGCCCGGCACGCCCAACGGCCGTACCCTGCGCGTCCGGGGCAAGGGGGTTGCCCGGCCCGACGGCACGCACGGCGACCTGCTGGTCACCGTGGACGTCCAGGTGCCGCACAGCCTGTCGAGCGACGCGCAGTCGGCGCTGGAGCAGTTCCGGGACGCCGTCGCGGCACCCAACCCACGCACGGCCCTGTTCGAGCGGAGCTGACCATGGCCGAGCCCCTGCTGCCGCAGCCGTTCGACCCGGACGCCCCGATGTTCACGGTCACGGTGGCGGCCCGGCTCGCCGACATGCATCCGCAGACGCTGCGCGGCTACGACAAGCTGGGTCTGGTCGTGCCCACGCGCACGAAGGGCCGCGGACGTCGCTACTCGCTCCACGACGTGCGGCGCCTGCGGCACGTCCAGCAGCTGTCGGGCGAAGGCATCAGCCTGGAGGGCATCCGGCGCATCCTGGCCCTGGAGGCCGAGGTCGAGCAGCTGCAGGAGCAGGCCGGACGCCTCCTCGCCCTCCTCCAGCGCGCGGGCGAGCCCGCCGTGGCCCGCACGTTCACCGCGGGCACGACGGGCTTGGTCCACCTGGGACGCCACGGCGACTTCGGCCTCCGGGCTCTGACGACCGGAGACTGACGCCGTCGGCGTCCCCTGTCTGACGGAACTCAGAGGATCGACGGGAACGGGACGTTCTGCTCGTCGGTGAAGGCGTCCTCGAAGCCGCGCCGGTAGTGGGACTGGATCTTGTCGGCGTCCAGGGGCCAGGTGAACTTGGCGCCGACGTCCCAGATGTAGGGCTTGAACTGGTACTGCAGGACGTTCTTCTTGTAGTTCCAGAGCAGCAGGATCTCGAGCGGGTCGGCCTTGAAGTTCGTCCAGACGTCGTGGTGGAACGGCAGGACGACCTTGCAGTTCAACGCCTCGGCCATGCGCAGGATGTCGATCGAGGTCATCTTGTCCTGGTTGCCGACGGGATTCTCGCCGTACGAGCCCATCGCCACGTCGATGTCGTGCTCCTTGCCGTGCTTGGCGAAGCGGATCGAGTAGTGGCTGTCGCCGGAGTGGTACAGCGACCCGGCGGGCGTCTTGAACAGGTAGTTGACGGCCTTGTCGTCCATCGTCGGCACCTGCCCGACGATGTTCTCGGACGCCGTCACGAGGATCGTCCGGTCGAACGACTCCAGGACGACGATCTCGACGTCCTTGACGCACACGGTGTCGCCGGGCTTCACGACCCTGATGCGGTCGGCCGGGACGCCCCACTTGGTCCATAGGTCGGCGCAGCCCTGCGGCCCGATGAACGGGACGTCGTCGGCGCAGTTGGCCAGCACGGCGGCCGCGAAGAACGGGTCGATATGGTCCTGGTGGATGTGGGTCGCCAGGACGGCGTCCACGGCCGTGACCGCGAACGGGTCGAAGACGATCGGGGCGGCGCGCAGGTTGGGCTGCGTGGCGCGTCCGCCGGTCATGTTGCGCATCTGGTGGAACGGCGCCATCTCCTTGGTCTTCTGGGTGCGCTTGCCGTTGCCGAACCAGAGATCGGTGGCGATGTTGGTGCCGCCTTCGGTCTTCAGCCAGATGCCGGTGCAGCCGATCCACCACATGCTGAAGGTGCCGGGGGCGACCTCGGTGGCGTCGATCGCCGAGTCCTTGGGCGACGGCGACGGTGTGCGCGATGTCCTCGACCATGACCGCGGCCTGCAGGGCCTTGGCGATCGTCGGGCCGACGGTGAACACGCCGTGCTGCTTCATGATGATGGCCGGGGAGTGGCCGATCGAGCGGACGATCTCCTCGCCGATCGCGTTCCCGCCGATCGACGCGTACTCGCCCAGGGGCACCTCGCCACCGAACTCGTCGGCGATGGCGGTCAGCACGCAGGGGATCGGCCGGCCGGCGGCGGCGAACGCCGTCGCGTAGCGGCTGTGCGTGTGGATGATGCTCATCACGTCCGGCCGCGCGCGGTACACCCCGAGATGGGACGCCGTGTCCGAACTCGGGCCCTTCGTGCCGTGGACGATGCGTCCGTCGAGGTCGACGATCACCATGTCCTCGGGCCGCATATCGTCGTACAGGACGCCCGACGGCTTGATCGCGATCAGCCCGGTCTCCGGGTCGCGCGCCGAGAGGTTGCCGCCGGTCCAGGCCACGAGGCCGGCCTTGGGCAGGGCGAGGTTGCCCTTCCAGACCTCTTCTTGGAGCCGGCGGAGCGACTCGGGCAGGGTTTCGGTTGTTTGGGACGCCGAGGGTCCGGCCTGGGTGTTCGGTTGGGTCTTCGGGGCGGGAGAGGCGACCGGGATGCCGGCTGCTGCTAGGCGTCCGGCGATGAAGTCGCGGGCAGCGGCTGCCAGCTCGACGGAATCGTCCGACTCGTCGTTCCACATCTCGATCATCAGGCGTCCGGACCAACGCTGGCGGGCGAGTTCGGCGAAGGCCTCGTCCCAGTCGACGATGCCGCCGCCCATCGGAACGCGGCGGGGCTCGCCGCGGCGGACGTCCTTGGCGTGGATCGCGAGCATGTGGCCCTCGCCGCGGCGGAGTTCGGGGGTGAGCGGGTAGCCCTGCTCGGCGATGTTGCCGAGGTCGGGGTAGAGCTGCAGCCAGGGGGAGCGGATCTCGTCCACGACCGCCATGGCGGCGCTGATCGAGACGATGTCGGTGCCGTCCACGTTCTCGATGCCGAGCAGGACGCCCCGGCGCGACGCGTACTCGGCGCCGTGCCGGAGGCAGTCGACGTACCAGGTGCGGGCGGACGGGTGGGCGTCCTCGTAGTACGCGAAGTAACCGGCCAGCTGCAGGACCGGGATGTGCAGGTCGGCGCACAGGTCGATGCCCTTGCGGAGGACCTCGATGGCGCGCTGCCGGATGGCCGGGTCGGCGGACCCGGGGGCGATGCGGCGGTGGATCGACAGGCACAGGCCGGTGAGCGGCACGCCGGTCCTCTCCGTGGCGGCCACGACGGCGGCGCGCTCGGCGGGGGTCCAGGTGAGGCGGGCTTCACGCTCGGGGGTTTCGTCGATGGAGATGTCGACGAACGAGTAGCCGGCGCGGGCGGCCTGGGTGAGGAGGTCGTCGAAGGAGCCGTTCCACTTCAGGGCCTTCTCGTAGATGCCGAGTTCGACGCCGGCGTAGGGGAGGGCCTCGGGGGTGGTCTGCTCGGCGGCTGGGGCGTGGGTGAGCGTCATCGCCAGACCTCCGCGATGGCGTCCTGCAGTTCGGTGGCGGCGGCGAGCGGGTCGTCCGCGGAGGCGATCGAGCGTCCGGCGATGACGATGCCGACCGGGTGGCCCTTGAACGTGGCCAGGTCGGCGGGGGTGACGCCCCCGGTGATCGTCACGGTGAAGCCCATGGCGGCGAGTTCGTCGACGCGGGCGACGTCCTGGGGGCCCCAGGAGAGGTCGCCGGCGGCCTCGCGGTCGCGGGACCGCTTGACGATCACGTGTTGGACGCCGGCCTCGCGCCACTGGCGGGCGCGATCGGCGTCGTACCACTCGTCGGCCAGCTCGACCTGCACCTCGCCGCCGTGCTCGGCGGCGACGGCGCAGACCTGCTTGACGGTGTTCATGGACGCCCCAGCGACCACGGACACCAGCGAGGCGCCGGCCTCGAAGGCCATCTGGCTGAGCAGCTTGCCCGCCTCGGCGATGCGGATGTCGGCGAGGATCTCCTTGTCGGGGAACAGCGCCCGGATCTCGCGGACGGCGCGCAGGCCCTCGGCGAGGATTAGGACGGTGCCGCACTCGATGATGTCGATCTGCGGCGCGGCCTTCTGCAGGGGGGCGAGGGCGCTGGGCAGATCCTGTTTATCGAGGGCGATCTGAAGCCTCGGTCTGGCCACCACCCCCAGGCCGGCGGTCGCCGGCGACCCGGGCTGGGCGTCCACTACGAAACTCATCTCACTCCTTTGTTCAGGACCGGTGCTCCGGTCCGGATGCGTTCTGTGACACGTGGAACGTAAGGCTCCTGGGGTGACGTTGAACAGCACCTGGATGCACGGATGTGCGCAGCGTCTTAGAATGGCAAGCGGATGCGGCGGTCTTTACCGTTGTGAAGCGAGAAGTTAAGTTAGGTATCGCGGGCGACCAAGTTGCACATGCGTGCATCGGACGCCCTGGCGGATGGGGGAGGGAGACATGGTTGACGCGGTGGAGCGGGACCACATCGAGCTGCTGCTGGGCGTGGCGCGCGCCTACTACGAGGAGGGGCGCGGGCAGGACGAAATCGCCTCGCAGATCGGCTACTCGCGCTCGACGGTGTCGCGGCTGCTCACCGAGGCACGGACGCGCGGCGTCGTGCGGATCCTGATCGCGCACCCCCTGGAGCGGCAGATGGCGCTGGAGAAGGCGCTGATGAAGCGGTTCGGGCTCAAGGGCGCCCGCGTGGCCGGGACCGAGCCGGGCCTGTCACCCCTGACCTCGGTCGCCCAGGCCGGCGCCGAGGTGCTCGTGGAGGCCTGCCGCGGGGCAACCGTCCTGGCGACCTCGGCCGGCACCACCATCTACGCGCTCGTGCAGGAACTGCCGGTGTTGGCGCTGCGCGAGCTGCACGTGGTGCAAATGATCGGTTCGCTGGCCCGCAGCAACCCCCACGTGGACTCCATCGAGACCACCCGCCGGATCGCCGAACGCCTGGGCGGCGACTACCGCCTGATGCCCGCGCCGCTCATCGTTGGGTCGCCGCGGCTCGCCAGAGCCCTGCGTCGCGAGGAGGCGGTGGCCAACGCGCTGGCGCTGGCGTCCCATGCCGACGTCGCGCTGGTCGGCATCGGCGCGATGACCGCCCAGGGCGTGTCGGGTGAGATCTTCGCCGGCTGGCTGACACCGGAGGAGTCCAGCATGCTCGTCCGGCTGGGTGCGGTCGGCCACCTCTCGGGACACCACTTCGACGCCCAGGGACGCCACATCAAGACCGACCTGTGCGACCGCGTCATGTCGGTGCCCCTGGAGCGCCTGGGGGACATCCGCAGCGTGATCGGCGTAGCGACGGGCGAGGAGAAGGTCGCGGCGATCCTAGGAGCGGTTCGCGGCGGCTACCTGGACGTCCTCGTCACGGACGCCGCCACAGCCCAGGCGGTCCTGCGCGAGGACGAGGCCGCGTCCCGCTGATACTCCTGGCGAGTCCAATCGAGAAGCACGATGTCTCCTGGACGGGTTCGCTTACACCGATGGCGCCGCACACCCTCTCATCCAGTTCAGGACGTCCGCGGATGCCGGTGGGCGGCGGGCGTCGCGCAGGGGTTAGGAGGCGCCCGACTGCCTCTCGGAGTCGAGCGCTCCAGGGACCCATTCGATGCCCCACCAATCGGGCTTGAACTCGTCCCAGACGAAAGGCCCGTCCAAGCCCCAATACGTGGCCAAGAGATCCTCGAACTCGCCTGCCGCCACTTGGAACGACTCCAGGGAAGACGTCTTCTCCAGTGCGCCACAGGCGATTTCCTGGGGCGTTCGAACGGTGATCCGCCACTGCCTCGGAGTTCGGTAAAGGAGTGCGTAGTTCACCTGGCCGGCCACGTGGCAATCATGTCACGTGAGCGAGACAGGTCGAGGTCCTCAACTGCCGCAGCGCGGACGGTAACCTGCCGGCTCGGCGTCCGCGCACTCAACTGCCGCCGATGGTGCGCTATGCGACGGATTCGAAGTGAAGGAGCCCGACGTCCGCACATGCCGCGCTCGGCGGGCGGACACGCGCATGGATGGATGTCATCGGCTCTGACTGTGGCCACCCGACACAATGCGTCGCGCACCGTAGGAATCGCGGTTTCCGGTAGACGGCCACGAACTCATCGACCTGGCAACCGAGTTCGAAGAGCGGCGTGGGGAGAAGGTCGCCGTGATCCTCGGAGTGGTCCGAGGCCGCTTCTTGACGTCCTGGTCACGGAGGGCCGCCACAGCCCAGGCGGTCCTGCGCGAGGACGAGGCCGCGTCCGGATGCGGGCCTCGGCCGTGTCCTAGCGGCACCTTTGTTGCTCTGCGACGGGGAAGGACCAGTGGGTCAGGGCTGGATAAGGCGATGGCGTATGAATGCTTTGAGGATTCCGTCGGCGGCTGGTGCCGATGTGATCTCGTCTGCTGCCTCACGGACGTGTTGGCGAGCGTTTCCCA
>DAIRTI010000134.1:0-1196 GCA_036803965.1 Propioniciclava sp.
AGGCCGGCGTCCCGTTCTTCTCGATCTCCGGCTCCGACTTCGTCGAGATGTTCGTCGGCGTCGGCGCCTCCCGCGTCCGCGACCTGTTCGAGCAGGCCAAGGAGGCCGCTCCGGCGATCGTGTTCATCGACGAGATCGACGCCGTCGGACGCCACCGTGGCGCCGGCCTGGGCGGCGGCCACGACGAGCGCGAGCAGACGCTGAACCAGCTGCTCGTCGAGATGGACGGCTTCGACGTCCGCGGCGGGGTCGTCCTGATCGCGGCGACCAACCGGCCCGACGTCCTCGACCCGGCGCTGCTGCGTCCCGGACGCTTCGACCGCCAGATCCCCGTCGAGGCCCCCGACATGAAGGGGCGTCTGCAGATCCTGCAGGTGCACGCCAAGAACAAGCCGATGGCCCCGGACGCCGACCTGTCCGCCGTCGCCAAGCGCACGCCGGGCTTCACCGGCGCCGACCTGGCCAACGTCCTCAACGAGGCCGCCCTGCTGACGGCCCGCCAGAACCAGAACTGGATCAGCAGGCCCAACCTCGACGAGGCCATCGACCGCGTGATCGCCGGGCCCCAGAAGCGCACCCGCGTGATGAACGAGCGCGAGCTGCTGATCACCGCCTACCACGAGGGCGGCCATGCCCTGGTCGCCGCGGCCATGCCCGGCAACGACCCCGTGCAGAAGGTGACGATCCTGCCCCGCGGGCGCGCGCTCGGCTACACGATGGTCATGCCCGACGACGACAAGTACAGCCAGACCCGCGGCGAGCTCCTCGACCAACTGGCCTACATGCTCGGCGGACGCGCCGCCGAGGAACTGGTCTTCCACGACCCGACGACCGGGGCCGCAAACGACATCGAGAAGGCGACCAACGTGGCCCGCGCGATGGTCACCAAGTTCGGCATGACCGAGCGGCTCGGCGCGGTGAAACTGGGCTCCGACAACGACGAACCCTTCCTCGGCCTGCAGGCCGGCATGTCGAGCGGCCACCGCGACTACTCCGAGGAGGTCGCCGCGGCGATCGACACCGAGGTGGCCTCGCTCATCAACGCCGCCCACCAGGAGGCGTTCGACGTCCTCAACGAGAACCGCGAGGTGCTCGACGAGCTCGTCCGCCAGCTGTTCGAGAAGGAGACCCTCGACAAGGACCAGGTCGCCAAGATCTTCGAGCCGCTCAAGCGTTGGCCCAAGCGTCCGGCATGG
>DAIRTI010000134.1:1206-8186 GCA_036803965.1 Propioniciclava sp.
GCTGGTTCCGGTGCCCGTCGACGTTCCCGGCGGCTGGGGCGTCCAGCAGCCGTTGCCGCCCGCGGGCTGGCCGGGTGCCCCGCAGGTCCCGCAGCCGGCCGTCGGCCCGTACGCCCAGGCTCCGGCCGGGACGCCGCAGGCACCCTGGGCGTCCCAGGGCGGCCAGATGGGCCAACAGGGCCAGGGCCCCGGACAGGCGAGCCCAGCAGCTCAGCCGCCGGCGCAGGTGGCCGGTCCGCACGGACCCTACGGCCACCCGCCCTACGCGCCGCCGCAGGCGCCGCTTCCGCCCGGCTGGGGGCACTACCCCCAGTCACCCCAGGCCGCTCCGGGTCCTCAGCAGGCGCAACCGCCGGCGTCCGGACCCGATGGAACGAAACGGCCACCTGCGCAAGACTGACCCCATGCCGATCGACCGCGTCCGCGCCGAAGCCGCCGTGCGCGAGTTCCTCTTCGCCATCGGCGAAGACCCTGACCGCGACGGACTCTCCGGCACGCCGACGCGGGTCGCGCGGGCCGCGGAGGAACTCTTCTCCGGCCTGGACGCCGACCCGGCCGAGCTGCTGGCCACGACGTTCGACATCAGCCACCAGGAGATGGTGCTGGTCAAGGACATCGAGGTCGTCAGCATGTGCGAGCACCACCTGCTGCCGTTCACCGGGGTCGCGCACGTGGCGTACATCCCCGGCAAGGACGGCCAGGTCACCGGTCTGTCGAAGCTGGCCCGGCTCGTCGACGTCTACGCGAGGCGTCCGCAGGTCCAGGAGCGGCTGACCACCCAGATCGCCGACGCGCTCGTGACCCACCTCAGGGCCCAGGGCGTCATGGTCGTCGTGGAGTGCGAGCACCAGTGCATGACGATGCGAGGCGTCCGCAAGCCTGGCAGCAAGACGGTGACCTCGGCGGTCCGCGGCGTCATGCACCGCCAAGCCACCCGCGCCGAGGCCATGAGCCTCATCATCGGCTGACCGGCCCGCTCGTGGACGCGACACCCGCCCGGACCCTCGTCATGGGGATCCTCAACGTCACCGCCGACTCGTTCTCCGACGGCGGCAGGTACCTGGACGCCGGGGCGGCCCTGGCACACGGGCGCGCTCTGGCGTCCGCGGGCGCCGACATCGTCGACGTGGGCGGGGAGTCGACCCGGCCCGGCGCTGAGCGGGTGCCGGTCGAGGTCGAGTTGGGACGCGTCCTGCCCGTGGTGCGGACGCTGGCGTCCGAGGGGGTCGCGGTGTCGGTCGACACGATGCGGGCCGAGGTGGCGGCCGCGTGCGTCGAGGCGGGGGCGTCCTGGGTGAACGACGTGTCAGGGGGCCTGGCCGACCCCGACATGCTGGCGACGGTCGCCCGGCTGCGCGCCGGCTACGTGGCGATGCACTGGCGCGCGCACTCCACGACCATGGACGCCGCCGCGGTCTACGACGACGTGGTCGCCGACGTCTGCGCCGAGCTGGCCGGACGCCGCGACGCCGCCCTGGCCGCCGGCATCGAGCCCGGACGCCTCGTGCTCGACCCGGGCATCGGCTTTGCCAAGACCGGCGAGCACAACTGGAAGCTGCTGCGCCGCCTGGACGCCCTGGAGGCCCTGGGGCATCCCGTGTTGCTGGGCGTGTCGCGCAAGCGGTTCCTGGGCGCGTTGCTCGCGGACGCCGATGGCCACCGCCCGCCTGCCGGACGCGACGCCGCCACCCTCGCGCTGACCGTGCTGGCCGCCCAGGCGCGCGTGTGGGGCGTCCGGACGCACGAGGTCCGCGCCCAGCGCGACGCGATCGCCGTGGTCGAGAGGATGCGAAGCGAGGGGCTGGGATGAGCGACGCCGACGCTCTGCTGCTCGGGGCCGCGGGGGACGGCCTGGAGCTGGTCCGGCTGACGGGCGTCCGCGCGATCGGACGCCATGGCGTCTACCCGTTCGAGCGGCGCGACGGCCAGCCGTTCGTCGTCGACGTCACGCTCCGGCTGCAGCGCGCCTCGCGGGACGACGATGTGACGACCACCGTTCACTACGGGGAGCTGGCGGCGGCGATCGCCGCGGACATCGCCGGCGAGCCCGTCGACCTCATCGAGACCCTCGCCGGACGCCTCGCCGACCTCTGCCTGGCACACCCGGTGGTGGCGGGTGTCGTCGTGACCGTCCACAAGCCCGAGGCGCCGGTGGAGACGCCTCTGGCGGACGTGGCCGTCACCGTGGTGAGAACCCGCGGGTGGAACTTCTTGGACCCGGAACGCACCTCAGAGGCACGGATGACCCCCCGATTCCCCCTTGCGCGTCCAGAAAGTTCCACAACGGGGAGTACACCCTCGGTCCGTGCCTTCGCCGTGTCGCTGGGCTCGAACCTGGGCGACAGCGCGGCGATCCTCGTCGACGCAATCCAGCGCCTGGACGCGACCGACGGCGTCCGGCTGACGGCCGTGTCGTCGCCGTACCGCACGGCACCCGTGGGCGGCGTCGAGCAGGACGACTTCCTCAACGCGGTTGCGGTCGGCGAGACGACGCTGACGGCGTCCGGGCTGCTCGCGGCCTGCCAGGCGATCGAAGCTGCCCACGGGCGCACGCGCGAGGTGCGCTGGGGGCCGCGGACCCTCGACATCGACGTCCTGACCTTCGGCGACGCGATCTCGGACGCCCCCGAGCTGACTCTGCCGCACCCGCGGGCACAGGAACGCGCGTTCGTCCTCGTGCCCTGGCTTGAGGCGGACGCCGACGCGCACCTCCCCGGACGCGGCCCCGTCGTGGACCTACTGGAGCGAGTCGGACGCGAGGGCGTCCGGCCGGCCGACGACGTGGACTGGCCGTTCCCGGAGCCGGGGGAGCGGCGGTGACCGAGCCGCGGCCGACGATTCGGCCGACGGGCTGGCGTGCCGTCGTGGTCGCGGCGATGCTGGGCGCGGGCGTGACCTGGCTGGTGACTCAGGGGCTGCAATACGCCGGGGCGGCGCTGCCGACGCTCGGCACCGGCTCCTGGGTGCCGATGCTGTTGCTCGCCGCGCTCACCGGGTGGCTGGCGTGGATCACTCACCAGGCGGTGGGCGTCCGCCGTGAGGCGCTCGAACCCCGGACCGCTGTGATGCGCCTGCAGTTGGCGAAGGCGGGTGTGTTGGCGGCTGCGGCGCTGGGCGCCGGGTACCTGGCCCTGGTGGGTGTCTCTCTCGGTGGCTGGCCGGCGCCGCTGGCTCAGGGACGCGTCCTGCACGGGGTCGTGGCGGTCGTGGCCTCGGTCGCCTGGGGCGTCGCCGCACTGGCGCTGGAACGGGCCTGCCGCATTCCGCGCCCGCCCGAGGAGCCGCCGGAATCGGAGTGATCCCATTCGGCTGTCGGGTCCGATTTCGCGCCCCGATTTTGCGATCCGGGGTGTATGCCGCTAATGCGGGTCGTGCGAAGAGGATGATCTTCACCGAAATGCGCGTCCAACTGGACACGTCCGGGTATGTGAGCGTTAGACTCCCACCCGAGGGGGAGTAATACCGATGGCGGTACCCGACTAAACTTGATGGAGGCCTTGATGGCGCAACGCGTGAACATCGTTCTGACTGACGATCTCGACGGCAGTGATGCTGCAGAGACAGTGACCTTCGCCCTCGACGGAAACACCTATGAGATCGATCTGTCGACCGAGAATGCTGCGGAGCTGCGCAGCGCGCTGAGCAAGTTCGTCGACAAGGCGCGCAAGACCGGCGGCCGCGCCAAGCCCGGTACGCGCCGGCGCGCTTCGGCGTCCGGGAATGCGACCGACATTCGCGCGTGGGCGCAGGAGCAGGGAATGACGGTTTCCGCCCGCGGCCGCGTGCCGGCCGAGGTCCGCGCCGCCTACGAGGCCGCTCACTAAGACGAAGCAACGCGGTGGAAGGGGTCGCCTTCGGGCGGCCCCTTCGCTCGTTCCCGGATCCTCTTCGCCGCCCTCCCCCTCGGCCTTCCCCCGAAAGTTGCCTCCAGGTTGCCAGGGTTTCCTCCAGTCCTGACTGTGGCGAACCTTGGCAACCTGGAGGAAACATTCAAGGGCGCCAAGGGGCGACGGTCTGGCCGCCACCGGAGGCTGGCGCCGGCGAACGCGACCCGCGGCGTCCAGACGGTGCCCGGCACGGAACCGACGCGAGGGACGGCGTCCGAGAGCTCACCGAATTGCGCCACAGGCGAACACGGAACAACGGGGCCGCCGGACGCGTTGACTAGACTGATTACCCCGCCGGCCTCCGAGTCGGCACGGACGCATCCAGTGCGACCACTGGTGAAGGAGATTCCCTTGTTCGATCGGTTCACCGACAGGGCACGCCGGGTCATCGTCCTCGCGCAGGACGAGGCACGCATGCTGAACCACAACTACATCGGCACCGAACACCTGCTCCTCGGCCTGATTCACGAGGGCGAGGGGGTGGCCGCGAAGGCGCTGGAGTCGCTCGGCATCTCGCTCGAGGCCGTGCGCGAGCAGGTCGAGGAGATCATCGGCCAGGGCCAGCAGGCGCCGACGGGGCATATCCCGTTCACGCCGCGGGCCAAGAAGGTCCTCGAGCTGTCGATGCGCGAGGCGCTCCAGCTCAACCACCCCTACATCGGCACCGAGCACATCCTGCTCGGGCTCATCCGCGAGGGCGAGGGCGTCGCGGCGCAGGTGCTGATCAAGCTCGGCGCCGACCTCAACCGCGTCCGCAACCAGGTGCTGCAGCTGCTGTCCGGGTTCCAGGGCGAGCAGAAGCCGTCCACCTCGGGCGCGCCTGAGCAGGGTCCGCAGCAGGGCAACCAGACGATCCTCGACCAGTTCGGGCGCAACCTCACCCAGGCCGCGCGCGAGAACAAGCTCGACCCCGTCATCGGTCGCCATAAGGAGATCGAGCGGGTGATGGTCGTCCTCAGCCGGCGCACCAAGAACAACCCGGTGCTGATCGGCGAGCCCGGCGTCGGCAAGTCGGCGTGCGTCGAGGGCCTGGCCCAGCAGATCGTGCGCGGCGACGTGCCCGAAACGCTGAAGGACAAGCAGATCTACACCCTCGACCTCGGCGCCCTGGTGGCCGGCTCGCGCTACCGCGGCGACTTCGAGGAGCGCCTGAAGAAGGTGCTGAAGGAGATCAAGCAGCGCGGCGACATCGTCCTGTTCATCGACGAAATCCACACCCTCGTCGGGGCCGGCGCCGCCGAGGGAGCCATCGACGCGGCGTCCATTCTGAAGCCCATGCTGGCCCGCGGCGAACTGCAGACGATCGGCGCGACCACGCTCGACGAGTACCGCAAGTACATCGAGAAGGACGCCGCGCTCGAGCGCCGGTTCCAGCCGATCCAGGTCGCGGAGCCGTCGATCGCGCTGACGATCGACATCCTGAAGGGGCTGCGCGACCGGTACGAGGCGCACCACCGCATCACGATCACCGACGAGGCGATCACTGCGGCGGCGCAGATGGCCGACCGGTACATCTCCGACCGCTTCCTGCCCGACAAGGCGATCGACCTGATCGACGAGGCGGGCGCCCGGCTGCGCATCAAGCGCATGACCGCGCCGCCCGACCTGCGCGAGTTCGACGAGCGCATTGCCGCCGTCCGGCTTGAGAAGGAGGCCGCGATCGACGCTCAGGACTTCGAGCGTGCCGCTGGCCTGCGCGACGACGAGAAGAAGCTCCTCATGGCCCGCGCCGAGAAGGAGGAGCAGTGGAAGCGCGGCGACTCCGGCGCGCCCGCCGAGGTGGGCGAAGAGGAGATCGCCGAGGTGCTCTCGGGCGCGACGGGCATCCCGGTCTTCAAGCTGACCGAGGAGGAGTCGAGCCGGCTGCTCAACATGGAGGACGAGATCCACAAGCGCTACGTCGGTCAGGAGGACGCCGTCAAGGCGCTCTGCCGGTCGATCCGTCGCACGCGGGCCGGCCTCAAGGACCCGAAGCGTCCGAGCGGCTCGTTCATCTTCGCCGGCCCGTCCGGCGTCGGTAAGACCGAGCTGACCAAGGCGCTGACCGAGTTCCTGTTCGGCGACGAGGACGCTCTGATCACCCTCGACATGAGCGAGTACTCCGAGAAGCACACGGCCTCGCGCATGTTCGGATCGCCTCCCGGCTACGTCGGGTACGAAGAGGGCGGCCAGCTGACCGAGAAGGTGCGGCGCAAGCCGTTCTCGGTGGTGCTTTTCGACGAGATCGAAAAGGCACACCCCGATATCTTCAACTCGCTGCTGCAGATCCTCGACGAGGGTCGCCTCACGGACGCCCAGGGTCGCGTCGTCGACTTCAAGAACACCGTGATCGTCATGACGACGAACCTCGGCACCCGCGACATCAGCAAGTCGGTCAATCTCGGCTTTAGCCAGCAGGGCGACGCCGGCGGCAGCTACGAGCGCATGAAGGCGAAGGTCAGCGACGAGCTCAAGCAGCACTTCCGTCCGGAATTCCTGAACCGCGTCGACGAGATCGTCGTGTTCCACCAGCTGACCCCGGCCGATATCGAGCACATCGTCGACCTGATGGTCGCCGAGATCGACGGCCGCATGAAGGACCGCGACATGGGCATCGTGCTGACGCAGGAGGCCAAGTCGCTGATCGCCAAGCGTGGATTCGATCCCGTTCTGGGCGCACGGCCGCTGCGCCGCGCCATTCAGCGGGACATCGAGGACATGCTCGCCGAGAAGATCCTGTTCGGTGAGGTGCACTCCGGCGAACTGGTCGTGGTCGACGTGGCGCCCGAGGGATCGGAAACCCCGTTCACCTTCACCGGCCAGCCCAAGTCGGTCCTCCCCGACACCCCGCCGGCGGAACTCGCCTCCGGCGGTCCCCACGAGCCCCCGGCGGTCAACGCCGGCTGACGCCGGCCCACTGACCCCTTGGGTCACCAAGCACGACGGCCCCCGGTCCCGTATGGGACGGGGGGCCGTCGGTCGTTGTTCGGGGCCTCGTCGTGTGGGCCTCGTCGTGTGCAGACGGGGGTCGTCACCCGCATCGATGTGGCGGATTCGTCGCTACAACGGCGGGGTTGCTACATCGAACACGCCGGATGCACCGCGCGGCGCAGG
>DAIRTI010000135.1:0-8166 GCA_036803965.1 Propioniciclava sp.
TAAGGATCTCGAAGTGCAGCCCGAACTTGAGGAAGAGTTCGTCCTGCCACTGCTCCACCAGGCCCCCGGGTGCCACGACCAGGCAGCGTTTGACGTCGTCTCGGAGCAGCAGCTCCTTGACGTAGAGGCCCGCCATGATCGTCTTGCCGGCGCCCGGGTCGTCCGCGAGCAGGTACCGCAACGGCGTCCTCGGAAGCAACTCGCCGTAGACCGCGCTGATCTGGTGCGGGAGCGGCTCCACGTCGCTCGTCGCGACCGCCAGCATGGGATCGAAGAGCCCCGCGAGTCGGATGCGCTGGGCTTCCGCGCCCAGTTTGAAGTCGGACGCCGACGCGTCGAATGGGCGTCCGGCCGCCCGGGACTGGTTGACCCTGGCCTCGTCGGCTCTGTAGAGGATGCGCTGGTCGAGGGAACCGGAGGTCGTCCGGAAGGTGAGTTCGAGTGCGTTGCCGCCCATCGGCTGAGCCGCGATGACAGTGATCACGTCGCCCGGGATGACGCCGTTGAGGCGGTGCCCCTGGGCGATGTCCTCGAGCCTCATGGCCTGTTCCCCCCGCTCCTTCAGCGGCCCCGTGATCGGGCACTGCCGGGTCGCCTCCGCCGGGGTCACCATACCGGGACAGCGATCATCAGTTGATTGACAGTCAGGCGAAGGGTCAACCAGCGGCCTCCAGGAGGTCCCGCAGGCTTCTCGGGCCCATCGCCAGCACCCCGAGCGGCTCGACGCGGGCCAGCAGGCCGCGGTCCGCGGACGCCAGCGCGACGGTCGCTCCCCCGTCCACGAGCTCCTGACAACGTGAAACGATCTCATCGTCGCCGACCCCGGGTGCGTGCACGGTGGTGACCCCGCCCTCCACGCCAACAGACACGCCCCGCCGCGCCGCCCCCTCGACCACGAACACCACCGAGTCGAAGGGCAACGCGGCCCGCACGAGCCGCCCGTGCAGCCGGGCCGCGGCACCTGGCCGATCGCGCCACCAGCCGTCGGGCACCGATCCGACGACGTTGGCGGCGTCCACGACCAAGATCCGCACGGGCACCATCCTCACACCCGCCGGCCCACAGCCCTCAACTGACCGGCTCTCGCCGACGGCGTCCGACGTAGTCTGTGCCGATGACGGACGCCGCACGCCGGGTCCAGCGCACGTATCTGACGCTGACGCTGCTGACCACGCTGTCGGCGTCCTTCATCTGGGGCGTCAACACGCTGTTCCTGCTCGACGCCGGCCTCAACAACACCCAGGCGTTCCTGGCCAACGCGGCCTTCACGCTCGGGCAGGTGTTCTTCGAGATCCCGACCGGCGTCGTCGCCGACACCCGCGGACGCCGCTTCTCCTTCCTGCTCGGCACCGCGACCCTGCTCGCCTCGACGCTGCTCTACGTGGCGATGTGGTGGCTGCGAGCTCCGCTGTGGGGCTGGCTGGTGGCGTCGATCCTGATCGGGCTGGGGTTCACGTTCTTCTCCGGAGCCACCGAGGCCTGGCTCGTGGACGCGCTGCACGCGTCCGGCGTGACCGAGGGCCTGGACGCCGTGTTCGGTCGCGCGCAGATCGTCACCGGCGTCGCCATGCTGACCGGGTCGGTGCTCGGCGGCGTCCTGGCCCAGCTCACCAACCTGGGCGCGCCCTACCTGGCCCGCGCCGGACTGCTCGCGGTCACCATGGTGGTCGCGTGGGCGCTCATGCGCGATCTCGGGTTCATCCCGGACGCCGCCGCGCATCCGCTGGCCGCCGTGCGGACGGTCCTGGCCGGCGCCGTGGATGGCGGCCTGCGCAACCCGCCGGTGCGCTGGCTGATGATCGCCGGGGTCTTCACCGCGGGCACGGGCATCTACGTTTTCTACGCGCTGCAGCCCTTCCTGCTCCAGCTCTACGGCCACCCGGACGCCTACAGCGTCGCCGGCCTCGCCGCGGCTCTCGTCGCGGGAGCGCAGATCCTCGGCGGCTTGCTGGCCCGGTGGACGCCGCGGCTCTTCCGCCACCGGACCACCGTGCTCATCGCGGCGTTCGCGGCGAACACCCTGGTGCTGGTGGGGCTGGGACTGGTGAACTCGCTGGCCGCCGCCCTGGTTCTGGTCGCGGTCTGGTCGATGGTCTCGGCGATCGCGGTCCCGGTCCGGCAGGCGTTCGTGAACGGGCTGATCCCCTCGGCGCAGCGGGCGACCGTGCTGTCGTTCGACTCCCTGATGGGCTCGGCTGGCGGCGTCGTGACCCAGCCGGCGCTGGGCCGTGCGGCCGACGTTTCGGGCTACCCGGCGTCCTACCTGGTCTCGGCCGCGATCCAGGCGGTGTCGGTGCCGTTCGCCGTGCTGGCACGCCGGGAGCGAGCGGCGTCCGACCCCACCCGCTGAGGGGCCAGACCGGCAGCGTCAGGCGTGCTCGTGGCCGTGCCGGTGGTGGCTGTCGGGGTAGTGGGGATGGTCGTGGACCACCGCCGCGTGCGCGTGGACGTGCCGATGGGACACCCCCGCCGGCACCGGCGGCTCGTGCGCGTGCAGGTGATGTCCGTCGTCGTGGGTGTGCCAGTGCTCGTGCTCCATCGCCGCGTGGACGTGGCCGTGCGCGTGGCGCTCGGTCAGGTGCAGCGCGACCCCGGCGGCCATCAGCACCGCGGACGCCGCCAGCACCCAGGTGACCGGCTCACCCATCGCCACGGCCAGCGCCGCCCCGAAGAACGGCGCCACCGAGAAGTAGGCCCCCGCGCGGGCGGTGCCGACCCGGTCGAGGGCGACGATGAACAGCACGAGGCTCACCCCGTACGAGAACACGCCCACAAGCCCGCCGCCGACGACGGCCCCCGGACCTGGCAGCCCCGCCCCCAGCAGCACGGCGATGACGAGGTTGACCGGCCCGGCCACGGACCCCTTCACCGCCGCCAGCCAGGTGGCGTCGGTCTGCGCGACGAGCCGGGTGAGGTTGTTGTCGATCCCCCAGCACAGGCACGCACCGAGGACGGCCGCGGTCGGCCACAGTCCCGCGAACTGCGGCTGCCCCGGCCAGCTCAACAGCACCGCCCCGGCCGCGACCAGGGCGAAACCCCAGGGCCACGCGGGCGTCCGTGGCCTCGCGGAAGACCGTCCAGGCGATGAGCGCGGTGAACAGCCCCTCCGCGTTCAGGAGCAGGGACGCCCCAGAGGCCGGCATCGACGACAGCCCCAGCATCAGCAGCACCGGCCCGAGCACCCCGCCGAACAGGACGGCCCCAGCCAGCGGCAGCCACCCCCGCCGAGGCAGCCGCACCCGGGGTGCGCGGCGCACCAGCCGCCAGCCGAACAGCGCCAGCCCGGACGCCGTGTAGAGCAGTCCCGCGAGCAGCCAGGGTCCGACCTGACCGAGCAGGAGCTTGGCGATCGGCGTCCCGGCCCCGAACAGGGCCGCCGCCCCGAGGCCTGCGAGGGCCCCTGCGTAGTGTCCCGGACGCCCGAGCCTCACCGCTGCGCCCCCTCCGGCACACTCCCGGCCGCGCGCAGCGCCTCCACCAGGGCCGGCACGCTCCGGACGCCGGACGGGTCGAGCCCCAACTGCGCCGCGGCCTGCAGCACGAGCGGCTGGCGCAGGCGCGCCGAACTCACCAGGTCGGCGTCGGAGAGCAGCTCCGTGGCGGACCCGTGCCGGAGGCGTCCATCGACGAGCACAGCGACAGAATCGGCCCACCACAGCGCGAAGTCCACATCGTGGGTCGAGATCACGACGGTCGTCTGCGCCCGCCGCAGGCTCTCCAGCGCGGCGACCATCTCGTCGACACCCTGGGGGTCGAGTCCGGCGGTCGGCTCGTCGAGCAACATGACGCAGGGCCGCATCGCCAGCGCGCCGGCGATCGCGACCCGCTTGCGCTGGCCGTACGACAGCTCGTGGATAGGCCGCTCGGCGAGGTCCTCGATCGAGAGCACCGCCAGCGCCTCGGCGACGCGGCGGCGCACCTCGTCGTCGGAGAGGCCGAGGTTCAGCGGCCCGAACGAGACGTCGCGGAAGACGTCGGCGGCGAACAGCTGGTCGTCGGGGTTCTGGGCGACCAGCTGCACGACCTGCCGGTGGGCCCGCAGCCCGGGCCGCGTGAAGGCGACCGGTTCGGCGTCCACGAGCACCTCGCCGCCGTTCGGCCGCAGCCCTCCGGACATCACCCGCAGCAGCGTGGTCTTGCCCGAGCCGTTGGCGCCGAGCAGGGCGAGCCGGCGTCCGCTGGGGATGTCCAGGTCGGCCCCGGTCAGCACCGCGCGTTGGCCGAACGCGACCTCGATCCCGGACGCCGCGAGGTGCCGGTGGCTCATCGGGTCACCTCCCACGCGACCGACCCCGCGACGATCGTGCCCAGCAGGACGAGGCTGCCCGCGAGGAACGCCCTCGAGCGCTGGCGTTCGGGCTCGAGCGTGCGGAGGGCGTCTTCATAGCCGCGGCCGGCGAGGCCGGCCTCGAGGCGGCGGGCGCGGTCCCAGGAGCGGATGAACAGCGCGGCCACGCCCATGGACGCCGACCTCATCGCCGCCTTCCGGTTGGCGTAGCCGAGGCGGGCCTCCTGCGCGGCGTGCACCGCGCCGGCGCTTTCGAGCAGCCCGAACGTGAACCGGTAGATGAGCGACGCGATCTCGATCAGCGGGTCGGGCACACGGAGTCGCCGCAGCGAGCTCAGCAGGTCGATCATCGGCGTCGAGCAGGCGAGGGTGAACATCGCCAGGGTCGCCGCGATCGCGCGCACCGCGAGCGCCCCGGCCGTCGCCAGGCCGGACGCCGTGAGCTGGAGCCGCAGGCCGGCGTCCCAGCTGACGCTGACCGCGACCGTGGCGACGCCGATGGCGATCGACAGGGCGGGGATCCAGACGATGCGCGCGAGGCGTCCCCAGCCGACCCGGATCGGACCGAGCAGCAGGACCAGGCTGACCACGGCCACCGCCACCCCGCCCGGAACCGACGGCAGCGAGACCGCGGCGAGGAGCAGGCCGAGCGAGAGGACGGCCTTGTCGCGCACGGAACGCAGGCGCCAGGGGCTGGACCGCGGCGTGGTCCAGCGCCAGGCCGTGGGCCATCAGGCGGTCGGTTCGACGCTGGGCAGCGCGCCGTCACCCGCGGGAGCGGAGGTGCGGAAAGAGGCCTCGGCGCGACGGCGTCCCCACAGACCGCCGATCGCGAAGCCCAGGACGGAGCCGCCGATCGCCGCCTGAAGCGCGAACAGTCCGGACTCGACCTCGCCCGAGGCGGGCTGGAAGAAGGGCTCGAACCACGGCTGGTAGTCGGGGTTCGCCTCCTGGATCTGTTCGGTCGCCGCCGAATCGGTGCCGGTGAAGCGCTCGTCGGGGTTCGTGTGCAGACCGCCGATCACGAAGCTGACGGCGAAGACGGCGACGATCGCCAGGACGAGCAGCAGGTTGGTCAGGCTCTTGCGCGACATGTCAGGCCACCGCCTCTGCCACGGGACGGAGGACGCCGAGGCGCTCCAGTTCGGGCCGGGCGACGTCGGTCAGCAGCCGGAACACGAGGACGCCCAGCAGGCCCTCGGCGATCGCCAGCGGAATCTGCGAGATCGCGAAGATGCCCATGAACTTGGCGATCGAGCCGCCCAGGCCCGAGACCGGATCGGGGAACGCCAGGCCGAGCTGGAAGGAGGTCACCAGGTAGGTCGACAGGTCGGCGAAGGCCAGCGCCAGGAAGACGCCGACGTTGCGGTTGAACCCGAGCTTGTTCGACAGCACCCAGAAGGCGTAGCCGACCCAGGGCCCCGCGATGCCCATGCTGAACACGTTCGCGCCGAGGGTCGTGATGCCTCCGTGGGCCAGCAGCAGGGCCTGGAAGATCAGCACGATCGTCGAGAGGAACGCCATCACGGGTGGTCTGAAGAGGACCGCCCCCAGTCCTGTGCCGGTCGGGTGCGACGAGCTTCCTGTGACGGAGGGCAGCTTGATCGAGCTCAGGACGAACGTGAACGCGCCGGCCGCGGCGAGCAGGAGGCGCGACTCGGGACGCTCGCGGACTTCTTTGATGACCCGGATCGCGCCGTGCACGACGAACGGTGTCGAAACGGCGAACCAGCCGACGCAGTGGGCAACGGGTAGAAATCCCTCAGCAATGTGCATGAGTTCCCCTTCTAGGTGTCGTGGCCTAAGGAACCGTCATCCACGCACGTATCTGACTTCGCCCCGACAAGGGGTTTCACAGTGGCCCGACCGTCCCGGACTCGCACCGGGTTCCGCATCGTGGATGGCGGAACCATCCTCGCACACGCGCCGACGCCAGGGCACGGGCGTCCCGGATTCGCGGCGCCCTGACCGACACTCGCACCACTCATGCGTATGCCGCGCACCCCGGGCTGGGTGCGCGGCATACGCGTCAGTATCTTGCGCCGAATCAGCGGCAGGATTCAGGCGTGGACGTCGAACCTGTCGGCGTCCATCACCTTGGCCCAAGCGGCGACGAAGTCACGCACGAACTTCTCGTGCGCGTCATCGCTGGCATAGACCTCCGCGACCGCACGCAACTCGGAGTTGGAGCCGAACACCAGATCCGCCCGGCTGGCGATCCACTGCTGGCCCTGGGCACCGGTACCGCGGAAGTTGTCGGTGCCCTCGATCGGCTCCCACGTCGTGCCCAGGTCGAGCATGTTGACGAAGTAGTCGTTGGTGAGCGTGCCGACACGGTCGGTGAGGATGCCGAGCTCCGACCCGCCCGCGTTGGCGCCGATGGCCCGCATACCGCCCACGAGGACGGTCATCTCCGGGGCGGTGATCCCGAGCAGGTTCGCCCGGTTGATCAAGGCGTACTCTCCGGGCAGGCCATGGTCGCGGCGATCGTAGTTGCGGAAGCCGTCGTCCTTGGGCTCGAGGTAGCCGAAGGACTCCACGTCTGTCTGCTCCGCGGTGGCGTCGCCGCGCCCCGGCGTGAAGGGAACCTCGACGTCGACGCCGGCCGCCGCGGCCGCCTGTTCGACGCCGACGTTGCCGGCGAGGACGACCAGGTCGGCGAAGGACAGGTTGGTCCGTCCCTGGATGTCTTCCAGGGCTGCGATGACGGCTGCCAGCTCCCGCGGGTCGTTGACCTCCCAGCTGCGCTGCGGCTCCAGACGGATGCGCCCGCCATTGGCCCCGCCCCGCTTGTCGCTGCTGCGGAAGCTCGCCGCGGCGGCCCAGGCGGCCTTCACCAACTGCGCGGCCGTGAATCCGGCCTCGCCGATGGCCGCCTTCGCCGCCGCGACGTCCTCGGCGGTGGTGCCCAGCTCGTTGGCCGGGATGGGGTCCTGCCAGATCAGCGTCTCGGTCGGGACCTCGGCCCCGTGATAACGCGTCACCGGGCCCATGTCACGGTGGGTCAGCTTGAACCAGGCCCGAGCGAACGCGTCGGCGAAGTCCTCAGGCTTCTCGAGGAAGCGGCGCGAGATCTTCTCGTACGCCGGGTCCACGCGCAGCGCGAGATCCGAGGTGAGCATCCGAGGCTCCCGGCGGCCGCTGCCGTCGGCCTCGGGGACCATGTCGTCCCCCCCGCCGTTGATCGGACGCCACTGCTGGGCGCCGGCCGGGCTCTTGAAGAGCTCCCACTCGTAGCCGAAGAGAATGTGGAAGAACTCGTTGTCCCACCGGGTGGGGTGATAGGTCCACGTGACTTCCAGGCCGGACGTGATGGCATCGATTCCCTTGCCGCTCGCGTAGCTGCTCTTCCACCCGAGGCCCATCAGGTGCATCGGAGCCCCTTCGGGTTCGGGCCCGACCAGGGCCGCATCACCTGCGCCGTGGGTCTTGCCGAACGTGTGCCCGCCGGCGATCAGCGCGACGGTCTCTTCGTCGTCCATCGCCATCCGGCCGAAGGTCTCGCGGATGTCGATCGCGGACGACGCCGGGTCCGCATTGGCGTGCGGGCCCTCGGGGTTGACGTAGATCAGGCCCATCTGAACCGCGGCGAGCGGGTTGTCGAGGTCACGTTCGCCGGTGTAGCGGGTGTCACCCAGCCACTCGGTCTCCGAGCCCCAGTACACGTCGTCGTCCGGCTCCCAGGCATCGATGCGGCCGCCGCCGAAGCCGAAGGTCTTGAAGCCCATGGACTCCAGTGCGACATTGCCCGCCAGGATCATGAGGTCGGCCCAGGACAATGCCTTGCCGTACTTCTTCTTCACGGGCCACAGCAGGCGTCGGGCCTTGTCGAGGTTCCCGTTGTCGGGCCAGCTGTTGAGCGGGGCGAACCGCTGCTG
>DAIRTI010000136.1:0-8138 GCA_036803965.1 Propioniciclava sp.
GCCGTGAGCCGTCCCCGGCGCTACCCGAAACTCCGTTCCCAATGGGCCCTGCTGGCGCTGATCCTCACGGTCCTGGGCCTCGGCCTGCTCGCGCTCTCGCCGGCACGGCTGGCCACCGCCGACCTGTACGCCCCGAAGCCGTCGGGCAGTGACGACACGGTTCCCGCCGCGCTCCGCGAGGGCGGGCCGGGGATCGGCGTCGGCAACGGCGCGCTGACGACGATCAAGGCCAAGCCGCGCACGATCGCCCTGACCTTTGACGACGGCCCCGACCCCGTCTGGACGCCGCAGGTGCTGTCGGTCCTCGACAAGTACCACGTGCACGGCACCTTCTTCGTCCTCGGCGATCAGGTGATCCAGCACCCGGGGATCACCGCCGATCTGCAGGCCCGCGGCCACGAGTTCGGCGTGCACACGTTCACCCACGTCAACCTGAGCCGGGCGGACGCCGGAAGGATCCGCCTGGAGGCGCGGGCGACGCAGCTGCTGATCCAGGGGGCCACCGGACGCACGACGGCGCTGCTGCGTCCGCCTTTCTCGTCCACGAACGCGGCCGTCGACGACTCGGACTGGGCGGCGATGCAGGTGACGGCGTCCGCGGGCTACCTCACCGTGCTGACCACGCTCGACCCCGAGGACTGGCGGGTCGTCGACACGGACGCGATCGTCCGGCAGGTGATGCGCGCCGACGAGTCGGGGCAGGTCGTGCTCTTCCACGACGGGGGCGGCGACCGCTCCCACACCGTCGAGGCCCTCGATCAGCTGATCCCGGCGCTGCAGTCGCGCGGCTACCAGGTCGGCACGGTGAGCGAGGCGATGGGGCTGACGTCGGCGTCCCTGCCGGCCCCGCTCAACGACCGGTTGCTGGGCGCCCTGGTGCTGTGGGGGCTGTGGGCGTGCATCCAGCTGGTGTCCCTGGCGGGCGTGCTCATGGTGGCGGCGGGCGTCCTCACCGTGTCGCGCGCCCTGGTCCTGCTGGTGTCGGCCCGGCGGCAGCGGAAGATCGCGAGGGGACGCCGAGTGGCGTGGGACGCCGGGCCGGTCACCGTGATCATGCCGGCCTACAACGAGGAGGCCGGCATCGAGGCGGCCGTCCGGTCGGTGGTGGCGTCGACGCATCCGGTCGAGGTGATCGTGGTCGACGACGGCTCGACCGACGAGACGGCGTCCGTCGTGCAGGGTCTGGACCTGCCGGGCGTCCGGCTGATCACGCAGCGCAACGCGGGCAAACCCGCCGCTCTGAACACGGGCCTGCAGGACACGCGCACCGAGCTGGTCGTCATGGTCGACGGCGACACGATCTTCGAGCCGGACACGGTCGAGAAGCTGATCGGGCCGTTCGCGGACCCGCAGGTGGGGGCGGTGTCGGGCAACGCGAAGGTCGCCAACCGCAAGGGCTTCCTGGGGCGCTGGCAGCACATCGAGTACGTGATCGGCTTCAACATGGACCGGCGCTTCTACGACCTCGCCGGCTGCATGCCGACGGTTCCCGGGGCGGTGGGCGGGTTCCGGGTGGAGGCGCTTCGGGAGGTCGGGCTTGTCAGCTCGGACACCCTGGCGGAGGACACCGACCTCACGATGGCCCTGGGCTGTGCCGGCTGGCGGATCGTGTACGCCGACGACGCGCGGGCGTGGACCGAGGTGCCGGCCACCCTGGGGGCGCTGTGGCGCCAGCGCTACCGGTGGTGCTACGGCACGATGCAGGCGATGTGGAAGCACCGCGCGGCGCTGCGGGACAGGGGCTACGCCGGCCGGTACGCGCGGCGCAGCCTGGGTTACATGGTGATGTTCCAGATCGTGCTGCCGCTGCTCGCACCCGCGGTCGACCTGTTCACGCTCTACGGGCTGCTCGTGCTCGACCCCCGCTTCGGCATCGGCGTGTGGCTGGCCTTCCAGACCGTGGACCTGATCGTCGCCCAGGCCGCCTTCCGGGCCGATCGCGAGCGACTACGCGTGCTTTGGGCGCTGCCGTTCACGCAGTTCTGCTATCGGCAGCTGCTGTACCTGGTGGTGATCCAGTCATTGGCCACCGCCGTCGCCGGGACGCGGCTCAACTGGCAACGCGTCGAGCGGTACGGCACCTTTTCGACCCAGCCCGGGGCTGTCGCCTGAGTGCGCGAATCATGTTGGAGGGTTGTGGCCCGTAGTCGGGCCACAACCCTCCAACATGAGGTGAGGCTCGCCGGCTAGCGGCGCTCGTCCTTGGAGCGGCGCAGGCTGATGTCGCCGAAGGACGTCTGGGCGCGGATCTGCAGGCGTGGCGCGTGGGCTCCGGGATCGTCCCCGGCGTCCAGGTCGTTGCGCACCTTGCCGGCCGCCGAGCTGACGTCGACCCAGGTGGCGGTGCCGGTCGGGATGCCGAACGTCAGGTCGCCGAACCGGGTGGACGCCGCGATCGACCCGGTCCGCGCGTTGTTGACGCGGACGTCGCCCGCTGTCGTCGTGCCGCCCAGGGTGCCGGCGAAGTCGTCCACCCGGACGTCGCCGTTCGCCGTGGTGGCGCGCACGTCGCCGGAGGCGGAGTCGATGCGGACGGAGCCGTTGCTGGTCTTGCAGACGGCCGAACCGTCCACGGCCGCGACGCGGATGTCGCCGTTCGCCGTCGTCAGCACCGTGTGGCCGGTGAGGCGTCCGGCGCGGACGTTGCCCTGGGAGGTCTTGATGTCGGTATCGGCGCTGTCGCCCACGGTGACGTCGCCCATCGAGGTCTTGATGGTGATCGCGGCGTAGGCGCCGTCGAGGCGGATGTCGCCGTAGGAGCCCTCGACCGCCACCCGGGACCCGACCGGGAGGGTGACCTTGACGTTCGGCCCCTGGCCGGCGGTGAGCAGGTTGAGCCAGCCCTGGATCTTCGGGACCGTCACCTGCAGTCGGCCGTCGGAGTAGGTGACGGCGACGTCTTCGGGGGCGACCCGCTCGCCGCCGCGTCCGGTGACGACGACGGTCGTCGTGGTGGTCTCGGACGCCTCGCACACGAGGTCGCCGTTGGGCACCGACAGCGTCGCGCTGATCGGTGCGGGGGTGTCGAAGGTGTAGGGAATCGAACGCATGGCGAAGCCTCCTGCGATTGAAAGATGGGGACGGGCCGGCAGCCCGGATGGTGAGGTCAGCGGAGCCAGCCGGTGAGGCTGTCGCCGACCCAGGAGCGTTCGCGGCGGGCGCCTGCCGGACGCCGTTGGCTCGAGAGGTCGAGCGGCTCGGCGCCGCGGTCGAGGGCCTGGCCGCACACCCGGATGAGCCAGGCGTTGACCGAGAGCCCCTCGGCACGGGCGGCGTCCTCGATGCGGGCCTTGAGCGACTCGGGCGGACGGAAGTTGATGCGTGCTGTGGCGTCCTCCTCCTCGGGGGAAGGGGGTGGCGTGAACGCCATGGTCGGCTCGGTCTGGGCGGGCGGCGGCGCGGGCGTCACGACGAAGGTGACCTCACGGCCGCGCAGGCGGACCTCCACCGAGCCCGGCGCGATGTCGCTGGTGATCTCGTCGGAGGCGGCCGTGAGGGCGTCCAGGAGCGTGAGGCGCGTCGCGGCGTCCAGTGGTGCCAGCAGGCGCTCGGCGAGGGTGACGGCCTGTTCGCCGCCCGCGGAGGCGGCGACGGCGAGTTCGCCGCGGAGTTGTTCGACGTACGGAGTGAGATCCATGGCTCAATGGTGACGCCATGGTGGCGCCATAGTCAAGAGGGGTGGCGCCAAGAATGCGTCAGATCGCGGCGACCGTCCCCTTGCCGGCCAGGCGGCTGCCGAGCGCGGACCCGGCCAGGATGCCCAGCATGATCGACACCATCGTGGACCCCGTGGTGACCAGGGTGTTCAGGCCGGCGGAGTCACCGTCCAGGATGCTGGTGACGCCGACCAGGCCCAGCGAGCCGGGCACGAGCAGCCAGAAGGCGGGCAGGAAGCTCGCGAACGCCGCGGGGCCGCTGCGCTGCTGCGACACCAGGTAAGCGACCGGGGTCATCGCGAACGCCCCGAGCATCGCCGACAGGACGCCGCCGAAGAAGAGGTCCGCGACCACCTGGGCGCCGTAGGCGACGTAGAGCACGAGGAGGATCCAGGCGGTCGAGCGGGGGCGTCCGCACTGGTGGATCACGATGCCGACCCCGTAGAGGGCGACGGCGATCCAGGGGCCGGCGGGCCCGAGGGGGTTCTGCGACTGGTCGAGTTCGAGCCGGGGGACGCCGACCACGCTGGCCCCCGCCACGACCCCGGCCGCGAGCAGGATCAGCTGCATGGTGCCGGCCGCGAGGCGTCCGGCGCCGGCCATGATCTGACCGGTCGCCAGCTCGACGACGCCGGTGGTGAGCAGGCCGCCGGGCAGCAGGATGACCAGGGGCGCGATCAGGGCCGCCAGCACGCCCGGGTCGAGCCCGATCTGGGTGAGCGTGAACACGATGGTCGACACCGCGAACGCCAGGCCGACGGTCACCAGCGCCTCGTACTGGCGCTGGATGTTCTCGGTCTTGAGCAGCACGAAGCCCGCCACCCCGCCGAGCGCGGCGGCCACGGCGACCCCCGCCCATGACCCGCCGAGCAGCACCGCCAGCCCGCCCGACAGCAGCACGTACGCCGCCACCCGCTGGGACGGGGAGTAGGGCGGCGGCAGGACGCGCATCGCCCGGACCCTTGCCGTGATGTCGTCCGGGTCCAACGGCCGCGTGCGGGCCTCGCGGATGACGTCGTCCAGCGCGTCGATCTGGTTGAGGCGCAGCGGCGTGGAGCCGGTCGACACCGCACCCGTCCGCACCTCGCCGGCCTCGCGTGCCGAGACGAACAGAGCGGTCGGGAAGACCACGATCTCCGTCGCCGGGACGCCGTTCACGGCCGCGATGTCCTCCATCGTCGAGCGGACGCCGGTGACCGAGTAGCCCGCGTCGAGCATCGCCTCGCCGACCGCCTCGAGGGCCGCCAGCCCCGCAGCCGCGCGGTCCGGGCTGCCGTCGGGCCCCTCGCCGGACGCCCGTGTGGTACTTGGTTCGGGGCTCGGGTACCGGTCCGGACGCCGTGCCAGCAGCACGACCAGCACCAGGCACGCGGCCAGCACGATCAGCGCGATGATCCACGAGGTCGTGTCGACGTGGTGGTCGCGCCAGGCGGGTGGGTCGGACTCGAGCACCGCGTGCCCGTCGTCGGTCGGGGACGCCGTCGGCGTCGGGCTGGGCTCGGTGGTGGGGGTGGTGCCTGGGGTCGGGCGGTCGGCGTCGGTTGGGCGGTGGGAGTGACGTCCGCGGACGCCGTCGCCGTCGGTTCGGCGGTCGGGGTCGCGGTCTGCGCCGGGATGGCGGTCGTGCCGGCCCCGGGAGCGGTCGTCTCGGCCAGCGCGGGAGCCGGGACGGCGAGGACCAGGCAGCCCGCCACCAGTGCCGCCGCGGTCGCCCGTCGCAGCGCCGGCATGGTCATGGAGGGCGCCTGCATCGTCCGGGACCGTCGACTGAACTGCGGCCTCCCGCGCAGGGCTCGACGGCGTCCCGATTGGACCTGACCTGCGGATCGCTTCAACGCCTCTCCCGCCCGGACGCCGCCCGGGCGGGCGGCCCCCTCGCAGGATCGCAGACGCACCCGAGCCGGCGGATCACCCGGGGCGGGGGAGCTTGACGCGCAGCCCGGCCGGAGGCGTCGCGATGCGGGCGCCCGGCGGCGGCGACAAGGAGTGGTGCCAGAGTGAGGGTCATGGCCACCGTCATTCTGAATCCGCGCCAGGAGGCGCCGTCCGATCTGCCGCTCGTCCTGCTGGCGCCCTTCCCGTTCCGCGCCCGCGTGTGGGAGCACGTGGCCGGCCTGGTCGGCGGGGACGTGATCACCGTCGCCCCGCCCGGCTTCGGCGGCGAGACCGACGACGCCCCCTCGCTCGAGGGCTACGCGCGGGCGGTCCTGGCCGCCCTGGACGCCCGGGGCGTCCGGCGTTTCGTCGTCGCCGGCAACTCGATGGGCGGCTACGCGGCGATGTGCCTCGCCGACCTCGCTCCCGAGCGGGTCGCCGGCCTCGGCCTGTTCGGCACCAAGTCGACCGCCGACCCCGACGAGGGCGCCGCCGGACGCCGCGCCATGGCGGACGCCGCCGACGCCGGGACGCCTGTCGACGAGCTGCTCGCACCCATGCGGGACAAGTTCCTGGGGGCGTCCACGCGGGCCTCGCGTCCTGACCTGGTCGCCGAGGTCGACCGCTACCTCGCCGCCGTCACGCCGGCCGGCGTCGCGTGGGCGCAGCGGGCGATGGCGGCGCGTCCCGACCGGACCGAGGTGCTGCGCGGCCTGAGCGTCCCGGCGGTCGTCGTGTACGGCGTCGAGGACGCCTTCATGCCGCCCGAGAGCCAGCCGATCATGGCCGAGGCGCTGGGCGTCGGGGTGATCGAGATCGAATCCTGCGGGCACCTGCTGCCGCTCGAGGCGCCCGAAGCGTCCGTCCAGGCGCTGCGCGAGCTCTGGGACGCCGCCCGCAGCTCCGCGGGATCTGTGCAATAAGACTCGCGGCAAACCGGCGAAAGTCATTGCACTGATCGCAAGAGTGGGGATCTGTGCAATGAGACTGGCCGAAGACCAGCGAGAGTTATTGCACTGATCGCCTGGGGGATCGGGCTGAGGCGACGGCGTCCGGGCTCAGGCACCCCTCGACGGGCGGCGTCCGCGGGCGGATGATGCTTGTGTCGGCTCGACGAGGAGGACACATGGGCAACTGGGACGACAGCTTCGACGTGGTCGTGATCGGCTCGGGCAGCGCGGGGTTCGCGGCGGCCATGGCGGCCGCCGACGAGGGGCTGAGCGCGGTGATCTGCGAATCGACCGACCGCTGGGGCGGGTCGAGCGCGATGTCGGGCGGCGGCATGTGGCTGCCGAACAACCCGGTCATGCAGCGCGAGGGCGTCGGCGACTCGCGCGACGAGGCGCTCGCGTACATGGAGGCCACGATCGGGGACGCCGGACCGGCGACGTCGCGGGTCCGCAAGGAGGCGTTCGTCGACTCGGTCGCCGACTTCGTGAACACAGCGGAGTCCTTCGGGATGAAGTTCTCGCGCGGCGCCGACTACCCCGACTACTACCCCGAACTGCCCGGCGGCAAGATCGGACGCGCGCTTGAGGTCGAGCCCCTGGACGCCCACGCGATCGGCGACTGGTGGGCGTCCTCGCGGGGGCAGGACGGCGTCGCCTTCCCCGTCATGACCAACGACGTCTGGCTGCTGGCCCGCTCGTGGGTCACGCCCGCCGGCATGGCGCGCGGGGCGAAGGTGGTGGGCCGCGTCCTCGGCGGCGCCGTCAAGCGCCAGCAACTGGTGGCCTGCGGGGCGGCGCTGATGGCGTCCTTCCTGGACATCGTCGTCGTCAAGCGGGGGACGCCGCTGTGGCTGTCGTCGCCGCTGGCCGAGCTGGTCGTCGAGGACGGCCGCGTCACCGGCGTCGTGGTCACCCGCGACGGGCAGCCGCGGCGGGTCGAGGCCCGGCGCGGGGTGGTCCTGACGGCGGGCGGGTTCGACTACAACGGCCCGTGGCGCGAGAAGTACACCGGCGTCAAGGCCGGCTGGTCGTCGGGCAACAAGGGCAACCTGGGGCGTCCGATCGAGATCGCCATGGACGCCGGCGCCGCGACCGACCTCATGGACGACGCCTGGTGGGGCGGTTCGGTGCCGCCGGTCGCCGAGGGCGGACAGCCGGGCTTCATCGTGCAGGAGCGCTCGATGCCGTTCTCGATCATGACGGACGCCGCGGGCAGCCGGTTCGCGAACGAGTCCGAGAGCTACGTCGACCTCGGGCACCACATGCTGGCGCATCCCGTCCAGGACGCCTTCTGGCTGATCTCGGACGCCCGCCACTCGCACCGCTACCTGCGGACGTACGCCCTTGATCCCCGGGGTAACAAGGCCATGGCGGCCGCCGGCATCATGCACAAGGCCGGGACGCTGGCCGAACTGGCGTCCGCGATCGGGGCCGACGCCACGACGCTCCGGCGGACCGTCGACCGGTTCAACGGCTTCGCGCGGGCCGGCGTCGACGGCGACTTCGGACGCGGCAACTCCGCCTACGACCGCTACTACGGTGACCCGACGATCCGGCCGAACCCGAACCTGGGGCCGATCGAAAAGGCGCCGTTCACGGCGGTGCGGGTGGTCCCGGGTGACCTGGGCACGAGGGGCGGGGTCCTGACCGACGAGTT
>DAIRTI010000137.1:0-8060 GCA_036803965.1 Propioniciclava sp.
TTGTCCACAGACACGAGACTCAAGGACACTCTTGGGAAGCCGCCGAGGCGCCTAGGCGGCCTGGCCTGTGGACAGACAGCACGCCGCAGGTATGTCTTGCGCGTGAACGGTGGACGTCGTCGGCTGATTCCCTCCCGCGGCCACACGGAAGCCCCCTTGCGACGACTTCGCCCCCCGGATCCGGCGGGCGAACTTCCGGCAAAGGGGCGAAGTGCACCGGCGGGGCCCAGGGCGTCCACAACCGGCCTGCGCGAACTCCCCAGTGACCAAGGATCCGGCCCTCGACCGCTCGCGATCCGGCCAGGCGGTTGGACCCGGCCGCCGACCAGATCACCCATACGACGACCCGCGCGCGGCCGGGCCGAGGGCGTCCGGTGCCGGACCGACCGAGAGCCGCGGCGAGCGACGTGACCGGTCAGGGCGAGGCGGGGCGTCCGGCGCGGACCAGGCGGACGATCCCGACGATCGTCGTCGCGACCAGGAGGCCGATTCCGGCCCAGAGGACGCCGTTGCCGGCGTCCTCGCCGACCATGAGCAGGACCAGCCCGAGCGTCGTGAACCCCAGGGCGAATTGGAGGCCCACCATGAGGCGCTCACCCTCGCGGTAGAGCCGCTGGGCGTTCTCGGACGTCACCTCGCGGTGGTAGTTGAACAACCGCGGACGCCGCGAGAGCGCGTCGACCCCGGCCATCATTGCGAGGAAGACGCCGAACAGCACGAGGGTGGTCCATTTGGGTCCCCAGTCGTTCGGGGCGCCGCCGACGCCGAAGTGGGTCGGGATGGTGTCCGGCAGCCCCGGGTAGCGAACCGCCAGGAGCACCCCGGCCGCCACGACGGGCACCCAGGACGCGATCCGCAGCGCCCGCGTCAGGTCGCCGGTGACGTACTCACGAGCGGGGCGCTCGGCCATCGCGGCCTCCTTGCAATGGGGGTGGTCCGGCGTCCGTCGTCGCCGTCCGGACGTCCGTCCAGGCTAGTGGCAGTCGAGACGCCGAGGAGTACGTTCATTCTGGGACGCGAGAACGCCCCGCTGCGTTAAGTTCGCCCCCCGGATCCGGTGGGCAACTATCCGCCAAGGGGCCAACTCGTGCCGAAGGGAGGACGGATGGCCAAGAGGGAGAGCCTGGCCCACGGCGATCCCGAGGCCTACCAGGCCCGGGAGGCCGAGGAGGGGTCGCACGCCGTCCGGCTCAACGCGCTGCGGGCGGCGGTGCTGGGCGCCAACGACGGCATCGTGTCGACCGCCGGCATCCTGACCGGCGTGGCCGGCGCCACCATGGAGTTCGGCGCCCTGCTCACCGCCGGCGTGGCCGCCGCGACGGCCGGCGCCCTGTCGATGGCCGTCGGCGAGTACGTGTCGGTGAGCGCGCAGCGCGACTCCGAGAAGGCGCTGCTCCGCAAGGAGCGCCGCGAACTTGAGGAGATGCCCGAGGAGGAGCTCGAAGAGCTGACAAGGCTCTACGAGGAGAAGGGCCTGTCGCCCGAGTTGGCCGCGCAGGTGGCCAAGGAACTGCACGCCCACGACGCCCTGGCCGCCCACGCCGAGACCGAGCTGGGCATCGACCCCGAGGACCTCACCAACCCCTTCCACGCGGCGCTGTCGTCGGGGCTGTCGTTCATCGTCGGCTCGTTGCTGCCGCTCGCCGCGATGCTGCTCGCGCCCACGGCGTCCAAGCTCTATGTGACGATCGTGGGCGTCGTCGCGGCGCTGTCGCTGACCGGCTACCTCAGCGCACGCTGGGGCGGGACGCCGTTGGTGCGGTCGGTCCTGCGCAACGTTGTCGGCGGCCTGCTGGCGATGGGCGTCACCTACTGGATCGGACGCCTCATCGGCACCCAGCTCGGCTGAGCCCCGGACGCGCACTCGTTGGCCCGGGTTGACCCGCCCCCCCAACCGCATCGATGTAGCTTCTCCGTCGCTATAACGACGAACGTGCTACATCGATGGGGCTCACCGCCCGCGCCCAGCCCCCCCAACCGCATCGATGTGGCTACCCCGTCGCAATCGCGACGAATGTGCCACATCGATGAGCCCTAACCACCCTCGGCGCCGATCAGGCGGACGAAGGCGTCCTCGAGGCTCGGGTCTGGGTTGCCGGGGCTGGCGGCCGCGGCGCGAACGGCCCGGGGCGTCCCGTCGGCGACGATGCGTCCGCGGTACATCAGGGCCAGTCGCGAGCAGTTGGTGGCCTCGTCCATGTAGTGGGTCGTGACGAACAGCGTCACACCGGACGCCGCCAGGTCGTAGAGCAGGTCCCAGAAGCGGCGCCGGGCGACGGGGTCGACGCCCGAGGTCGGCTCGTCGAGGAACAACAACTCCGGGGAGTGGATCGTGCCCGTGCCGAGCGCGAGCCGCTGCTTCCAGCCGGTCGAGAGGTTGGCGGTCAGCTCGCCCTCGCGTCCGCGCAGGCCGGCCATGTCGAGCACGTAGTCGCGGCGCTCGGCGAACGTGGCGGCGTCCAGGCCGTACACGCCGCCGTAGAAGCGCAGGTTCTCTTCGACGGTGAGGTCCTCGAAGAGCGAGAAGCGCTGCGACATGTAGCCGATCCGGGGCTGCACGGACGCCGCCCGTCGCGCCATGTCGGTGCCCAGCACCTCGATCGATCCGGCGGTGGGCAGCAGCGTCCCGGTGAGCATCCGGATCGTGGTCGTCTTGCCCGAGCCGTTGGGTCCCAGGAAGCCGAACACCTCGCCGCGGGCCACCTCGAAGGAGAGGTCGTCCACGGCGGTGAAGGTGCCGAACGTCTTGGTCAGCCCCCGGACCCGGACGGCGGGGGCGTCGCCCGCGCCGGTTGACCGGGACCCAGTCACCGAGCCCGTGGAGACCGTCCCCCGGCCGTCAACAGGAACAGAGCCGGTGGGGGTGAGGTCGCTTGAGCCGGCGGGAACGGAACCGATCGACTCGGCGCGGACCGCCTCCGCAGGATCGGAACCGGAGGGGCGAGTGTCGACGGCGTCGCCGGTCCCAGAACCGACCGCTCCCGGACCCGCGGACCGGCGCCCACGGCGTCCGAACTGAATCATGCCCGCTCCTCACTCCGCCAGCCGACGACGGGTGGCCCAGATGGAGATCCCGAAGATGACGACGGCGAACCCGGCCAGTACGAGCAGCGGCACGGCCAGCGCGCCGAACCCGGACCCCTTCACGAACGCCCCGCGCAGCACGTCCAGCGCCCAGGTGAGCGGAAGCACCTTCGACACGGGCTGCAGCCACTCAGGCATGGACTCGATCGGGAAGATGAACCCCGACAGGATCATCGTCGGGATCATCACGAGCATCACCGTCTGCTGCGCCTGGTGGCGGGTGTGGCTGACCAGCGACACGAGCAGGCCTTGCCCGATGCACGTGAGCATGAACAGCGCGAGCCCCACGATCACGACGGCCAGCGATCCGTTGAACGGCACCTGGAACCACAGGACGCCGGCCACCGCCACGATCGTCGCCTGCACCCCGGCGAGCAGGGCGTAGGGCACGACCTTCCCGATCAGGTACTCGGCCGGCGTGATCGGGGTGACGAACACCTGCTCCAGGGTGCCGCGCTCGCGCTCGCGCACGACCGCCTGCGACATGACCACCGAGATCGAGAGCATCAGGATCGCCCCGATCAGCCCGGGGATCATCGTGTTCACCGCGGCCAGCGAGGGGTTGAACATGACCCGGACGCGCGCGTCCACGCCGGGCGGGCTCGCCGTCACCCCGGACGCCGAGAGCAGGTCCGCGTTCAGCAGGGCCGTGATGCGCGCGGCATAGCCGGACGCCACCGAGGCGACCTGGGCGTCCGAGCCGTCGACGATGACGCCCAGCGGCGCGGTCTCGCCGCGGTCGAGCGCGGCCTGCGTGCCCTCGGGGATCACGAGCGCGACCCGGATGCGACCGGTGTCCATGAGCGGCTGCAGGTCGGTCTCGGACGCCGGATGCTGGGTCACCACGAAGTACCCCGAGGACGCGAACGACGCCTCGACGCGGCGGCTGATCGCCGTCCGGTCGCGGTCGACGACGGCGGTCGAGAGGTTGCCGAGGTCGGCCGCGACCACGTAGCCGAACAGCACCAGTTGGGCCACCGGCATCAGCAGAATCACCCGCAGCAGCAGCGGGTCGCGGCGCAGTTGGAGGAACTCCTTCCAGATCAGCAGCCCGATCCGGCGCCTCATCGCCGCGACCTCCGCGCGTACAGCGCCGTGGACGCCACCAGCACGACCAACGCGTACGCCGCTAGGGCCGCCACGTCGGGCCAGGTCTCGGCGAGGCCTGCGCCCTTGAGGAACACCGCCCGCGAGATCGACACCATGAACCGCGCCGGGAACAGGCACGACAGCCACTGGAGCGGCGCCGGGATCGACTCCAGCGGGAACGCGAACCCCGAGAGCAGGAACGCCGGCAGGAACGACCCCAGGAGGGCGAGGATGTTCGCGGTCTCCATCGACGGCGCCACGGCCGACACGAGCAGCCCCAGCCCCAGCGAGCAGAAGACGAACAGCGCGGACGCCCCCGCGAGCACCGCCACGCTGCCGCGCAGGGGGACGCCGAACACCGTCAGCCCCAGCCCGGCGATCACGAGCATGTCGGCGAACGCGAGAAGGGTCCAGGGCAGCAGCTTGCCCACCATCAGCTCGACCTGCCGTAGGGGGCTGACCAGCAGCTGCTCCTGGGTGTGCAGGTCGCGCTCGCGCACCAGCGACACCGCCGTCTGCTGCACGGTGACGATCATGATGATCACGACCATCAGCCCGGGGATCAGGAAGATCGAACTCGACCGTTCGGGGTTGTACCAGGTGCGCAGGCGCGGTTCGAGGCGTCCGGACGCCGAGAGGTCGAGTCCCTGACGGTCGGCCCACTGGGCGGCGATCTGCTGGCCGTAGACCTGGTTGAGGGCGAGCGCGTACGTCTGGCCGATCCGGGCCGCGTTCGGCTCGGACCCGTCGATCAGGACGCCCACCTGCGCCTTCTCCCCCGCCGCGATCGCGCGCTCGAAGCCCGGTTGCACGATCACCACCACCCGCGCGGCGTCCGCGTCGAAGAGCCGGTCGGCGGCGTCGGCGTCCGAGGCCTCGCCGAGCACGCGGAAGAACGTCGACGTCTCGTAGGCCTGCAGGTAGGCCCGGGACGCCGGCGTGCGGTCGGCGTCCACGACGACGGTGGGGACGTCGCGCACGTCGAAGCTGATCGCGTACGAGAACAGCAGCAACTCGAAGATCGGCAGCACCAGGACGGCGGCCAGCACCCGCCAGTCCCGGCCCAGGTGCCGGAACTCCTTGCGAGCGACCGCCCCGATCCGCACCAGGCCCCCGGGGACGCTCATCCGGACTCTCCCGCGAGGTAGGCGAAGACGGCCTCCATGTCGGGGTCGACGCGGTGGACGATGGCGTCCGGTACCGCGTCCCGCACCAGGGTCGAGACGGACGCCGTCGCGTCCGGGCCGGTCCACAGGACCCGCACCGCCTGGCCGAGCAGGTGCGCCGAGGCCGCCTCGGGCCGCGGCTCGACGGCCGCCAGGGCCGCGCGCGGGCGTCCGGACTCGATCTCCAGCAAAGTGCCGGGCAGCAGGGCCTTCACCTCGGCCGGCGTGCCTCGGGTGCCGATGCGGCCGGCGTCCATGAAGGCGATGTCGGTGCAGCGCTCGGCCTCGTCCATGTAGGGGGTGGCGACGAGGACGGTGCGTCCCTCGGCGTGCAGGTCGCCGAGGATCCGCCAGAACTCGCGCCGCGACACCGGGTCGACGCCGGTGGTCGGCTCGTCGAGCAGCAGCACCTGGGGCTCGTGCATCAGCACGGACGCCAGCATCAGCTTCTGCTTCATGCCTCCGGAGAGGCGTCCGGCGCGGCGGCCGGTGAACTCGGCCAGCCCCATCGCCGCGGTCAGGGACGCCGCCCGCTCGCGCCGGCGTTGCCGTGGCAGCCCGCGGACCGTCGCGAAGAAGTCGAGGTTCTCGGCCACGGTCAGGTCGGGGTACAGGCAGAACTGCTGGCTCATGTAGCCGATCAGGGGGGTCACTCTGTCCGGGCGCCGCGTCACCGACTCCCCGCCGACCGTCGCGTCGCCGGCGTCCGGCCGCAGGACGGTCGCCAGCAGTCGCAGCAGGGTCGACTTGCCGGCGCCGTCGGGGCCGAGCAGGCCGAACAGGGCGCCGGGCGCGACGTCGAGCGAGACGTCGTCGACCGCGGTCACGTCGCCGAAGCGCCTGGTCAGCCCCTCGGCGCGGATGCCCTCGGCGGCAGGGGTCATGAGAACGTCACGTCCGCCGGCATGCCGGGCTTGAGGACGCCGTTGGTGCCGCCGGTCAGCGTCACGCGCACCTCGTAGACGAGCTTGCCCCGCTGCTCGGCGGTCTCGACGTTGTTGGGTGTGAACTCGGCCTCGGACGCCACGAAGCTCACCGTGCCGTCGAACGTCTGGCCGCCGCCCGTCACGCGGGCCGCCTGGCCGATCTTCACCTCGCCCAGCCGGGTCTCGGGCACGAAGACGCGGATGAAGGCGTCCGCGGGGTCGGTGATCGTGAGCAGCGTCTTGCCCGGGGCGGCGTTCTGGCCGGCGTTGGTGGTCACGGCGACGACGGTGCCCGCGCGCAGGGAGGTGATCGTCGCCCAGCCCCGCTGCACCTCGGCCAGGGACACCGCAGCCTCCGCCTGCGCCACGCGGGCGGACGCCGCGGCGATCTCGGCGTCGGAGTCCTCGTCGTCCTTGGCCTGCTGCAGGGTGGCCTTGGCCGCGTCGAGTCCGGCGCCGGCCTGCTTGACCTGCAGGTCGAGCGCGGCGGGGTCCAGGACGACGAGTTCCTGCCCGGCGGCGACGGCGTCCCCCTCGGCGACCTTGACCTCGGCGACCCGGCCGGCGATGACCGGCGCGACCTGGTACTGCCGCGTCTCGACGACCCCCGACAGCGACTGGTCGGCCGATGCCGGGTGCGTGGAGCTCCACCACCACCAGGCGCCGCCACCGGCCAGCGCCAGGACGACCAGGACGATCACCGGGATCGGCGGACGTTTCCTCGTGGCCATGCGAACTCCTACTTCTCGGACTGACAAGGGGTGATCTCGACGTCGACGCCGGCGCCGGGCGGGGGAGATGAGGCGGCGTCCAGGGTGATCGTGACGGCGATCGCGCGGGTCAGGTGCACCTCGGAGGTCGCCAGCGAGCTGGGCGGATAGGACGCCGTCACACCCAGGCGCGTGACGCGTCCGGGGTAGACGGTGCCCCAGTCGGTCGTCGCGCGCACGGACGCCCCGGCGCACGCCCGGGATGCCTGCTCCGGCGACAGCCAGGTCGTGATGGTGGCCTCGCGGTCGGGCCGCAGGACGGCCGCTGTGGCCCCCGCCGCCAGCACGTCGCCCGGGCTCGCCACGGACACGATCACGCCGGCCTCGGGCGCCTTGACGACGGCGCGGGCGCGGGCGTCCTCGGCGCGGTCGACGGTCAGCAGGCTCGCGGACGAGGCGAGGATCGCCAGCGTCCGCGCGTTGCGCAGGGCCCGCTCGCCGTCGGCCAGGTCGGTGAGGCCGTCGTCCAGCTCGGCGAGCCCGTCGCGGGCGGTGGCGAGGCCCTCGTCGAGCTGCTCGCGTCCGGACGTGGCCTGGGCCAGGGCGTCGGCGAGCTTGACGCGTCCCTCCCGGGCCTGGACGAGGCCGTCGTCCAGCTGGGTGAGCCCCGCCCGCGCCTCGGTGAGGGCGGCGTCGAGCTGGCCGAGCCCGGTGGTGGCCTGGGTGAGGGCGGCGTCCAACTGGGCGAGCCCGGCCGTCGCCTGCTCGAGGGCGGGGGCGAGTTGCTGGCGTCCGGCCTCGGCCTGGGCGATGCCGGCCTGCACCTGCGCCAATGCGGCCTGCGCAGCGACCAGGCGCGGATCGTCGGCGGCAACACCCGCCTCGACAAGTCCGGCGATCGTCGCCGCGAGCTCCTTGCCCTGGGCGGTCAGCGTCGCGATCGTGGCGACGAGGGCGGCGTCCTGGGCCTTGAGTTGCTCGACCGTGGCGGCCACCGGCGCGCGCTGGGTCGTCAGCTCGGTCACCGCCGCGGCGGCGGTCTCCCGGTTGGTGACCAAGGTGGCGATCGCCTGCTCCACCTCGGG
>DAIRTI010000138.1:0-7959 GCA_036803965.1 Propioniciclava sp.
CTGGTTCCACAAGCGGGCGTTCCTGATCCAGACGAACCCCGACCGGTTCTGCCCGTTCCCCGGCGGACGTGGCGAGCCCGACTGCGCCGCCATGACCGCGGCCATCGAGGCGGCGACGAACAGCAGGTGCGCGGTGAGCCTGGGCAAGCCGAGCCCGATCATGCTGCGCGAGGCGATGGCGGGCCTGGACGCCCGCGTCGAGCACTCGGTCATGGTCGGCGACCGGCTGCAGACCGACATCCAGATGGCCCTCGACACCGGCATGATGTCGGCGCTGGTCCTCACGGGCGAGGCGACCGCCGACGACGTGCGGGCGCTCGCCGAGGGCCAGCGGCCGTCCTTCGTACTGGACCGCGTCGACCGCCTCATCCCGCGGTGGGCCTGGGACGAACTGGGCTGGTCCGAGACGGACTAGCCACTGGAGGGAGGCGCTGGCGATGGGTCCTGCCGGAGGTTCGGGAGCCATTGACGCGCGCCGCTGGACGACCCGGCCCGGCGACCGGCTCACGCGCGCGCAGCTGGCGGCGCTCTACGGGGGCAACCCGCGCGCCGGACGCATCATGGCGTCGGACGCCACCCCGAACGTCCTGCTGTTCTCCGACCCGCCCGAGCGGGGCCGGCCCTGGGAGTCCCTCGACGGGCCGACGCAGGAGGGGGCCTGGTCCTTCACCGGACGCGGCCCGGCCGGCGACCAGGACCCGGCGGCGAACCGCGCACTGCTGGATCACGCGGCCCAGGGCCGGACGCTGCGGCTGTTCGTCTCCGAGGGCTACGCGCCCGGCACCCACGCCGAGATCCACCGCTACGTGGGCGAGTTCCGCGTCGACCCCGACCTGCCCTACCGCCGCGAGCGAGCGGTCGATCGCGAGGGGGCCCTCCGCTGGATCCTCGTCTTCCGTCTGCTGCCGGTGCAGCGCGCCCGGGCGCGGGCTGCCCCGCGGGCCGAGGCCGAAGCGGCCCCCGGGGTGGCAGCGGAGGCGCCACCAGAGGTGCCGCAGCCCGCGGTGCGGCGCTCCTGCAACATCGTGGCGCACCTCGACGACGACCTGCTCTTCATCAACCCCGCTCTGCAGTTCGATATCGACAGGGGCTGGGGCGTCCGCACGATCGTCCTCACCGCCGGCGACGCCGGCCTGGACGAGGACTACTGGCTCGAGCGCGAGAACGGCCTGCGCGCGGCGTACGCCCACATGGCCGGGGTCCGGGACGCCTGGAGCAGCACCGACGCCGGCGTCCCCGGACGCGACATCACCGTCGACAGCCTCGAGGACGCCCCGGGCGTCCAGCTGGTGTTCCTGCGGCTGCCCGACGGCAACATCGACGGAACCGGCTTCGCCGCCACCGGCAACGTCTCCCTGCGGAGGCTCTGGCTGGGCACCACGCCGTCGCTGACGACCGTCGACGACGGCGAGACCTACACCGCCGACGAACTCGTATCGACCCTGGCGGCGCTCCTGTCCGGGTTCGATCCCGCGCTCGTCCGGACCCTCGACTTCGTCGGCAGCTTCGACGACGGGGACCACAGCGACCACCACGCGTCCGCCTACTTCGCGCTGACGGCCGCCCGTGCGGCGGGGATCAACCGCCGCGTCGGCCACCGCGGCTACCCGATGGCGCCCTGGGCGCAGAACGTCGGCCCCACCCAGGTCGCCCGGAAGCTGGCGACCTTCCTGATCTACGCGGCGCACGACCCCCAGGTGCCCGTGGACGCCCCCGAACTCGGGGTCTACGGCCCGTGGCTCGCGCGCCGCTACACCTGCGGCACGGGGAACATCGCCGGCCTCGCCTCGGTCACCGCGTCGTCGGCGGACGCCTCGACCGGCCAGGTGGCGGCGCGGGCGATCGACGGCTGGGCGCCCGGCGAGCCCGACGCGGCGCACGAGTGGGCGACGGTCGGCGGCGGCGCGGGTAGCTGGCTGCGCCTGGAGTGGCAGACCCCGCACACCGTCCGCCGGGTCGCCCTCTACGGACGCGACAACGGCGACGACCTGATCCTCGCCGGCCGGGTGGTCCTGCCCGACGGCACCGAGTTCCCGACCGGTGCGGTCGAGGGCTTCGAGCCGACGACGGTCGAGGTCGGCGATGTCGAGGTGACCTCGCTCACCTTCGTCGTCGACGAGGCCGGCCCTGCGACCGAGAACATCGGGCTGGCCGAGATCGAGGTGCACGAGGCCAACCTGGCCCCGGACGCCGTGGCGACCGCATCGTCCGAGAACGTGGCCACCGGGCAGGTGGCGGCCAGCGCCGTGGACGGCGTCGCCGCCGGCTACCCCCAGCAGCCGCAGCACGAGTGGGTCACTCAGGGCGGCGGGGTGGGGGCCTGGCTGCAGCTGTCCTGGGCGGCGCCCCGGCTCGTCCGGCGGGTCGTGCTGCACGATCGTCCCAACGCCGACGACCACGTCAGCGCGGTCCGGCTGTCCTTCAGCGACGGCAGCTCGGTCGACGTCCCGGACATGCCCGACGACACGACCGCCATCGACGTCGCGCCGCGCCTGGTCACCTGGCTGATCCTGACCGTGACGGGCGTCAGTCCGACGACCAAGAACATCGGCCTGGCCGAGGTCCGGGTCGAGGGCAGCTGACCCCCGACCCGGCAGGCCTCAGCCGCGCTGGCGTCCCCAGAACCCGTCGGGGGCGAACAGGCGCTCGACGAGGGCGTCCAGGATGCCCAGCTCGGACGCCGTGTCCAGCGCCGTGTAGCGCTTGCGGATGTGCCCGGCGCGCAGGTAGGTGAGCCGGAATCGATCCCAGGCGAGGCCGATCTCGTCGGGGTGCGCGGGGGCTCCGGCGCGGCGCAGCATCTCCTGCAGCTCGGACGCCGGCAGCAGCTGGGCACGCAGGCGCGCCTTCAGCTCGGGCCACGCCCCCTGGAGCCGCACGATGCGGGCGGCGAGGGCGTCCGCCGGGATCCACTTGGCCAGCTGCTGCCGGACGGTCTCCTCGACCAGCTTCGGGTCCGGGTGCAGCGCGCGGACGTGCGCCTCCATCGCGTCCTTCGTCGGCCAGGCGGACGCCGCGGCGTCGGCGTCCACGGCCTCGACGTCGTAGTCGAGCAGCAGCTCGTACAGGGCGGCCATGGCGACCGAGCCGACCGCCACCTTGAAGCCGTGCGAGAGCCGGCGCGGCTTGAAGTCGACGCCGTGGCCCTCCATCTCCCAGACGTGGCTGAACTGGTGCTCGGCGCCGGACGCCGGCCGCGACGACTTGTGCGCCTGCATCGCCAGTCCCGACATCACCAGGCCCTCGGCCAGCTCCCCGCAGGCGCCGACGTCGCCGGACGCCAGCGCCTCCGGCCGCGCCAGGGACGCCCGCAGCGGGCCCTGGACGAGCTCCCAGACCGCCGGGTCGATCGGCTCGACGCCGAGGGCGTCCGCGAGCATCCAGTCGGCGCCGGCCGGGATCTTGCCGAGCAGGTCGCCGTAGCCGGACGCCGTCATCGCCTGGGGCGCGGCCGCCATCACGGTCAGGTCGGAGATGCTGCCCGCGGGCGCCGGGCAGTCGAGGGTGTTCTTGAAGCCGTTGAGTGCGATCGAGCCGCCGAAGGCCGTGTAGCCGTCCATGGACGCCGCCGTGCCGACCTGCAGGTACTGGCGTCCCAGCTCGGATGAGGCGCGCTTGACGATGTCGTTCAAAGTGCCCGCGCCGACCGCGACGGCGTTGCCGGGCAGCGCGCGGAGGGCGTCGCGGAGCATCTCGCAGTTCTCGTACTTGGCGTAGAGCTCGGGCTCGCCGGGGAAGACGTAGGGCTCCAGGCACTCGACGCCGCCCGCGCGCAGCGACGCCAGCACGCGGTTGCCGGCGACGGCCATCGTCCGCTCGTCGCCGACGACGATGGCGGGGGCGTCCCCGAACAGCTGCCTGAACACGCCGGCGACCTGGTCGATGGCACCCGCCCCGACGATGGCGATCTTGGTGTCGGAGGCGTCGGCCAGTGCGCGTTCGATGAGTTCGGACATCGGGGTTCCCTTTCGTTGCTTCGCGGAGGTGTTTCGCGGGGTCTCAGTGGGCGGCTTCGTGATCGACGAGGCCGTGGGTGAGCTCGGCCAGGCAGGGGAAGGACGCCATGTACTGCTCGAGGTAGTAGGCGTGCTGCTCGTGGCGGTCCGGGTCGGGCTCGAGGGTGTCGAGGTCGTGGACCATCGCCTTGGCGGCCGCGCCGAGGTCGGCGTGGACGCCCGCGCCGACGGCGGCCAGCATCGCCGAGCCGAGCGCGACGGCGTCCCCGACCTGCGTCAGCGTGATCGGCTTGCCCATGACATCGGCGTGCAGCTGGATCAGGTCGCGGCTCTTGGTCATGCCGCCGCAGGCGACGACCTCGTCGACGGTCAGCCCGGCGGCCTCCATCGCGCGCACGTTGTGGGCGTTGCCGTAGCAGATGCCTTCCTGGATGGCCTTGTAGAGGTGCTCGCGGGTGTGCGCGAGCGAGAGTCCCCAGATGAGGCCGCGGGCCTTGGAGTCGGTGTAGGGCGTCCGGTTGCCCTGGAAGTACTCGTTGACGATCAGGCCGTCGCAGCCCGGCGGAATGTGCCGGGAGCGCTCGTTGAGCAGGTCGTAGACGCTGCGCCCGGACGCCTCGGCGTCCGCGGCGACGTCGGCGGCGAAGTTGTCCTTGAACCACTTCAGCACCGAGCCCGTGGACGCCTGCCCGCCCTCGACCGTGTACTGACCAGGGACGACGCCGTCGGTGTAGGCGCCGAAGAAGCCGCGGCCGTGGATCGGCCGGTCGGTCTGGCCGGTGAGGACGTGGGAGCTGCCGGTGATCAGCGCGAGCTTGCCGGGGGAGACGACGCCGAGGCCGATCTGGCCGGCCCAGGCGTCCGCGGGGCCCTGCGCGACCGGCGTGCCGGGACGCAGGCCGAGCCACTCGGCGGCGTCCGGGGTGAGGCCGCCGACCTGGGCGCCGAGGTCGACGACGCGGTCGGGCAGCTTGTCGAAGACGTCGCCGCAGCCGACGTGGGCGTAGAAGTCCTCGGGCCAGCCGCCGCGGTCGCGGTTGTAGTACATGCGCAGCGCGGCGGAGTTGATGTTGACCGTCCACTCGCCGGTGAGCCGGAAGGTCAGCCAGTCGGGGGCGTCCACCAGGCGGTGGGCGCGGCGGTAGGTCTCGGGCTCGTTCTCGCGGAGCCAGGCCGCCTTGAAGGGGTACCACTCGGCGGTGGCCGGCGCGGTGCCGGCGCCGTTGTAGAGGCGGGCGACCGAGTCGGAGGTGGCGGCGCGGGCGGCCTGCTCGGTGGCGCGGACGTCCATCCACATGATCGCTGGGCGCAGGGCCGCGCCATCGGCGTCCAGGGCGACGACGGTCATCGTGGTGGCGTCGTGGCCGATGCCGACGATCTGCTCGGGGGAGACGCCGGCGCCGGCCAGAGCGCGGCGGGCGGACGCCTGCAGGGCGTCCCACCAGTCGCGGGGGTCCTGCTCGGCCCAGCCGGCGCGCGGGTGGGTGGTGGGGTAGGGGGTGGCCGCGAAATGGACCGGGCGGCCGTCGAGGTCGAAGATCGCCACCCGGCAGCTCTCTGTGCCGTAGTCGATGCCGAGGACGTACGAGTCGGTGGTCATGGGGGCTCCTTCGGCAGGGCCGTGCGTCCGCCGCGACCGGACGGACGCACGGAACCAGGGGAGGGGTGGGCTACCCGGCCGATCCGGCGTCGGGGGCTGCGGCCGGGGCGGGGGTGGTGGGCCGGTCGTAGGAGTTGATGGCGTCGACCTTGGGGGCTGAGGGGGAGGTGGGGTCGAATTCGTAGCCGAGCCATTCGCGGGCCAGCCGGCGGGCGAGTTCGATGCCGATGACGCGGGCGCCGAAGGTGAGGACTTGGGCGTTGTTGGACTTGATGAGCCGCTCGACCGAGAACGAGTCGTGGGCGACGGAGGCGCGGATGCCGGGGACCTTGTTGGCGGAGATCGCCACGCCCATGCCGGTGCCGCAGACGAACAGGCCGCGGTCGGCTTGGCCGTCGGCGATGAGGCGGGCGCCGGCGACGGCGGCGTGGGCGTAGGGGGTGTTGTCGGCGGCGTCGAGGACGCCGCAGTCGATGACGGTCTCGACGCGGGGGTCGGCTTCGAGATCAGCCTTGAGGATGTTCTTGTAGTCGACTCCGGCGTCGTCACACGCCATCACGATGCGCAGTCCCATGGAGGAATCCTTTCGGTTTCGGGCGGTCGGGTTGGACGGGTGCGGGGTGCGGCCTGGCCACCGGAGGAGGGAGTGGCCAGGCCGCAGGGGTGTCACCCGAGCGGGACGAAGTCCTTGAACTTGTCCGCGTTGTCCTTGGTGATCAGGACGCAGTCCATGGCGATCTTCTCGGTCGGAGAGCCGGTCTTGCCGGTCCGCAGGAAGTTGTCGATCAGCTGCACCGACTTCTTGGTGGCCTCGACGATGGGCTGCAGGACGGTGGCGACCATCTCGCCCGACTTCACCGCGGCCACGGCGTCGCCGGAGCCGTCGAAGCCGAGGACCTTGACCTGGTTGAGCTTGCCGGCGTCCTTGAGCGCCGCGATCGCGCCGAGAGCCATCTCGTCGTTACCCGAGATCACACCGGTGATGTTCGGGTGGGCCTTCAGCATGATCTCCATCTTCTGCTTGCCCTGGACGCGGTCCCAGTTGGCCGTCTCGGTCTGGAGGAGCTTCAGATCCGGGTACTGCGACAGGACGCCCTTGTAACCCTCAGAACGGACGCGGGCGTTGTTGTCGGTCGGCTGGCCGAAGAGCTCGACGTACTCGCCCTTGCCGCCCATGGCCTTGGCCCAGGCCTCGGCGCCGAGCTGGGCACCCTGGGCGTTGTTGGAGACGATCTGGCTCTTGGCGATGCCCTGCTCGGTGATCTCGGCGTTGATGAGGAACACCGGGATGCCGGCGTTGGTCGCCTTCTGGACCGCGCCGACGGACTCCTTGGCGCCGGCCGGGTCGAGCAGGATCGCGGCGACCTTCTTGGCGATCGCGCCGTCGATGTACTGGTTCTGCTTGTCGGGGTCGTTCTGGTGAGCGTCGACGGTGGTCGCGTAGCCCAGCCTCTTCGCCTCGGACTCGGCGGCCTCCTTCTCGGCCTTCCAGAACGGGTTCGCGATGTCGACCGTGATGATCGCGATGGTCTTGCCGGTGGCTCCGCCGCCGCCGGCGGCCGGGGTGGTGGCCGTGCCGCCCCCGCCGGCGGGGGTCGTGGCAGCGGTGCCGCCGCTGCACGCCGACAGACTGATGGCCATCAGTCCCGCGACCAGGAACGTGCCCAGTTTCTTGAACATGTGAGTAGCCCTTTCGTTACTCGATGGGTGGCCGTGGGGGCCTATTTAGCCGGGGCCGAGGCGGCCCGGGCGCTCAGGGAGGCCTGGGCCGCGCGCCTGACGGCGGCCCGGGACTGGACGGACTGCTGCAGCTGATCGAGCGCGACAGCGAGGATGATGACGGCGCCCTTGATGATCTGCTGCCAGAACACCGAGACGCCGACCAGGACGAGACCGTCGACCAGGAAGCCCACGAGGAACGCGCCGATCATCGTCCCGCGCACGGTGCCACGGCCGCCGGAGAGGGCGGCGCCGCCGATGACGACGGCCGCGATGGCGTTGAGCTCGTAGGACTCGCCGGCGCGGGGGGTCGCGGCGGGCAGGTCCGCGGTCAGCAGGACGCCGACCACTGCGGCGCAGATGCCGGAGAGGACGTAGATCCAGGTCTCGACTTTCTTGGTGGGGACGCCGGACAGGTTGGCGGCCCGCAGGTTGCCGCCCATGGCGTAGAGCCAGCGGCCGAAGGGGGTGCGGGTCAGCAGCACGGACGCCGCGATCGCGAAGACGACCATCACCCAGACCGGCATGGGGATGCCGAGCGGGTAGCTGGCCAGCACGTCGATGAAGCCCGTGTTGCCCAGCTTGTCGCTGCCGCGGAGTTCCTCGGTGATCGGGACGCCGTCGGTCATCAGCAGCGCGATGCCGCGGGCGACGTTGAGCATGCCGAGGGTGGCGATGAACGGC
>DAIRTI010000139.1:0-7834 GCA_036803965.1 Propioniciclava sp.
CTGCCCGAACGGGCGCTGATGGGCGACGGACACGCCCGGCGGGCGCTCGCCGATCACGTGTTCGGCGCCCTGTCCGAGCACGGCGGCGACCTGCTCGCGACGCTCGAGGCGTTCCTGGACGCCGGCAGCATCGAAGGCACCGCGCGCCGGCTGTTCATCCACGCCAACACGGTCCGCTACCGGCTCGGACGCGTCGAGGACGTCACCGGCTTCTCACCCCACGACCCCCGGGACGCCTATGCGCTGCGCCTGGGCCTGAGCCTCGGCCGCATCCTGGGCTGAGCGCCGGCCGGCGCGTGAGTCGGCGGAGGCTCCCACATCGACGGGAGCGTCAGTTTGTAGGAATCCAACAAAGTCGCGCACGGCATTTCTGTCGTTGCACGCCCGCCGCCCCGGGCGCCGGGACGCAAGGATGGAAGACGTGTTAGCCATCGTCGCGCCAGGACAAGGCGCCCAGACCCCCGGTTTCCTCACCCCGTGGCTCGAACTGGAGTCGTTCGCCACCCGCCTGAACTGGTTGTCGACAGTCGCCAACATCGACCTCGCCCACTACGGCACCGAGGCGGACGCCGAGACGATCCGGGACACGGCGATCGCCCAGCCGCTGCTGGTGGCCGCGGGCCTGCTGGCGGCCCTGGAGCTGTTCCCGAGCCCCGCGGACGGATTCCGCCACACCGGCGTGACCGCCGGCCACTCGGTCGGCGAGATCACCGCCGCGACCGCGGTCGGCGTCCTGTCGGGTGAGCAGGCGATGGTGTTCGTCCGCGAGCGCGGGCTCGGCATGGCCGAGGCGTCCGCGCTGCGTGCCACCACGATGGCGGCCGTCGTCCGGGGCGACCGCGACGAGGTGCTGGCCGCGATCGAGGCCGCCGGCTGCACGCCGGCCAACAACAACGGCTCCGGCCAGATCGTCGCCGCCGGCACGGTCGAGCAGATCGAGGCGCTCAAGGCGAACCCGCCCAAGGGCGCCCGCATCGTCCCGCTGTCGGTGGCCGGCGCGTTCCACACCGAGCACATGCGCCCGGGCCAGGACCGCCTGGCCCGCCTGGCGCCCGCGATCACCACCCACGAGCCGCGCGTGACGCTGCTGTCGAACGCCGACGGCGACGCGGTGGCGTCCGGCCGCGAGTTCCTGTCGCGCCTCGTGGCGCAGATCACCCTGCCGGTCCGGTGGGACCTGTGCATGCAGACGATGACCCAGATGGGCGTCACCGGCGTGCTCGAGCTGCCGCCCGCCGGCACCCTCACCGGCATCGCCAAGCGCAACATGCCCAGCGTCGAGGTCTTCGCCCTCAACACGCCCGACCAGCTCGCCGAGGCCCGGGCCTTCGTCGACCGCCACAGCGACGTCGAGGCGCACCACAACCGTGTCCCGAACGTGCCGTGGATGATGGCCACCTCGCCGGCCAAGGGCGAACTTGAGATCTGCGAGGGCTGCGAACTGGACGCCGACGTGCCCGCGGGCGCCGTCGTCGGTACCGTGACCAACACCCTGGGTGCGCACGAGGTCGTCGCCGAGCACGGCGGCCGGGTCGTGGAGTGGCTCGTCGAGACCGGCGACATCGTCCGCCCCGGACAGCCCCTCGTCCGCCTCTACCCGAGCACGGAGGACACCCTGTGACGTCCATCACCGCCAGCACCGGCGCCCCCTTCGCGCGCGTCCTGTCGATCGCTGCGGCGATCCCCAGCCGCGTCGTCGACAACGCCGAGATGTGCACCTACATCGACAGCTCCGACGAGTGGATCCAGCAGCGCACCGGCATCGTCGAGCGCCGCTGGGTCGCCGAGGGCGAGGACGCCGAGTCGCTCTCGCTGGACTGCGGCTCCAAGGCCATCGAGCGGGCCGGACTCACGGCGTCCGACATCGACGCCGTGATCATCTCGACGGTCAGCCAGTACGTGCAGACGCCCGGGCTGGCCCCGATCGTCGCCGCCAAGCTCGGGGCGACCGGCGCCGCCGCGTTCGACATCTCCGCCGCGTGCGCCGGGTTCTGCCACGGGCTCGCGCAGGCCGAGTCGCTCGTGCGCTCCGGGGCCGCCCACCACGTGCTGGTGATCGGCGTCGAGACGCTGAGCAAGATCACCGACCTGAGCGACCGGTCCACGGCCTTCCTGTTCGCCGACGGCGCCGGCGCCGCGGTCGTCGGCCCCAGCGAGACCAACGGCATCGGGCCGGTGGTCTGGGGCTCCGACGGCGACCAGGCCGACGTCATCTTCATGACCTCCGACCTGATCGAGTCCGGCCGCGCCGGGACGCCCTCGCTGCTGCACATGCAGGGCCAGCCCGTGTTCCGCTGGGCGACCGGCTTCATCGCGGACGCCGCCAAGCGCGCGCTGGCGGCCGCCGGCCTGACCCCCGACCAGTTGGACGTCTTCGCGCCCCACCAGGCGAACAACCGCATCACCGACGCGATGCTGCGGCACCTGAAGCTGCCCGCGACCGTCAAGGTCGCCCGCACGATCAAGCACTACGGCAACAACTCGGCGGCGTCCATCCCGATGGCGCTGGACAGCATGCTCGCCTCGGGCGAGGCGAAGTCGGGCGACACCGCCCTGATCATCGGCTTCGGTGCCGGGCTGGTGTACGCCGGCCAGGTCATCGTGCTTCCCTGACCACAGACCTCCGGACGCCAACGGCGTCCGGGTGCGACAACCAACCAACCCAACCAGTAAGGAGAGCCCAGATGGCTACCACCGAAGAGATCCGTTCCTCGCTCGCCGAGCTCGTCAACGACGTCGCCGGCGTGCCGGTCGAGGACGTGCAGCTCGACAAGTCGTTCACCGAGGACCTCGACGTCGACTCCCTCGCCATGGTCGAGATCATCGTCGGCTGCGAGGAGAAGTTCGGCGTGACGATCCCCGACGACGACAGCAAGAAGCTCAAGACGGTCGGCGACGCGGTCGCCTACATCGAGAGCCACCAGTAAGACCCCCGATCCCGCGGCCGACCCAGGCCGCGGGGTCGTCACTCGACACAGCGGCCGACGCGGAAGGACTCTCATGACGGACGTGGTCATCACCGGACTGGGTGCGACGACCCCCCTGGGCGGCGACGTCGCCTCGACATGGGCGGGGCTGATCGCCGGACGCTCCGGCATCGTCGCCCTCACCGACGACTGGGTGGCGGACCTGCCCGTGCGTATCGCCGGCGTCTGCGCCGTGGACCCGTCGGAGAAGATCGACCGCGTCAAGGCGCGGCGCCTCGACCGCTCGACCCAGGTCGCGCTCGTCGCGGCCGAGGAGGCCTGGGCGGACGCCGGCTACGGCCTCGCCGAGGCCAACACCGTCGACCGCGAGCGGCTCGCCGTGTGCTTCGGCAGCGGCATCGGCGGCCTGCACTCCACCCTGACCAACTGGGACGCCCTGGTCGACAAGGGCGCCCGCCGGGTCAGCCCGTACACGATCCCGATGCTGATGACCAACGCCCCCGCGGCGAACATCGGCCTGATGATCGGCGCTCGCGCGGCCGTCCGGACGACGGTGTCGGCCTGCGCGTCGGCCAACGACGCGATCGCCCTGGCCGTCGACGAGATCCGTCTCGGCCGGGCGGACGTGGTCCTCGCGGGCGGCTCGGAGGCCACGATCCTGGCCCTGCCGATCGCCGCGTTCTCGCAGATGCAGGCGCTCAGCAAGCGCAACGACGACCCCGCCGGGGCGTCCCGCCCCTGGGACAAGGGCCGCGACGGCTTCGTCCTGGCCGAGGGGGCCGCCGCCCTGGTGCTCGAGTCGCTCGAGCACGCCCAGGCCCGCGGCGCCCGCATCTACGGGACGGTCGCCGGCGCCGGCATCAGCGCCGACAGCCACGACATCGTCCAGCCCGACCCGGCCGGCGCCGGGCAGTCGTCCGCCATGCTGAAGGCGATCGCGGACGCCGGACTCACGGCGTCCGATATCAAGCACATCAATGCCCACGGCACCTCGACGCCCCAGGGCGACGTGACGGAGGCGCACTCCATCGGGCGCGCGCTCGGTGCCGCCGCCGACGGCTGCGTCGTGACATCGACCAAGTCGATGACCGGCCACCTGCTCGGCGCCGCCGGCGCGGTGGAGTCGATCGCGACCGTCCTGGCGCTCTACAACCGCCAGGTGCCGCCGACGATCAACCTGAGCGACCCCGAGGACGGCCTCGGCATCGACATCGCCACCACGGCCCGAGAGCTCGGGGCCGGCGATCTCGCGGCACTGAACAACAGCTTCGGCTTCGGCGGCCACAACGTGGCGATCGCGTTCACCAACGCCAACATCGGCTGACCCCGGCTGGCTCGTCCTGGTGTCGGCGTCCCGCCGCGTGGGGCGCCCGACCGACCCTTTCCTGACCCGTAGGAGGCAGTCATGTCCGCCGAAGCCCCCGTCAAGCCGCCTCGCCTGCCCCGCGAGGAGGACCCCCGCAACCCGAATCTCCGGCTCGCCGCGCTGTTCGACGAGGGCTCGCTACAGCTGATCACCGAGGACGACCTCTCGGGCATGCTGGCCGCCCACGGCACGATCAACGGCTCCCCCGCCGTCGCGTTCTGCTCGGACGCCACCGTCATGGGCGGCGCCATGGGCACCGAGGGCTGCGAGGTCGTCGTCGAGGCCTACCGCCGCGCGATGGTCGACCGCGTGCCGATCGTCGGCATCTGGCACTCGGGCGGCGCCCGGCTGGGCGACGGCGTCCTGTCGCTGCACGGGGTCGGACGCATCTTCCACGCGATGACGCAGGCGTCCGGGAAGATCCCGCAAATCTCGGTCGTGCTCGGCGCGGCCGCCGGCGGCGCGGCGTACGGCCCGGCGCTGACCGACGTCGTGATCATGGCCAGCACCGGCCGGATCTTCGTCACCGGACCCGACGTCGTGCGCTCGGTCACCGGCGAGAACGTGAGCATGGAAAGCCTCGGCGGCGTCGACACGCACGCGCGGCGCTCGGGCGTCGTCCACATGACCGCGGAGAACGAGGCGGACGCCTACGCCCGCGCCCGCAAGGTCGTCGACCTGCTCGCCGCTCAGGGCGGCGTCGCCAAGGAGGTGCCGGACACCGATCTGGAGCAGCTGCTGCCCGCCTCGGCCAAGCGCGCCTACGACGTGCATCCCCTGGTCAAGGGACTGCTGGACGACGGCACCTGGATCGAGTTGCACGGCCGCTGGGCGCCCAACATCACCACCGGCTGGGGACGCCTCGGCGGCCGGACCGTCGGCGTCATCGCCAACAACCCGCTGCGGCTGGGCGGCTGCCTGGACTCGCTGTCGGCCGAGAAGGCGTCCCGATTCGTGCAGCTGTGCGACGCGTTCGGGGTGCCCCTGGTCGTGCTGGTCGACGTGCCCGGCTACCTGCCCGGCGTCGGCCAGGAGTGGGAGGGCGTCGTGCGCCGCGGCGCCAAGCTGCTGCACGCGTTCGCCGAAGCAGTCGTGCCGCGGGTCACCGTCGTGACCCGCAAGGCCTACGGCGGCGCCTACATCGCGATGAACTCGCGCTCGCTCGGCGCCACCAAGGTGTTCGCGTGGCCAGGGGCCGAGGTGGCCGTCATGGGTCCGGTCGCGGCCGTGCGCATCCTGCACCGGCGCAAGCTGGCCGAGGTGGCCGAGGACCAGCGCGAGGCCGTCGAGGCCATGCTGGCCGAGGAGCACGCCCGCTCCGCCGGCGGCGTGGACACCGCGGTCGAGATCGGCGTCGTGGACGCGATCGTGTCCCCCAGCCGCACCCGCTCGGCGGTGGCCGCCGCGATCCGCGAGGCCGACCACGGCGTCCGCGGGGACCACACGAACATCCCGCTGTAGCCCGGACGCCGGGTCGCTCAGCCGACCCGGTGCAGCCAACGCACGGACGCCCCGTCGTCGGCGATTGCGGCCCGGAAGACGTCGAGTTCGGCATCCCAGGGCGTCCCGAGCAGGTGGTCGAGGGCGCGGCGCAGGTCGCCGGGGTCGCGGTGTCGCAGGATGGCGTCCCTCAGTCGCTCCTCGTGGACGAACACGTCGCCGTTGCGGCTCACGTTGGCCTGGAACACCCCGAGCGCCGGCGTGTAGCTGTACCGGACGCCCTCGGAGGACTCGGTCGGGTCCTCGATCACCTCGAACCGGACGCGCTCCCAGCGCTTCATCGCGGACGCCAGGCGTGCGGCCGACCCGATCGGACCTCGCCAGGACGCCTCCGCGCGGTAGCTGCCACGCTCGGCCGGCTGGGGGCGCCACTCCAGGCCGGCGGGCACGCCGAGGACGCCCCCGAGCGCCCACTCGATGTGCGGGCACAGCGCAGACGGCGCGGAGTGGATCTGAACCACACCCCGGGTCGTTGTCATGGCGGTTCTCCTCCGACGAGTGCTGCCTTCCCCTGCCCCACTCGATCGGCGAACCACGGCCGTGTGATTCGTCATTGTGCCCTAGTGGACCCGCGACCTGCCAGCCCACGTCCCCGAGCACAGTCTGTGAGCGGGCTATGCTCGGCCGGTCCGACCCGCCAGGAGCCCCGATAACGATCAACAGCCCTCGTCACAGCCACAATTCCAGCCGCCCGCGCAGACCCAATTCGAGCCGCCCGCACAGGCCGTCACTGACCAGTGGACGCCGCCCGCCGCGCAGTGGACTCCGGAACCGGCACGGTGGACGCCCCCAACCGGCCAATGGGCGGCGACCGGCGCGCCCTACGCCCCGCCTGGCATGGTGACCGAGCTACCCGGACAGCCCTTCCCCGAGCCGCCGGAGCAAGTCGCCCGAGGCCTGCTGTTCAGCCTGGGTGGAGTGGCCGTCGGTATCGTGTTCACGGCCGTCCTGTGGCACTTCGGCATCCAGTGGGCGTTCACGTCGTTCGTGCTCGCAGCCGCCGCGGTCTACCTCTACAGGATCGGAGCGGGCACCCTCAAGAAGGGCGTTGTCCCGCTCATCGTCGTGATCCTCGCCGGCACCGCGGTGTCGTTCTTCGCCTGTGTGGCCCTCGACGCCTACGACTACTGGACGTCGGAGGGCCTCGTCGGCTCGCCCGTGGCGTTCATCCTCGACAACATCTTCGCGCCCGAGGTCCTGTCCGCGTACACCACCGACATCGTGTTCTTCGTACTGTTCGCCGCCCTGGGCATGTTCTCGACGCTGCGTGGCCTACTACGGTCGCGGACGACGTAGACGGGTTGCGTTCCGCGGCGTCATAGTCGCGCTTCCCTCGGGGGGGCCGCGTCCCGCCCTGGTGCGTCTGGCGCTGTCCCTTCCCTTGTGGGGCCCCCGCCCCTAAGCCCCTCGGCCTTCCCCCGGTTGGGTTTCGCTGCGGGGGCGGGGCCGCGTCGCGCCCTGCTGCGCCGGGCGCTGTCCCTTCCCTGTAGGGCCCCCCCGAAGCCCCTCGGCCTTCCCCCGGTGGGTTCCGCTGCGGGATCGGGGCCGCGTCCCGCCCTGCTGCGCCGGACGCCGCAGGCGTCCTCCGGCTCCGCAATGCCCGTCCGCACCCCGACGCGGCCCCGCTCCCTCCGCTCCCAAGACAGGTGCAGACCGGCGGCGGTCACTTCATGGCCGACCTCGCCGCCCCCTACTCCCTCGGGCCGGTGCCGATCGCCGTCAGTCACTTTGTGGCCGCCATCGCCGCTCCCCCTACTCACCGGACCTTGGATCACCGTGACGTTTCATTCGCCCAAGAGCCTGTTGCTCGGCCAGCATCGAGTCCCCCGCAATCTCATCCACATCCCACCCACGTAATAGCTTTTCTATTCGAATAATGTGATAGAATCGTTCCTATGAGCGGATGGGTGGTGGTGGCCGATCCCAGCGACGACGTGTTCGATGCCCTGCGGGAGAACCACTCCATTCTCCGTGACGCCGAACTCCGCGAACTGGCGTTGATCGCCCAAGCCTGCGACGAGACCTACGTGGACGAGACCCT
>DAIRTI010000140.1:0-7773 GCA_036803965.1 Propioniciclava sp.
GACGGACACAGCCCGCCAAAACCACCCCGAACCAAAGGGATGAAAGATCGAGGCTCGGGACAGTCCTGTTCCTCAAGGGTTTCCCGTCGCTCACCTACAACCGGTTCCACCAGCAGATCAACGCCGGATTCGGCACCGGGTCGAAGATTCCCGACAACACGCTCCACACCTTCGATTTCATCGCCTCACCCGACACCGCGAACGGCAACCCGCTGATCGCCAGTGGCAACCAGGACGGTCTCTACACGATGGGCTGGATCACCGGTCCCGCCACCATCGTGATGCCCGATCCCCAGGGCCGTTACCAAGCGGTCGAACTCATCGAGCCGTCCACCGGTGTCGTACGGACGCTGCATGGCCCCTCCACCACGCAGGTCGACGGGCCGCTGCTGTTCATCGGACGCACTTACGCGGCGGACGCCTCCGACGTCCCCGCCGCGCTCACGCTCGCCAGAGCCATCACGCTGGCCACCCGCTGACCGACACGAGCGACGCCGTCGCAGCGCACCGACAACGCCATCCCGGACCGAACCACTCCCACCCCCACCACAGCGCGGGAGTCCTGGCTGGCCACCTGCGAGCCTTGGCCTGGAGTCACGGGCTCCCGAACATCCGCAACTGCCGCGCCCCGCGCGTTTGCCTGAAGGGAGCAGTCGTGGGGGTTCTGGCCTGCACTGTCTCAGTAGGCCGAGCCGTTGCGACGTAGGAGTTCGACGAGCGAAGTGCCTGGGCGTCCGGTCAGGAGCGGGACGTCGTCGGTCACGGTGGCCAACTCGCCGGCGGCGATGGCGGTGTAGGTAGACACCCACGCCTGGACTTGCCAGTCGGGCGCCCCGTAGGACGCCCGCGACGCGTACGCCTCGGCGACGGTCTCCGGCCGATACCGGACGGGGCGGCCCTGTGCCGCGGTCAGGATGATAGCCACCTCGCCGAGGGTGAGCGCTTGCGGGCCGGTCAGGGAGTAGGTCGCGCCGACGTGAGTTGCCGGGGCGAGCAGCACGGCGACGGCCGCGTCGGCGATGTCGTCCTGTGCGACGGCGGCCACCTGCCCCTGACCTGCCGGGCCCCTGATCACGCCGTCGGCCCCCACCAGGGCAGGCAGGAAGTCGGCATACAGGTTGTCGCGCAGGAACGTGAAGGCCAGCCCGCTGCCACGGATGTGGTCCTCGGTGGCGTGGTGGTCCCGGGCCAGGGTGAAGGTGCTGTCCGCAGCGGCGCCGTAGAACGAGATATAGACCAGATGCTCCACCCCGGCGTCGACCATGGCGTCGACGAACGCGGTGTGCTGAGCGACCCGGTCTGGGGTCTCGGACGCCGAGACCATCAGTAGGGTCCGTACCCCCGCCAGAGCCCTCACCACCGCATCCCGGTCGTCATACCCCGCCCGGACAACCGTCGCACCCGGCAGGTCCGGCGCCCGAGACGGATCGCGCACCAGCAACCGTTGAGATACCCCGGCCTCCGCGAGACGACGGGCAACTCGTCCGCCCAGCCGCCCGGTCGCACCGGTCACACCCACACCCGCTTCGTTGATCCGCACGGCGACCATCATCCCCTCGCCAGGCCCCTCGGGGGCGTCCACCCGGGCTCTGCCACCGAAACCCAGTTCTGTAGAATGCGCAGCGACCCTTCTCCGATGGGGAGCGCCGAATGTCAACCCGCCCTGGGGGATTCCAACACCGAGTGCAGCCGCCCGGGACCTCGCAAGACCTCCTTCTGCGGCGACGGAACTGGCGTTGATTCCCCACGTATGCCCCACGACCGCCGATCGGAGGTTGATGTGCGCACAAAAGGCCTTGTCGGGCGCCAGTCGAGCAACTACTCCGGTAGGTTCAAGTCCTCTCTCGGACACACAAGGAAAGTGGCTCTGACCAGGCAAAACGGTCAGTGCCATCTGTTTTCCTCCCGGGGCCGACAGTGCTCCTTTGCCCGGGTCCGTTCAAGTCCGGTTGGAGAGTGTTCCGGCCACGGAGTAGATGAGGAAACCAATGGCGATTGCGCCGACCAGGAGGTCGGTCCATGTCGCGAGCACCTCCTGGGGATTCTTGTTCTTCTTGGCGACGTGCATCAGCCCGGCCGCGAGCAGGAACACCCCGCCCGCCGTGCCTGCCGGTGCCGCCCAGGCCGGGACCAGGGCCAAGAGGCCGGCCAGGCCCATGCCGAGGTTCGCCGTCGACAGTTCGCGGGCGACCTGACGCTCGGCGTGCGTGGGTCTCGCCGCACCGAGGATTTCGGCGGTGGTCCCCGGCCGGACGAGCTGCACCGCGCCCGCCACCAGGAGTCGGGTTCCGACGCCCCAGAACACCCACCATCGTCCATAGACCTCGATCGGGCTGCCTCCGCTCAGTGTCAGTTCGACGGTGCCGGCAACGAGCGGCAGCACGACCGTCTGCAGAAGGACACCGATGAAGTAGCCCATGCCCAGTAGTCTGCGTCCCTCACCGCGGGCCAGGGCAAGGGCGCGCGTGTACGCGTGAGCCCAGCTGACTCTGAGCACCTGGCACGACTCGTTGAAGCTCGCACCCTCTAGCGTTGTCCGGGTGAGCGACTTGCGGATTCCCCCGGCGCCCGGCCTGCCGGTGGGCCTGGTGATCCCCGCGCGCGAGCTGGTCGAGCGGTACTCCCATGCGTCCGGTCCGGGTGGGCAGGGCGTGAACACGGCCGACTCGAGGGTCCAACTGTCGTTCGACGTCGCCACCTCCGCTGCCCTCGGCGAGGCGCAGCGGGAGCGTGTGCGTCGCCGGCTGCGGTCCCGGATGACGGGCACCGTACTCACGGTGGTGGCCGCCGAGTTCCGCTCGCAGCGGCAGAACCGCGCCGCCGCCCGCGAACGCCTTGCCGCACTGCTCACCCAGGGCCTCGCCCCGCCAGCCCCGCCCCGGCGGGCGACCCGTCCGACCCGCAGTTCGATCGACCGCCGGCTTGCCGGCAAGCGACGCCGCGCCGAGACCAAGCGCAACCGCGGGCGTCCGGAAGGCGACTGAGCATGGCACCCATCCACCGGGTCTCGTTCTGCGTGCTCGTCCGAGACGGACGGGCAGTCCTGGTGCACCGTCATCCCGGACGCCACTCGTACCCCGACGTTTGGGACCTCCCCGGCGGTCACATCGAGCCCGGCGAGAGCCCGTCCGCCACCGCACGCCGCGAGGTGGCCGAGGAACTGGGCGTCGTGGTCGGCGACCTCGAACCCGTGCCGGTTCCGGTAAACGTCCCGGGGGCGGAGACGCATGTGTTCGTGGCGCTCACCTGGTCCGGCGAACCCACCAACCTGGCGCCCGACGAGCACGACGCGATCGGCTGGTTCTCCCCCGCCGAGGCAGGCGCACTCCGGCTGGCCATCCCTGAGGTCGCTGCCATCCTTGACGCGGCGATCGCTCGACTCGACCGAAGGCGTCCCTGAGGTCAGTTCGGACGCCGTTGCCGCGGTAGGCGTATACAGAGCGCCATGGAGCAAGCCGACGCCCTGACCGGCCGCGTGGCGGTCGTCACCGGATCGACCCGCGGGCTGGGGTTCGCGATGGCCCGGCTGTTGGGCGTCCATGGGGCGGCGGTCGTGCTCGCGTCCCGGTCGGACGCCGACGTCGCGGCCGCCGTCGGGCAGCTCCGCGCGGAGGGCGTCACGGCGTCCGGGCTTCGCTGCGACACTGCCGACTGGACCGACGTCCAGGCCCTGCGCGATGAGGCCCTCAGCCACGGCACCCTCGACATCTGGGTGAACAACGCAGGGGCGTCCGGTGTGTTCGGACCGACGGCGTCCACCCCGGTCGACGACTTCGCGCGGGTCGTCGGCACGAACATCCTGGGCACGTTCCACGGGTCGCGCGCGGCGCTGCCGGTCTTTCTCGACCAGGGTCATGGCGATCTGGTGAACGTCTACGGTCGGGGCGATCAGGGACCGGTGCCGCTGCAGAACGCCTACGCGTCCAGCAAGCGCTGGGTGCGGCAGTTCACCGAGACGCTGCGTGCGGAGTGCCGTGACACGGGCGTCCGGGTGCACGGCATGAACCCCGGGCTGGTCGTCACCGAGATGCTCGGCCGGATCACCTCCCAGCCCGGCTACGACCAGCGCCTGGGCGGACTGCAGGTCGTCGTCGGCCTGTGGGGGCAGACCCCGGACGCCGCCGCGCAACCGCTGCTGCGCCTGGTCACCTCGGACGCCGCCACCTTCCGCGATCTGACCAGGCGCACCATGGTGACCCGCGGCGTCCGGAACCTTCTGTCCGGACGCCTCCGGCGCGGCCGCCGCATGGCCATGGACGTGACGGTTCTGGGCAGGGGTGCTTGAGCCTCTGGGATCGGTGCGACCGGGCGACGAGATGCGGGCCGGCCCGTCCGGACTGCGGCGTCCTACCGACATGGAAGCTTTACATCACGCGGAGGCGCTTGCCGCCATACGTCAAGCTTCAACAACATCCGATCTTGCTTTGGCAAGCAGGGACGCCGCCAGCCATCGTGACGTGAGGCGGCAGGTGCCCCTGACCGCCTCACCGCAGTAGGACGCCACAGGCGCCCCTGGCGCAAAAGGGACCACCCGCTCACCGAACCGGACCGCAACGATTTCCCCCACGACAGCCCGCGGGGCCAGACGTTATCCATGGATCCGGAGGCAGGGCGACATGACAGCGTTCGCGGTGCCCCAGGCGCGGTACGCCGAGCGACGCCGCTGTCCGGCTGTCACGGTGTCAGGCGGGGATCGACCCAGCCGTGCTCGTTCTGGTGGCCCCGCTTGATCTGCTGAACTACCGCCAGAACACAGAAGCGTTCACCGGGACGCTGAAGCGAAGACCAGGATGGCAGTGCCACATGACTTCGCTGATTCATGCACGAAGGGGCCTGCCTCAAGAGCCGATCGCTACCGTGACCCAGTGGCCACACGAATGAACGTCGAATACGGGGATCCGCTCGTCGCGCTGCCCAACGAGATCCTGCGCTCGGTGGTGGGCAGCGGCGTCCATGGCATCGCCATCGCCGGAACCGACGACCACGACGAGATGGGGGTCTACATCGAGCCGCCCGAGTACTTGCTGGGCGTCGAACAGCACCGCCAGGACTACATCTGGCGCACCCAGCCCGAGGGCGTCCGCAGCGGGCACGGGGACACCGACCTGGTGCTGTACTCCCTGCAGAAGTACCTGCGGCTGGCGATCAAGGGCAATCCGACCGTGATGCTGCCCCTGTTCGCGCCGGAGGAGTCGCTGGTCATCGTGACACCGCTGGGCGAGGAACTTCGTGAGCTGCGGGCGTCTTTCCTCTCGCAGCAGGCCGCCGAGCGGTTCCTCGGCTACATGCGCTCCCAGCACGAGCGCATGCTCGGACAGTCGAAGCGCAATGTCCCCAACCGCCCGGAGCTGATCGAGAAGCACGGCTGGGACGTCAAGTACGGCAGTCACGCCCTCCGCCTGGCCCACCAGGGCTTCGAGATAGCCAGCACCGGGTGGCTGACCCTGCCCATGCCGGAAGTCGAGCGCCAGCGCGTCCTAGCGGTGAAACGCGGCGAGGTGCCCCGCGACGAGGTCTCGGCCGAGATCACCCGGCTCGAGACTCAGGTGCGCGACCTGCTCGACACCGGTCGCACGCCGCTGCCCGCCGCCGCCGACTTCGACGCCATCACCAAGTGGACCATCAGCGCCCAGCGTCGGCACTGGCGCTGGGTCTGAGCCGACGGTGCGGGCTATTGGGTGAGCCCTACGGCGTCCTCGTGCGACGGTGTCCGCAGTCGGCGATTCATTGTGACATTGACTTGACACAATGAGTCTTTGAGGGGAACCTGGGCGCATCCCCATCGAGGAGTGCCGGTGTCCATCGACGTCATCCTGATCGCCTTCCTGGCGGTCCCCGTCGCCCTGACGGTCGTCGCCGCGTCGGCGGTGCTGATCGCCGGACGGGCCGCCCCGGACGCCCCCGCCGGTTACCCGGGTCTGCGTCGCCTGCGCCGGGTCGCCGGCGCCACGCGGCTGCTCGCGATCGTCCTCGGCGTGGCGGCGTTCTTCGTCGCAGGCCAGTTCGGCGCCCTGGGCCGCGGCTGGATGCTCGCGCCCGCCGTGGCCGGCTGCACGGCGCTGGCCTGCCTCGTCACCGGCGAGATGGTGACCTGGCGCGCCGCGGCCACCCCGGGAGTGGCGGCGCTCGAGATCCGGTCGCTGCGTTCTTATCTCCCCCGGCGGCTGGCCGCGGGCACTCTGGTCGGCCTGGCCCTGCTGGTAGCCCTCTTGGTCATCGGTGCGATCACCGCGTCCGCCGACGATCTCGGACGCCCCGGGCGCGCGCTGGCCTGGACGTGCGGTCCGGACGCAGCCGGTGCGGCCAGCCCGTGGCCGGGTTCGTTCTACGGCGTCCCCCTGCTGGTCGTACTGGCGCTGGGTGGCGGCCTGGCAGCGGGTGCCTACGCGATCTCGCTACGCCGGCCCCGCAACGGCTCCGACCCTCGGATCGTCGCCATCGACGACGCCCTGCGCGGCAGCACGGTGGCGTCGGTGACCGGCGTCGCCGCCCTCACCGTCGGGACGACTCTGGCGGGTGTGGCGTTCGTCATGGCGGCGGTCCTCGGTGGCGCGACAAGTGGCGGCACCTGCCCTTTGTCGGGCCCTGTCACCGCCGCGGCACCCCTCGCCTGGGCGGGGATCGTGGGCGGTCTCGTCCTGTCCACTTGGGGGGCACTTGGCCTCGCGCGGGCGTCCAGGAACCTGCTCTCGGACGCCGGCCCGACGCGCGTCCTGGCTGGTCGCTGAACCATGTCCATCACGAAACTGGTGGTCGACGCATCCGACCCCACGCCGCCGTTCGAGCAGCTCCGCCGACAGCTCGCGGCCATTGTGGGGTCGGGCGAGCTGAGCCCCGGAGACAGGCTGCCGCCGGTCCGCCAACTGGCGGCCGACCTGGGCCTGGCGCCGGGCACCGTCAACCGCGCCTACCGCGAACTGGAGCGGGCCGGGCTCGTGCTCTCCCGAGCCGGGCGCGGCACCACCGTCGCGGCGGGGGTCACCGTCTCCCCCGCCCGCCGATCGGACGAGCTGGCCCAACTGGCGGCAGGATTCATCGGAACGGCGCGCAGGCTCGGCGCCGATCCGGAGGCCATCGCGGACGCCGTCGCCGTCGCCCTCCGCTCCGGTTGAGCATCGATCTGGACGCCGTCGGTGCGGCACCCTGCCCCGCGACCCCACCGCAGCCGGCCCCGGATCTCATTGCACAGATCACTTGGACGAGCCCGCCCTAATCGGCCTCCAGCGCGCGGATCAGGGACGCATAGGCGTCCTCGATGGCGTCGGGCTCGCTGCGGACGACGACGGCGGACGGACGTGCCCGCAGGATCGCCAGCAGCCGGTCGTACATTCCGGCGAGGAAGTCCTCGCCGCCGAGAGTGTCCACGAGCCGCCGGTTGTACTCGTCCCACTCGCTGGCCGCGTCGCGGCGTCCGAATCGGGCGATCGACTCGTCCTTGTCGGCGAGCAGCACGATCTCGCGGAACTCGGCGCCCTGCTCGCGGGCGGCGGCCTCGAAGAGTTCGATCTCGCTGAGCAGGGCCAGGTACTGCGGCAGGACGACGTCGCGTTCGCCGGCGAGGTGCGCGGACGCCATCGCCCGCGCCAGCGGACGCAGGATGGCCTGGTCGCCCTCGGCGTCCTGCCAGCCGCCGATGAACGAGTGCAGCCGGTCGATGTCGAGATTGAGCGTGCCGGGGTGCCGGTCGGCGTACAGCGCCGCCAGCGTCGACTTCCCGATGGCCGGCGGGCCGTTCAGATGGATCAACCGAGGCACCCCGCGACGCTAGCAGCC
>DAIRTI010000141.1:0-7706 GCA_036803965.1 Propioniciclava sp.
ACCACCTGGACGCCCGCACGAACGAGCTGCGCACCGACTCGCCGGACATCGCCGCCGACCTCGCCGACGACGGCGTCGTTCCCCGGACGCCGCTGGCCCAGCTCTGTGTCGGGTTGCGTCGCCGCTACTCAGAGGGCGGGGCGCCGGTGACGGTGCTGTCCTGCGACAACCTGCTCTCGGCCGGCAACACGACCCGCAGCGCGGTCGTCCAGTTCCTGACCGCCGCGGGCGCCGAGCCGGGCCTGCTCGCCTGGCTCGACGAGTCGGTGACGTTCCCGAACGCGATGGTCGACCGCATCGTCCCGGCACCGACGGACGCCACCCGCGCGGCCGCCGCCGAGGCGCTCGGCGCCGAGGACGCCTGCCCGGTGCCCGCCGAGCTGTTCACGATGTGGGTGATCGAGGACCGCTTCGCCGCCGGACGCCCCCGCTGGGAGGCCGCCCCCGGCGTGATCTTCAGCGACGAGGTCGAGAAGTACGAGCTGGTCAAGCTGCGCCTGCTCAACGGCGGCCACTCGCTGATCGCCTACCTCGGCGGGCTCGACCGCCGCGAGACGATCCCCGAATCGCGGAGCCAGGAGTTCGTCGAGGCGTGCGTCCGGGCGGCGCTGGTCAACGAGTACCTGCCGAGCATCGACCTGCCGCAGGGCTTCGACTCCGACGCCTACGTCGAGCAGCTGTTCGCCCGCTGGAACAACACCGTGCTCGGCGACAAGACCGCCCGCGTCGGCTCGGACGGCTCCACCAAGCTGCTGCAGCGTGTGCCGATCCCGGCCGTGCGGCTGCTGGACGCCGGAGCGGTGCCCCACCAGCTCGCCCTCACCGTCGCCGGCTGGATCTGCTGCGTCTGCCCGCCGTCCGGCTTCGATCCCGGACCCGTCGCCGCCGCGATGGTCGAGCCGAAGCTGGACGCCCTCCGCGCGGCCACCGCGGACGCCACCGACGTCGACGCCCATGTCGCCGCGATCCTGCGCGGTGGCTTCTTCCCCGACGACCTGGTCGCCCACGACGCGTTCGTGGCCCGGGTGACCGAGCTCGTCCGACTGATCGTCACCGACGGCGTCCGCGCGGCCGCGGCCGACGCGCTGGCGTCCTGAATCCAACCCAGACAAGGAGAGATACCGATGAAGGCACTCAAGATCCACGGCGCCAACGACATGACCACCGAGGACGTCGACGTCCCGACCCCCGGCGAGGGCGAGGTGCGCGTGCGGATGCAGTACGGCGGCATCTGCGGCTCCGACCTGCACTACTACTTCAACGGCAAGAACGGCGAGTACGTCGTCGAGGAGCCGTTCACGCCCGGCCACGAGATGTCGGGGGTCGTCGACCTCGACCCGTCGGGGCGCTTCGCGCCCGGGACGCCCGTCACGATCGCGCCGGCCACGTTCGGCGAGCCGGTGCCCGGCATCGAGGACCGCAAGTACCTCTGGCCCGGCGGCACCTACCTGGGCAGCGCGTCCACGCACCCGCACACCCAGGGCGGCATGCAGGAGTACCGCGTCGTCAAGGACTTCATGATCCGGACCCTGCCCGAGGGCCTGTCGGTCCAGGACGCCTCGCTCGCCGAGCCGCTGGCCGTCGCCCTGCACGCGCTCAACATCGCCGGCGGGGTCGAGGGCCGCAAGGTGCTCGTCACCGGCTGCGGCCCGATCGGGCTGTGCGTCGTCGCCGCTGCCGTCGCCAAGGGCGCCGCCAGCGTCGACGCGACCGACGTCCTGCCGGGGCCGCTGGAGCGCGCGGTGTCGGTGGGGGCGTCCACGACGTACACCTCCGGCTCCGACGAGATCCCGACCCTGGCCTACGACGTGGTGTTCGAGTGCTCGGGCGTCGCGCCGGCTGTGACGCAGGCGCTGGCCGCCGTACGCCGCGCGGGCACCGTCGCGCAGGTCGGCATGCTGCCCAACGAGGCCGTCGGGGTGAACCTGGCCCCCTTCGTCAGCAAGGAGGTCACCTTCAAGGGCTGCTTCCGCTTCGACGACGAGATCGACGAGGCCATCGACCTGCTCGCGGCCCACCCCGAGGTCGCCCGCGTCATCACGCACGTCATCCCCGCCGACCGCGTCCTCGAGGCGTTCGACATCGCCCGGAACTCCCAGGAGTCCGGCAAGGTCGTCGTCTCGCTGTGGCTCGACAACTGAACACCGACCGACATCCCTCGACAACGGAGATACCACTCATGACCGAATCCACGACCGCGGTGCCGGGCCAGCCGCACGTTCCCGAGCGCACCGTCGGCGATCTCGCCAAGGCAGCCGTCTCCGGCTGGCTGGGCACCGCGCTGGAGTTCATGGACTTCCAGCTCTACTCGCTCGCCGCCGCCCTCGTCTTCAAGGACATCTTCTTCCCCTCGGACGCCCCCGGCATGGCGATCATCCTCGCGATGGCCACCTACGGCGTCGGCTACGTGAGCCGTCCTGTGGGCGCCTGGTTCTTCGGTCGCCTGGGCGACCGCATTGGACGCCGCAAGGTGCTGTTCTACACGATCGCCCTGATGGGCGCCGCGACGACGCTGATCGGCGCACTGCCGACCTACCAGCAGGTCGGCATCCTCGCGCCGGCCCTGCTGGTCGTCCTGCGACTGGTGCAGGGCTTCGGTGCGGGCGCCGAGATCGCCGGGGCGTCTGTCATGCTGACCGAGTACGCCCCCCGTCGCCGCCGCGGCATCGTCGGCTCGCTGGTCGCGCTCGGGACGAACTCGGGCACGCTCGGGGCGTCCGCGATCTGGGGCATCCTCGTGGCGAGCATGAGCAAGGCCGACATCGTGGCCTGGGGCTGGCGGATCCCGTTCCTGGCTTCGGTGCTGATCATGGGCTTCGCCATCTGGGTGCGGCTCAGCCTGAAGGAGTCGCCTGTGTTCGAGGCGCGCGAGGCGGGCGAGGTCGGCGTCGCCGCGGACCAGGAGCTGGCCACCCTGCATGCCGAGCACAAGGACGTCCTGAGCGCGGGCCTGCACGAGCGGAAGGGCCGGTCGTTCTTCGAGGCGTTCTTCCTGCGGTTCGGGCAGGCCGGCAACTCCGGCATGATCCAGACCTACCTGATCAGCTACATCACCGCGACCCTGCTGCTGGCGCCGACGATCGGAACGAACGTCGTGATCTTCTCGTCGCTGGTGGGCTTCATCACCGTGCCGCTCATCGGCTTCCTGAGCGACTACTTCGGCCGGAAGCTCATGTACATCGTGATGACCTCGATCTCGCTGATCCTGGTGTTCCCGATGATCGGCATGATCGCCACCAAGGAGGTCAACAGCGTCTTCGCGGGCTACATCATCATGCATCAGGCGTCCGTGCTGGCCCTGGCGTCCCTGGAGAACCTGACGATGGCCGAGATCTTCGGGTCGAAGCACCGCTACACGCAGATCGCGCTGGCCAAGGAGCTCGCCGCGATCATCGCCACCGGCGTCGGCCCGGTCGTGGCCGCCGCGCTCGTGGTCGGCATGAGCGGCTCGTTCCTGCCGATCGCGATCATGATCGCCTTCTTCACCCTGTGCTCGCTGATCGCAGCGATCGTCATGCCTGAGGTCGCCGGCCGCGACCTCACGGTGCTCACCGACAGCATGCCCGGCGAGGCCATCATCGGCCCGTTCGCCCGCCGCGAGCGCGCCCGACTCGGTCTGCCCACGCCGGAGCAGGAGCTGGCAAGGCTCTAACCGGTCACTCTCGGTTCCGGCTGCTTCGCAGCCGCGACCGGTCTGAGAGGGATGGGGGTCGCCTTCGGGCGGCCCCCATCCGCGCGTCCGGTGAGTGCCGGCCGCACGTCAAAACGTCAAACTGGAGGGTTGTGGTCCGTAGTCGAACCACAACCCTCCAGTTTGTTGCTCTGCGGGCGAGGCTCAGGCGGGCTGCTCGGCCAGGGTCCGCGGGAACAGGACGTTGTTCTCCTTGTGGATGTGCTGGTGCAGGTCCTGCTCCAGGGTCTGCAGGCGGAACATCATCTGCCGGTACGACATGCAGGCGTCCTCGGGGACGGCGTAGTCGCTCGTGGTCTCGCGGAGCCGGGCGAGGATCTCGCCGGCGGCGTCGTGCTCGTACATCATCTGCCGGATGGGCCCGTCGACGCCGCAGCCGAACCCGGACTCCTCCTGGGCGTCCTGGGCCTTGATGGCCGGGAAGAGGATGCGCTCCTCCTTCATCAGGTGCTGTGCGAGGTCGTTGGCGAGGGCGGCGTAGTCCTCGCGGACGCTCGCCAGCTCCGGGTGCCGCTCGCCGTGCACCGAGTAGACCTTGTCGACGAGCGAGCCGAGCGGGCCGAGCTCGTCCCAGAGGTAGGCGTGGTGGGTGCCGAGGATGTGGTCGACCAGTCCGGTCAGCCCGAACGACTGCCAGTCGGGTGTGTCCTCGCGGTCGGGCAGGTCGAGCGCCTCGGCGATCGCGTCGGCGTCCAGGCCCTTCGCGGACGCCGCCTGCGCCAGGCTGCGCTGTCCGCCGCAGCAGTAGTCGAGCCCGTAGCCCTCGAGGACGCGGGCGCGGCGCGGGTCGTCCGTGACGAGGTCGCCGAGGGTGGCGGTGGTGTCGATCATCGTTTCTCCTAGTGGTTGATCGGCTGCTGCCGGTGGTTGGTCTGATGGTGCTCGCCCGTGATGGGGGTCGCGGCGAGCGTGGCGAGCAGGTTCGTCCGGGCGGCGTGCCAGGCGGTATGCAGGGTGCAGGGGTGCTCGGGATCGCACGGGTACCCGGCCACGACGCAGCGTCCGTCGTCGGTCGGGCCGTCGACCGCCTCGATCACGTCGAGCGCGCTCAGGGCGTCGGTCGTCGCGACGTAGCCGCCGGTCGGCCCTGGCACCGACGCCACCCAGCCTGCCCGCACCAGAGGCGTCACCACCTGGGCCAGGAAGCCGGACGTCGTCCCGAGATCCGCCGCGAGCTCGGACGCCTTCCGTCGCGTCCCCGTGGGCTGCAGAGCCCCCATCAGGCGCACCGCGAGGTCGGCCCGGCGGGTAATCTCTAGTCTCACACTGAAAGACTAAAGGATAGGAGGCCCAACCTCAACCCCCACCTGTGGGTGGCTCAGCGCTCCCAGGACCAGTCGAGATCGTCGGTCCTCGGGAAGCGGGAACGCAGGTACTCGCCGACCACCGCGGCGCCGAGGTCGGACACGTCGGGGCTCACCACGCGTCCGTCGACCCGGTCGGCGAGTTGCTGGACGAACCGCTCCAGCCCCAGCTCGTCGCCCAGGCGGAAGAACGTGACCTGGGCGCCCATCCGTCCCAGCCGGTCGAGCTCGGTGATCGTCGCCCGGACCGTCGCGGCGTCTGGCGGGTAGGAGAACAGCGAGTCGCCGTCGGCCCCCAGGTGCGCCGTCGGCTCCCCGTCGGTGACCACGAGCACCACCGGCTGCATGGTCGGGTGCTTCCGGAAGAACCGGTTCGCCACCAGGAACCCGTGGTGCAGGTTCGTGCCCTGCTCCCGCAACGGCGGCAGCGCGGTCAGCCGGTCGATGTCGGTCTCCTGCGCGTACCGCCCGAACGTGATCAGCGCCAGCTGATCGCCCCTGAACCGCGTCGACACCAGGTGATGCAGGGCCAGCGCGGTCCGCTTCATCGGCACCCAACGCCCCTCGGCCGCCATCGAGAACGATGTGTCCACGAGCAGCGCCACCGCCGACTGCGTCCGCGTCTCGGTCTCCGCGACCTCGACGTCTCCCAGCTCGATCCGGACGCCCCCACGCTCCTCGGCCCCGCCCCGCCGCAGCGCGTTCAGGACCGTCCGCGTCACGTCCCAGGGCTCGGTGTCGCCGAACGCCCAGCTGCGCGTCGCTCCTGTCAGTTCCCCGGACGCCCCCGCGAGCCTGCTGTCGCGCTGGCCCTGGCGTCCCGACAGACGCTGGGCGGCGTCCGCCAGCAATGACTTGCCCAACTGCCGCATCGCGCGCGGCGAGAGCCGCAAAGTGCCGTCCGAGCCGCGCCGCAGGAACGTCTCGCGCAGCGCCCGCTCCAGCTCGGCCAGCGTGCGCGCCGACACGGCCGCCTCCTCGCCGAGTTGGCGGGCGATCGCGTCGGCGTCCAGGTCGTCGGTCCGCGCCCCTCCGTAGCCCTGTCCGAGCTGCTGGGCCAGCGAGTCGAGTTCGGCGATGTCGGCCAGGACGCCGGTGCCGTCGCCCAGCCCCAGCCCCTGAGAACCGTTGAACCGCTCGGATCCCGACCAGTCCTCACCCGGACGCAGTGCCTGCAGGTTGGCGTCCAGGCGCCCCAGCTCGGCCATCAGGTCGGGCGACCCGAACGCGGACGCCGACAGCTGCATGAGCTCGGCCCGCTGCTCGGCGGTCATCGAGTTCAGCATGCGCTGCGCGGCCGCGGACCGGCTCGCCAGGGCGTCGATCAGCTCGTCGACATTGCTCGGGTTCTCGGGGAAGTGCTGGCCGTGCTTGGCCATGAAGTCCTCGAAGTCGGCCTGGGTGTCCTCGCCGCGTCGGTGCTTGTCGAGCAGGTCGTTGAGGTCGCTCAGCATCTCGGAGATGGCCTGGCGGTCCTCGTCCGTGGCGTTCTCGAGCGCCTGCTTCATGCCGGCGAAGCGCTGGTCGAGCATCTCGCGTCCGAGCAGGTCCTTGATCTGCTCGTAGGCCTCTCGGGCCTCGGTCGATTTCCAGTCGTAGGACGCCAGCTCGCTCACCGCGGCGGCCGTCGAGGGCGGCAGGTTGTCCAGGCGCATCTCGCGGAAGTCGCGGTCGAGGTCGTCCAGGTCGACGTCGCGGGCCAGCTGCTTGCGCTCCTCGAGAACGGCTTTGTCGAGTAGCTCCTTGACCTGCGAGAGCGTCCCGTCGAGGCGGTTGTTGCGCAGCAACTCGCGCCGCCGCTGCTGGACCCGTCCGGCCAACTCGTCGAGGCCCGTCGCGCCCTTGCCGCCGCGGCGCAGGAACTCGCGCATGGCGCGCTCGGGGGAGTAGCCGGCCATGACGTCCTCGGAGATCGAGGCCAGCGCCTCGCCGAGGTCGACCGGCGGCGCGAGCGGATCCGGGCCGCCGGTGTAGCGGCCGTACCGCGACGAGTGCTGCTGGTGCATGCCGGCTCCTACCCGTAGACGGTCGCCCCGTCGCCGGACTCCTTCGAGATCCGGCGGGCCAGGTACAGCCCCTCGAGGGCCAGCTCGATCGCGCTGGCCCGCTGGCCCTCCGAGCACGCCTCGACCCGGTTGGCGATGCGGTCGTAGAGGTCGTCCTCCAGGGGCGGCAGCTCGGCCAGGAACTCGCCCGCTGTCACCTTGTCCCCGGTCGTCACGGTGATCTGCCCGTCGAGCGCGGTCACCAGGGGGCCCAGGTCGAGCCCTCGGAAGTGCTCCCGCACGGTCTCGGCGGTCGCCGTGCGCAGCAGATGCGCCAGGATCTCGGGCTCGCGGCCCTCCTCGCCCGACTCGAACTCGATCTTGCCGGTGAGCACGTCGACCGCCGATTCCAGGTCGACGACGCGGGCCACAGCAGCCTCCTCGCCGCGGGCGGTCGCCCGGTGCAGAGCGGCGGCCGCGACCGTCTCGGCCCCGGCGATCGCGAAACGTGCCGAGACGCCCGAGCGCTGGTTGATCGCCGGCGACTCGCGCAGCGACCGGGTGTAGCGCGCCAGGACCTCCAGGATGGGCACCGGGATCTCGGCGACCAGGTGCGCCTCCTGGGTGATGACCGCGATCTCGTCGGCCAGCTCGATCGGGTAGTGCGTCCTGATCTCGGCGCCGAAGCGGTCCTTCAGCGGGGTGATGATCCGGCCGCGGTTGGTG
>DAIRTI010000142.1:0-7673 GCA_036803965.1 Propioniciclava sp.
ACTACTTCTTGCCCTGGTTCTTGACGGCCTCGATGGACGCCGCGGCGGCCTCGGGATCGAGGTAGCGTCCGCCCTTGGTGACCGGGGCGAACACGTCGTCGAGTTCGTAAAGCAGGGGGATGCCGGTGGGGATGTTGAGCCCCGCGATGTCGGCGTCGCTGATGCCGTCGAGGTGCTTGACGAGGGCGCGCAGCGAGTTGCCGTGGGCCGTCACGAGCACCGTCTTGCCGGCGGCGAGGTCGGGCTTGATGCTCGACTCCCAGTAGGGCAGCATGCGCGCGACGACGTCCTTGAGGCACTCGGTCTGCGGACGCTCGGCCTCGGGGATATCGGCGTAGCGGGCGTCGTTGAACTGGCTGTACTCGTTGTCCTTGTCGAGGACGGGCGGCGGGGTGTCGTAGCTGCGGCGCCACAGCATGAACTGCTCCTCGCCGTACTTGGCGAGCGTCTCGGCCTTGTTCAGGCCCTGAAGCCCGCCGTAGTGGCGCTCGTTGAGGCGCCAGCTGCGCTCGACCGGGATCCAGTGGCGGTCGCAGCCGTCGAGGGCCAGGTAGGCGGTGTGGATCGCGCGGCGCAGCAGCGACGTGTGCAGCTTGTCGGGCAGCAGGCCCTCGGCGGCGAGCAGCTCGGCGCCGCGCTTGGCCTCGGCGATGCCCTTGTCGTTGATGTCGACGTCCACCCAGCCGGTGAACAGGTTCTTGGCGTTCCATTCGCTCTCACCATGGCGGAGCAGGATCAGCTTGTACGTCATGGGGTCACCCTATCGGCGCGGTCCGGGCCGTCGCGGACGGTGTCGCAACGGCGTCCCGTGGCAGGATCGGAGGATGAGCGAACCGAAATTGGCCGTCGTCACCGGGGCCGGCAGTGGCATCGGGGAGGCGTCCGCGCGACGCCTCGCCGCCGAGGGCTACAAGGTGGTCTGCGCGGCGCGGCGCTTCGACCGGATCCACGAGGTGGCCGCCGACATCGGTGGCGTCGCGATCGAGTGCGACGTCACCGACGCCGACGATGTCGCGATGCTCGCCGAGTACATCGGCGGGCGGCTCGACCTGCTGGTGAACAACGCGGGCGGCGCGGTGGGCGTCGAGCCCGTCGAGTCCGCCGACTTCGAGGCCTGGACGACCATGTACGCCACGAACATGCTCGGCGCCGGACGCGTCACCTCCGCCCTGCTGCCGGCCCTTCGCGCCGCCGAGGGCACGGTGATCTTCATCACCTCGACCGCGGCCGAGGCCGCCTACGAGGGCGGGGCGGGCTACAACGGCGCCAAGGCCGCCGAGCGAATGCTCGCCGGGGCCTTGCGGCTCGAACTGTGCGGCGAGAAGGTGCGGGTCTGCGAGATCGCCCCCGGGCTCGTGCGCACCGAGGAGTTCTCACTCGTGCGCTACCACGGCGACCAGGCCAAGGCCGACGCCGTGTACGCCGGCGTCCCCGACCCGCTCAGCGCCGACGACATCGCGGACGCCGTCGCCTGGGTCGCCACCCGGCCGGCCCACGTGAACATCGACCGGCTCGTCGTGCGTCCGGTGGCCCAGGCCGCCAACCACAAGGTGTTCCGGACTCCCTAGAGGGCGTCCGAACACGAGCCTGGACGCCCAGGGCGAACCATGGGCGTCCAGGAACGGGCTTCAGACGTCGTACTCGATCAGCGCCTCGCCGCCGGCGACGCTGGTGCCCACCTCGACGAGGATGCGGGCGATCGTGCCGTCGTGCGGAGCGGTGATCTCGGTCTCCATCTTCATGGCCTCCAGGACGACGAGAACCTCGCCCTCCTTGATCTCTTGGCCTTCCTCGACGAGGATCTTCGACACCGACCCCGACAGCGGCGCCACAACGGCGTTCGCCGACGTCGCACGCACGGACGCCGTGGAAGCGACCGGGGTCTGCATGCCGCCGGCCCCGCCGATGACGATGGTGGGGGGCGTCCGGTCCTCTTCCTCGACCTCGACCTCGATGTCGTACGGGATCCCGTTGACGGTCACCTTGAGCTTCATGTGTTCGAACCTTTCAATGGACGCGCGGGCGGGATCACCGCAGGTGCAGCGGGGCGTGGGACAGCTGGCTGCGGCGCGTGGTCGCCTGCCAGGTGCGGCTGGTCGTGAAGTGCGTCGCGCGCCGCTTGGCCCGGATGCCCATGTAGCCGGACACCGCCGCCGCGATGGCGACGAGGGTCTCCTCCGGGACGTTCTGCGCGTTGACCAGCCGGATGGTCTTGATCTCCCCCTCGAGGGCGTTCACCCGGTCGGAGAGCGACTTGACGAGCGCCAGCAGCTCGGCGTTCTGGTCGTCGGACATCGCCGTCTCCTACGCGGGCCCGAGGCCGTGCTTCTTGGCCGGCCGCAGCTCGCGCTTGTTGATGAGGATCTCGAAGGCCATCGCCACGTAGCGGCGGGTGTCGGCCGGGTCGATGACGTCGTCGACCAGGCCACGGGCCGCCGCCATGAACGGGGTGCTGTAGACCTCGCGGTACTGCTGGATCAGCTCGTCACGGCGGGTCGCCGGATCGTCGGCGGCGTCGATCTCGCGCTTGAAGACCACGGACGCCGCCCCTTCGGCCCCCATGACCGCGATCTCGGCGGTGGGCCAGGCGAACACGGAGTCGGCCCCCAGGTCCTTGCAGCACATGGCGATGTACGCCCCGCCGTACGCCTTGCGGAGCACGACCGTGACCTTCGGGACCGTCGCGGCCGAGTAGGCGTACAGCAGCTTCGCGCCGTGGCGGATGATGCCGCTCGTCTCCTGGGCGACGCCGGGCAGGAAGCCGGGCACGTCCACCAGCGTCAGCAGCGGGATGTTGAAGGCGTTGCAGAACCGGACGAAGCGGCTGCCCTTGTCGGACGCGTTGATGTCGAGGACGCCCGCCATCGCCTGCGGCTGGTTCGCGACGACGCCGATGCTGCGCCCGTTGATGCGGGCGAAGCCGACGACGAGGTTCATCGCGTAGCCGGCCTGGACCTCCAGGAAGTCGGCGTGGTCGACGAGCTTGTAGATGACCTCGCGGACGTCGTAGCCCTTGTTGCCGTCGGTCGGCACGATGCTGTAGATCGACGTGTCGTGCTCGACGTACGGGTCGGGATCCACCAGCGGCGGATCCTCGGTGTTGTTCTGCGGCAGGAAGCTGATCAGCTTCTGCGCGATGAGGATCGCCTGCTCGTCGTCGTCGGCGACGAAGTGGTTGACGCCCGAGAGCGACATGTGGGTGTCGGCGCCGCCCAGGGTGTCCTGGGTGACGTCCTCGCCCGTGACCTGCTTGATGACGTTCGGGCCCGTGATGAACATGTGGGCCTTGCGGGTCTGGATGATGAAGTCGGTCAGGGCCGGGCTGTACGCCGCACCGCCCGCACAGGGGCCGGAGATGATCGAAATCTGCGGCACGGACCCGGACAGCTTCACGTTGCTGTAGAACACCGCCCCGTAGCCGTGCAGAGAGTCGATGCCCTCTTGGATGCGGGCGCCGCCGGAGTCGTTGATGAAGACGAACGGCGTGCCGCACTTGAGCGCGGACTCCATCATCTGGACGACCTTGAGGCTGTGCGTCTCGCCCGCGGAGCCGCCGACGACCGTGAAGTCCTGGCTGGCGACGTGCACGGGACGCCCGAACACCGCGCCCGTGCCGGTCACGACACCGTCGGCGGGCATGTCGGCGACGTCCATGCCGAAGGCGGTCGTCCGGTTCTTCCGGAACAGGCCGATCTCCTGGAAGGTGCCCTCGTCGAGCAGGGCCGTCACCCGGTCGCGCGCGGTCATCTTGCCGGCCTCGCGCTGCTTGGCGAGGCGCTTCTCGCCGCCGCCCAGCCGCGTGGCCACCCGTGCCTTGTTGAGGGCCTCGACCTGCTTGACCATGGTCGGGGGCTTCTTGCCTGCCATCCTGCTCACGCCCTTTCGACGGTGACGGAGTGCTCGCGGCCCCCCATAGTGATCCTGTACTTGATCGGGCCCTTGACCGCACCGGCGACGTCCGCGGCCGAGGCCTTCTCGGACTCCACCTGCTCCGGGGACTTGCCCACGTTCTTGGGGCCGTCGGCGCGGGTCTTGAAGAACCCGGGCGCGACCGCGGGGAACATCGCGTAGGTGAGGACGTCCTCGGGCGTGCCGTCGTTGCCCTCGAGCTTCTTGGTCTCGTCGACCAGGTGGTCCCACTCGGGGGCCAGCAGGTCGGCCGGCCGCACCGTGATCGGCTCCTTCTTGGCCTGGGCCTGGGCGATCGCGACGACCTCGGGGTTGCGCTCGCCGATGCACTCGCCGTAGTAGCCGAGCATGAGGTCGGCGAACTCGCCGGTCATGACCTTGTACTTGCCCATCAGCACGTTGAAGACGGCCTGGGTGCCGACGATCTGCGACGACGGGGTGACCAGCGGCGGGTGGCCGGAGTCGGCCTTCACCAGCGGCACCTCGGCCATCACCTCCTTGATCCGGTCGCCGGCGCCCTGAGCCTTCAGCTGGCTCTCCATGTTCGAGAGCATGCCGCCGGGGATCTGGGAGCTGAAGATGTCGGTGTCGACCAGGGTCGCCGACTCGTACTGCGCGTACTTCGGGCGGATCTTCGCGAAGTGGTCGCGGATCCGGATCAGGCGGTCGTGGTCGAGCTCGGTCGTGTACGGCGTGCCCTCGAGCATCGCGACGAGGGACTCGGTCGGGTTGTGGCCCGGGCCGAGGCTCATCGACGAGATGGCGGTGTCGACCACGTCGGCGCCGGCCTCGATGGCCTTCATCAGCGAGACCAACGTGACGCCCGTGGTGGCGTGGCAGTGCACGTTGATCTGCACGTCGCCGTAGGTCTCCTTGATGCTGCTGACGATGTCGTACGCCGGCTGCGGCTGCAGCAGCGCGGCCATGTCCTTCAGCGCGAGCGACTCGGCGCCCATGTCGAGCAGCCGACCGGCCAGTTTCACGTAGCCCTCGGTGGTGTGGAGGGGCGAGATCGTGTAGCAGATCGTGCCCTGGGCGTGCTTGCCGGTCGCCTTGACCGCGTTCATCGCCCGCTCCATGTTGCGCGGGTCGTTGAGCGCGTCGAAGACCCGGAAGACGTCCATGCCGTTCTCGGCGGACTTCTCGACGAACTTCTCGACCACCATGTCCTCGTAGTGGCGGTAGCCGAGCAGATTCTGGCCACGCAGCAGCATCTGCAGCCTGCTGTTCGGCATCAATTCGCGGAAGGTCCGCAGGCGCACCCACGGATCCTCGTTCAGGAAGCGGATACACGCGTCGTACGTCGCGCCGCCCCAGCACTCGACGCTCCAGTAGCCCGCCTGGTCGATGTCGGCGCAGGCGTCGACCATGTCCTCCAGCGCCATACGGGTGGCCATCAGGCTCTGGTGCGCGTCGCGCAGTGCGACTTCGGTGACACCAATGGTTCGCTGACTCATGGCGACCATCTTTCCATCGCGGGGGTCCCCGCGTGGTGGGCTCGTCAGCCCAACCGCATGCTGGACATCTACGTCTTCGATCGTGGGCACGGTCAGGGACGACGCCCCTCTCGTCATAGCCTGAAAGGGGCTTTCGCCACTGCTCGAAAAGGGCCGGTCAGCCGAGTCCGATAGACTCGCCGCCGCCCACACGGAGGTCGAAGGCGCGATGGCTGCAGCACTGCGACGGCTGGCGATCATGCCCGCCTGGAACGAGGCCGAGGTCATCGCCGACACCATCGCCGAGCTGAGGGCGTCCGTGCGCGACGTCGACCTGCTCGTGGTGGACGACGGGTCCAACGACGAGACCGCCGCGGTGGCCCGCGCCGCGGGGGCGCGCGTCATGTCGCTGCCGTTCAACCTGGGCGTCGGTGGCGCGCTGCGCGCCGGCTTCCTGTACGCCTGGGAGCAGGGCTACGAGCAGGCCATCCAGGTGGACGCCGACGGCCAGCACGACCCGTCCGACATCGAGGCCGTCTTCGCCGGGCTGGAGCACGCCGACATCGCGATCGGCGCCCGCTTCGCCGGGGTCGGCGACTACCAGGTGCGGGGCCCCCGGGCGTGGGCGATGAAGCTGCTGTCTGCCGCGTTCACGCGCGCCGCTGGCGTCCAGCTGACCGACGTGACGTCCGGATTCAGGGCGGCCGACCGGCGGGCGATCCTGCAGTACACCGAGCACTACCCGGCCGAATACCTGGGCGACACCGTCGACTCGCTGCTGACCGCGATCCGGGGCGGGCTGACGGTGACGCAGGTACCGGTCGCGATGCGTCCGCGGCAGGGCGGCGACCCGTCGCACTCGCCGTGGAAGGCGGCGGTGTACCTGGTGCGGTCGGCGTTCGCGCTGCTGATCGCGATGACGCGGCGGCCGGTGCCGGCCCGGGCGCTGCCGGTCCACGACCACGCCTGGGACGCCGCGCGCGCGGGTCGGCGTCCGGCTCCGGAGGTGGGCCCGTGACCTCGCAGATCGTGTTCGGCGTCGTGGCGGTCGGGGTCGCGATCGTGCTGTTCCGGCTGCTCCGGTCCGGACGCATCCGCGAGAAGTACGCCGCCCTGTGGATCCTGATCGGCGTCGGCATCATCCTGCTCGCCGCCTGGCCAGGGCTGATGGTCGAACTGTCGCACCTGCTCGGCGTGGCCGTGCCGTCCAACCTGTTGTTCTTCGCGGCGATCCTGCTGCTGCTCGGCGTCGCGCTGCACCTGTCGCTCGAGGCGTCCGCGCTCGAGGACGAGGTCCGCAAGCTCGCCGAGCACATCGCGCTGATCCGCACCGAGCTGGACGCCACACGGTCCGGCGCCGGGGCGTCCGAGAGCGCGGGTGAGGCGACCGGGGGGACGGCCGACGCGTCCGGGCGGAGCGCGACGGCGTCCGAGGAGAACGAGACCGGTCCGAGCGGTACCGGGTCCTGAGAGGCAGCGATGGTCCTGGACATCTTCATCCCCTACTGGGGCGAGCCGGCGCTGATGCGCGAGACGGTCGAGAGCGTCCTGGGCCAGGACAGCGACGCCTGGCGGCTGACGATCGTCGACGACGCCTACCCCTCCGACGAGATCCAGCGCTGGGTCGAGACGCTCGGCCACCCGCGGATCACCTATCTCCGTAAGGACGCCAACGAGGGCATCACGGCGAACTACCGCACGTGCGTGGGGCTGGCGTCCGAGCCGCTGATGGCGATGCTGGGCTGCGACGACCGGCTGCTGCCGAACTACGTCCGGGAGATGCTGGCGGCGCACGCGCGGTTCGCGGGGCCGGCGATCATCCAGCCGGGCGTGGACGTGATCGACGAGCGCGGGCAGGTGGTGAAGACGCTGGCCGACCAGGTCAAGCAGCGGGTCGTGCAGCCCCGGGGCGGCGGCTTCCAGTTGCTGGGCGGGGAGTCGCTGGCCGCCAACCTGCTGACCGGCGACTGGCTGTACTGGCCCGCGCTGACCTTCCGGACCGAGCGGATCAAGGCGTTCGACTTCCGCGAGGGCTACCCGATCATCCAGGACCTCGCGCTGGTCATGGACATGGTGTTCGCCGGCGAGCAGCTGCTGGTGACGCCGAACGTGGCGTTCCAGTACCGGCGGCACTCGGCGAGCGCGTCGAGCACCAAGCTGATCGACGGATCGCGGTTCGCGGGCGAGCGTGCCTACTTCGCGCTGGCGGCGTCCCAGGCGGCGGAGGTCGGCTGGCGCCGGGCCGAGCGCGCGGCCCGGCTGCGGCTCACCTCGCGCGCGCATGCCGCAGCGCTGCTGCCGCGGGCGCTGCTGCGGCGGGACGCCACC
>DAIRTI010000143.1:0-7661 GCA_036803965.1 Propioniciclava sp.
GATCGACGTCCCGTCGCACTGGGTGCTACGCGGCGATGGGCGCTGGGGAAGGCCGGTGTACACCAACGTCAAGTACCCGTTCCCACTCGAGGTGCCGCACGTGCCGGACGCCAACCCGACCGGCGACCACCGTCGTCGGTTCGAGGTGCCGACCGACTGGCTCGCCAGCGGCCGGGTCTGGTTGCGGTTCGACGGGCTGGAGTCGCTGGGGCGGGTGTGGCTGAACGGTGCGGAGGTGGGCATCGTCCGGGGCAGCCGCCTGCGGCAGGAGCTCGATGTGACGGACAGCGTCCGGAACGGGGAGAACGTCCTCGTGGTCAGGGTTCATCAGTGGTCGGCGATGTCCTACATCGAGGATCAGGACCAGTGGTGGCTCCCCGGCCTCTTCCGCGAGGTGACGCTCCTGCACCGGCCGGACGCGGGCCTCGACGACCTGTTCCTCCGTGCCGATCGCGACCCGGACACCGGTCAGGGCACCCTGGCGGTTGAGGTGGGGTGCTCCGCCGAGGCCTTCCCAGTGCGGGTGTCGTGCCCCGAACTCGGGTTCACCGTCGAGATCCCGGACGCCACCGCGCCGCACGCCTTCGACGTCGGCCCTGTCGAGGCGTGGAGCGCGGACGTGCCGCGGCTCTACACCGTCGAGGTGGCCAACGCCGCGGAGACCCTCACCCTCAACGCGGGTTTCCGCCGGGTCGAGGTCGACGGGGACGCCTGGCTGGTGAACGGCCGGAGGGTCAGGATCCGCGGGGTCAACCGCCACGATTTCGACCCCGGCGAAGGCCGCGTCTTCGACGCCCACAAGGTGCGCGAGGCCATGCTGCTCATGAAACGCCACAACCTGAACGCCATCCGCACCAGCCACTACCCGCCCCACCCGACACTGCTCGACCTCGCCGACGAACTCGGCTTCTGGGTGATCGACGAGTGCGACCTCGAGACCCACGGGTTCGAGCTGAGCGGCTGGGTCGGCAACCCATCCGACGACCTCGACTGGCGCGAGGTCTACCTCGACCGGGCCCAGCGCATGGTCGAGCGTGACAAGAACCACCCCTGCGTCATCGCGTGGTCGCTGGGCAACGAGTCGGGCGCGGGCAGCAACCTCGCTGCCATGGCTGCCTGGATCCACCGGCGGGATCCGGGGCGTCCCGTGCACTACGAGAACGACCACACCGATCGCTACGTCGACGTCGTGTCGCGCATGTACGCCTCGATCGAGGAACTCGTCGACCTGACGCGGACCCGGCCGGGGCGTCCGATCATCGAGTGCGAGTACCTCCATGCCATGGGGAACGGTGCGGGGGGCATCGCCAGTTACGAGGCGGTGTTCGACGCCCACCCGGCCCTCCACGGCGGCTTCGTCTGGGAGTGGCGCGACCACGGACTCCTGACGGCCACCCCGGAGGGGACCCCGTTCTACGGCTACGGCGGCGACTTCGGCGAGGTGTATCACGACGGCAGCTTCGTCTGCGACGGCATGGTGCTCGCCGACGGGACGCCGACGCCGATGCTCGCCGAATACGCCGCCGTCGTGACCCCCATCAAGATCGCGCTGGGCGATGAGGGCGTGACGGTGTCGAACCGCCGCCACGACGGCGACACCGCCGACCTCAGGTTCACGTGGACTCACGAACTCAACGGTCACCGGGTGGGGGAGGGGCCGCTCGCCGTCCCGACCGTTCGGCCCGGACAGTCGGCGTCCGCCCCGCTGCCGGTGCTGGACGTGACGGCGCCGGGCGAGCACTGGCTGACGGTCACGGCGGCCCTGACCCGCCCCACGGCGTGGGCGCCCGCGGGGCACGTCGTCACAACCTCCCAACTCGAGTTGGCGTCGGTTCGCCCACCCGCTGTCGACCGGACGGCTGCGGCTCCGGCGGCGCCGGCCGGTGACGGCTACGCGCTGGGGGATGCCCGCTTCGACCGGTGGGGACGCCTCGTCTCGCTGGCGGGCGTGCCGGCCGCAGGCGGCGAGGTGACGCTGTGGCGTGCGCCGACGGAGAACGACAGCCTGGCCACGCGCGGGTCCTACGAGTTGGGCAGCCCCGCGGAGACGGGCGGGCTCGGCATCGAAGGGCCGTCGTCGGCGGAGCGATGGCGCGACGCCGGCCTGGATCGGGTCCAGCAGCGACTCGTCAACCTCGTCGTCGGGCCCGACGGCCTGGCCACCCGGTACCGGCTCGCCGCGGCCAACTCGGCGCGCTACGTCATCGTCGACCAGCGCTGGGGTTGGCACGACGGCACGCTCCACCTCGACGTCGACGTCATGCCCTCGACCGGCTGGACGGTGACCTGGCCGCGCGTCGGCGTCCACCTGCTGCTGCCCGGCGGCTACACCGCTGCCTCGTGGTTCGGCACCGGGCCGGCGGAGAACTACGCCGACAGCCGCGAGGCCGCCCGGGTCGGACGCTTCTCGGCGTCCGTCGACGACCTCACCGTGCCCTACGCCGTCCCGCAGGAGAGCGGGCACCGCGAGCAGGTCCGGGAGCTGCGCCTGTCCGGCCCCGACCTGCCCGACCTCGTCGTCGGCACCGACCCCGTGGGCGGGACGCGTCCCGGGTTCGCCGTGGCGCGGCACAGCGCCGAGGAATGGACGGCCGCGACGCACCAGCACGAACTGCCGGCCTCGTCCGGCGTCCACCTGTACCTCGACCTGGCGCAGCACGGCCTCGGCTCGCGCTCGTGCGGGCCTGACGTGCGCCCCGAGGCCGCCCTGTGGCCGCGCCCGCTGTCGGCGTCCGTCAGCCTGCGCGTCGGCGACGCACGATGACCGGCCCCGGCTGGCGGCTCGCGCTGAGCGCCGACGGCGTCGGGCTCGTCCTCGACTGCACCGACCGGCGGCTGCCGGCCGTCATCCACTGGGGCGCGGCGCTGCCCGGCCTGGACGCCGCCGCCGTCGACGCGCTCGTGCTCGCCTGGCTGCCCCCGCAAGTCCCCAACGCGCCGGACGTCCCGGTGCGGCTGTCGATGGTCCCGGAGGCGCGCACCGGCTGGATGGGGCGTCCCGGGCTGACCGGCTCGCGGGCCAGCGGCGCCGACTGGTCGCCGGACTGGCGGCTGGTGGAGGTGCTGGTCGACGGCGAGCCGCTCGCCGAGGGCGTCACGCTGCTCGGCCCGGCGTCGGTGACGTTCCGGGCCGCGGACGCCGCCGCGCGGCTCGGGCTCGACCTCGAGGTCGAGCTGACCCCGCAGGGGCTCGTGCGCGCCCGCGGACGCGTCCGCAACAGCGGCGAGGACGACTTCCGCGTGGACGAGCTGCTCGTCGCGTTCCCCGTGCCGCGACGCGCCCGCGAGCTGCTCGACTTCGCCGGCCGCTGGACCAAGGAACGCGTCCCGCAGCGTCACCCCCTGGCCGTCGGGACGCACCGGCGCGAGGGCCGGCGCGGACGCACCGGTCCCGACTCGGCGTTCGTCCTGCACGCCGGGACGCCCGGATTCGGGTTCGGCGAGGGCGAGGTCTGGGCGGTCCACACGGCCTGGAGCGGCAACCACGTCCACTACGCCGAACGCGCGGCGTCCGGCGAACAGCTGCTCGGCGGCGGCGAGTTGCTGCTGCCCGCCGAGGGCCTGCTGCGTCCGGGGGAGGCCTACGCCGGGCCGTGGGTGTACGCCGCCCACGGCGTCGGCCTGGACGCCGTGGCCCGCCGGTTCCACCGGTGGTTGCGGGCGCGCGAGGGCTACCCGGCCGGGCCGCGTCCGGTGACGATCAACGTGTGGGAGGCGGTCTACTTCGACCACGACCTCGCCCGCCTCAGCGACCTGGCCGAACGGGCGGCGGCCATCGGCGTCGAGCGGTTCGTGCTCGACGACGGCTGGTTCTCCTCGCGCCGCAACGACCGCTCCGGGCTGGGTGACTGGGTGGTCAGCCCCGACGTCTGGCCGGACGGGCTCGGGCCCCTGATCAACAAGGTCACCGGGCTCGGCATGGAGTTCGGACTGTGGTTCGAGCCCGAGATGGTCAACCCCGACTCCGACGTCGCCCGCGCCCACCCGGAGTGGGTTATGCAGCCAGGCGGCGGGCGGCTGCCGGTCGAGTCGCGGTTCCAGCAGGTGCTGAACCTGGGCATCCCCGAGGCGTACGCCCACGTGCGCGACCAGTTGGTGGCGCTCCTGACCCGGTACCCGATCAAGGCCATCAAGTGGGACCACAACCGGGACCTGGTGGAGGCCGGGACGTGGCCGACGGGAGCGCCGGGGGTGCATGAGCAGACGAGGGCTTTCTACCGACTGATCGACGAACTGAAGGCGCGCTTCCCGGCCCTGGAGATCGAGTCGTGCTCGTCGGGGGGTGGGCGGATCGACCTCGAGGTGATGAGCCGTTGCGACCGGGTCTGGGCGTCGGACTGCATCGACCCCCTCGAACGTCAGCACATCAACCGGTGGACCGGGCAGTTGCTGCCCCCGGAGTTGATCGGCTCGCACGTGGCGTCCGGGCGGTCGCACACCACCGGACGCAGCCACGACCTGGCCTTCCGGGCAGCGACCGCCGTCTTCGGGCACCTGGGTATCGAGTGGAACCTGGCCCAGGCCACCGGCGAGGAGCTGGCTGAACTGGCGGCCTGGATCGGATGGTACAAGCAAAACAGGGCGACCCTGCACGGCGGCGATCTCGTGCGGGTCGACCCGCTCGAGCCGGGCCTGTTCCTCCACGGCGTCGTGACGCCCGACCGGGCCATCTTCAGCCTCTGCGTCACGGAGAGCACCGACGCCCCGACCCTTGGCCGCGTCATCCTGCCGGGACTCGACCCCCACGCTGTCTACGAGGTGCGACCTGTGAAGCCGGCGGACGTCCCAGCGGCTGCGGTTGTCGACACCAGCATCGCCGGGCTCGGGGTCCCGCCGTGGCTCCAGGACGGCCGTCCGCTGCGGTTGTCCGGTCTGGCGCTGGGAACCGTCGGCATCCAGACGCCGTTGCTCCCGCCCGATCGATGCCTCCTCCTGGAGGTCACACGCTCGATTCGTCCAGAGACACCAGCCAGCCACGCCCTCACGCACCGTCCCACGGAGACATGAATGATCCAACCCCACGCCCTCGATCAAGCCTTCCGGCACGCCTTCGGCGCGCAACCCACCGCCACTTTCCGAGGCCCCGGCCGGGTGAACCTCATCGGCGAGCACACCGATTACAACGAGGGCTTCGTCCTCCCCTTCGCCATCGACCGTGCCGCATTCGCCGCGATCCGCCCCAGGCGCGACCGGAGAATCCGCCTCGTGACCGACTTCGCGCCTGGTCTGGTCGAGTCGGACGTCGACTCACTGGTCGGTGGCCGACCGACGGGGTGGGCCGGGTACCCGCTCGGGGTGGCCGCGGCGCTCGACCGGTTCGGCGCTGACCTCGGCCGTGTGCCCGGGTTCGACATTGCACTCGTCTCAGACGTCCCGGTCGGGGCGGGCCTGTCATCGTCGGCCGCCATCGAGAGTGCGGTGGCGATGGCCCTGAATGGGCTGTGGGAGCTGGGTCTTGATCGCTCGACCCTTGCTCGCGTGGGGCAATGGGCTGAGAACGTCGTTGTCGGCGCTCCCACCGGCATCATGGACCAGTCAGCGTCCATCCTCGGCGAGCAGGACGCGGCCGTCTTCCTCGACTGCCGCAGCCTGGTCGCGGAGATCGTCCCTCTCGGCCTGGCCGAGGCCGGACTCGAGGTCATGGTCGTCGACACGAGGGTCAGCCACGCGCACGCGGACGGGGGCTACGGCGAACGTCGGCGGCAGTGCGAAGTCGGCGCGGCCGCTCTCGGAGTCCGCGCGCTGCGTGATCTCACACTCGCTGACCTGCCCCGAGCGAGGGCGGCCCTCGACGACGTTGTCTTCCGGCGGGTTCGGCACGTGGTCAGCGAGGACGCCCGGGTCTTGGAGACCGTTCATCGCCTGCGGGTTGAGGGACCCACCGCCATCGGCGATCTGCTGGACGCCTCACACGCCTCCATGCGAGACGACTTCGCGATCTCTACCCCGGAACTGGACCTGGCCGTCGAGACCGCCCGCGCGCACGGTGCGCTGGGCGCCCGCATGACCGGCGGGGGATTCGGGGGATCTGCCATCGCGCTCGTTCCCTCCAGCCTGACTGACACTGCAACCGAGGCGGTGCAGGACGCCTTCGCGCGCGCAGGCTTCGACCGTCCGGGGGTGTTCCTCGTGATGGCCAGCGCCGGCGCCTGCGAGATCGATCCCTTTGGGGAGCCTTTGGGATGTGGTCGAAGATGCGCCTCGAGTTCGGAGATCGCGTTCGGATGCTTGAGGAACTGCAGGAACGAGCTGTTGAGCTTCGCAACCAGCTTCGCGCGCGAATTCGTCAGGTCGTGGGCGCACCGCCGTCCACCGCCTGGTCACCCGAGCACGGACCGTCCAAGCAACTCCTCGAGAAGCTCAACCGGTTGACAGAAGACGTGTCCAAGAGTCGGCCTGATTTAGGGCCCCTTCTCCTCCTGCCCAACGACTCGGATCTGAATTCGGAATGGCTATAGCGGCGTTGGCCCATAGCCTATCTATGTGCTACTCGTCCGCGCGTAGACGGTCTCCTGCGGCGGCAGCCAAGAACGCGACGAGGCGCTTGACGCTTCAACCTTGGTCGTCAATGCTGATAAAGGTGACTTGTTGCGCTCGGGCTTACGCGGACTACGCACACCTTTGCTCAAAGCTGAATTGCGACGACGGTAGCTGACAGTTCCAACTCGTCCGGACATCAGCGAACAGAGCGGTCAAGTCATCGAGCTGTGCAATGGCGCCACGGCTCACCCCAGCAGGTCGCAGTGGTCTCACGCCACGCGGAACAGTGGCTCACCCGACGCCGGAACGTTGGCTCTCACCGAGCGCCAAATGTGAGCGGAAGATCATCAACTCGGTCCGAACGCTCTGACATCCGCCGCAGGTTGCCTTCTCGACCGTGTCCCCGCAAGGTGCTCGCTTGCCGGGTCGGAGGGCCAGTGGGCCGTATCCTCGTTCACATGAGCCCTTCGACGGACGACCCCCCAACGCCTTGGGAGGAGCAGACCTCCGACGACATCGGTCAGAAGGCGGCCAACCAGACCTGGTATGAATACCTGCCGCCCGGGAATCCCACGTTCGTCCAGTTCACGGGCCGGTGCCCTGTCTGCGCTCATTCGTTCCTTTACGACCACCCTCTGGAGTATCTGCGAACCGTAGCGGCCGAGCCGGTGATCGTCATCTGCCAGTGCTCAGAAACCCATACGGGGCGTCCTGAGAACACGTCGGGCTGCGGCGCTTACTGGGTGGCCGAGGTGCCCGAATGACCAAACAACGCCCTGTGTCAGGACGCGCGGGCACCCCGGCCGCCCTTGCCGACGCCAAGGCGGCTGGCTTGGCCCGGCAGCAGGAACTGGAGGCAGTGAGGGCCAGCGCCGGGAAGTGGCAGGGCGGTCTGGCCGGGCTGCTCGCTCTGGTGACCGGTGTCACCGGGTTCGGGCTGCGGGACGAACTGCGCGCCCTCGACACCGGGTACGCCGTCGCGGTCGGCGTCCTGTTGTCGCTGGCGCTCGGCTGCGCCTTGGCCGCGCTGCTCCTTGCCCTCCACGCTAGCGGTGGGATGCCGCGCCTCATCAAGACCAAGTCTGCTCCGCCGGATCTAGCTCATCGGGACGCCACGACTGCCGCGGCTCGTCTCCGGGCAGCCATCGTCTTGGCGATCGCCAGCCTCGTAGTCTTCACGG
>DAIRTI010000144.1:0-7654 GCA_036803965.1 Propioniciclava sp.
ACGGCTGGTCGGCCGACAGCCCGGCGAACGCCGAGCCGTTGTTGTTCGCCGCCGACGTGAAGGCGTACAGCATCTCGCTGAGCCCGTGGGGGCCGCTCGCGGAGATGGCGTCGCGCGCCACCGGAACGACCAGCGCGGTTCCCGTACCGAGCAGCACCAGAGTGGGCGTGATCAGCATGGCCACCGCGGCCAGGGTGACCTCGCGGCGTCCGATGGTCTTGCCCAGCAGTTCGGGGGGGGCGTCCGACCATCAGGCCGGCGATGAACACGGTCAGCACGACCATCACCAGCATCGAGTACAGCCCGCTGCCCACGCCGCCGGGCGACAGCTCGCCCAGCATCATGTTGAGCAAGGCGATGCCTCCGGCCAGGGGTTGCAGCGACTCGTGCAGGGCGTTGATCGCCCCCGTCGAGGTGCTCGTCGTGGCGGAGGCGAAGACCGCCGACCAGACGGCGCCCAGCCGCTGCTCCTTGCCCTCCATGCTGCCGCCGGCGACCTCGGCCCACGTCAGGAGGCCCATCGCCCCGACGCCGAGCGCGGCCATGACGCCGGCCAGCGCCAGGCCTTGGCGCCGGTCGCCGACCATGAGCCCGTAGGTGTACGGCAGCGCCGACCCGATCGCCAGCAGCGCGACGATCTCGAGCAGGTCGGTCAGCCCGGTCGGGTTCTCGAACGGGTGCGCCGAGTTGGCGTTGAAGAAGCCGCCGCCGTTCGTCCCGAGCAGCTTGATGGCCTCCTGAGACGCCACCGGCCCGCCCTGGACCACCTGCTGCCCGCCGGCGATCGTGGTGACCGTCAGCGGGTCGTTCAGGTTCTGGATCACGCCGCCGGCGATCAGAAGCACGGCGACCAGCACCGCCAGCGGGAGCAGGACGCGCAGCGTGCCTCGGGTCAGATCGACCCAGAAGTTGCCGATCCGATCGGTGCGCTCACGGGCCAGGCCGCGCACCACGGCCATCGCGACCGCCAGCCCGACGGCGGCCGACAAGAAGTTCTGCACGGTCAGTCCGGCCGCCTGCACGAGGTACCCGGTGCCGGCCTCGCCTGCGTACGACTGCCAATTCGTGTTGGTCACGAACGAGACCGCCGTGTTGAGGGCGGTGTCGACGTTCATCGAGCGGCCCAGCGACCAGGGCAAGAAGCGCTGGACGACGATCAGCAGCCACAGCGCGAGGATCGACACGCCCGAGAACGCCAGCACCGACAGCGCGTAGACCGACCAGCGCTGCTCGACGTCGGGGTTGACGCCGACCAGCCGGTAGATCAGCAACTCCGCGCGGCTGTGCCGGGGGGAGGTGTAGACGCGATGCAGCCACGTCCCCAGCGGGACGTGGATGACCGCCAGGATGACGACCACGGTGAACACCGAAGCCACCGCGGCCAGCGTGGCGTCCATGGCCTCAGAACCGATCCGCGTGGGTGAGGGCGTAGACGAGGTAGACGATGATGGCCAGCCCGACGAGGGCACCCAGCAGGTTCTCGATCACGAGTCCATGGTTGGCAGGCCGCGGCCGTCCTGGGCGCCCCCTGACGGGGCGCTGACTGGTCTTGACGGGCCCTTAACCGGCCTCGTCCCGGTGGCGGCTCGCCTCAGCGGGCACGCGGGTGCGCGGTGAGGAACACCTCTCGCAGGTGCTCGGCCGTCACCAGCGTGTACAGCTGGGTCGTGGTCACCGACGCGTGGCCGAGCAGTTCCTGAACCACCCGCACGTCCGCCCCGCCGTCGAGCAGGTGGGTGGCGAACGAGTGCCGCAGCGTGTGCGGCCCGAGCTCGGTCTCGATGCGCGCCCGGCTGGCGTTCACCTGCACGACCTGCCACGCCGACTGGCGGCTGAGGCGTCCGCCCCGGGCGTTGAGGAACAGCGCCGGCGTCGCCCGTTTGGCCCGTTCCGACAAGGCCGGACGCCCACGCGTCAGATAGTCGCCGATCGCCGTGCGGGCGTACGAGCCGAGCGGGACGAGCCGCTCCTTGCGTCCCTTGCCGTAGAGCCGCAGGCCCAGCTCGGGGTCGTCCAGCTGGGCGGTCACGTCGTCGACGTCGAGGCCGACGGCCTCGCTGATCCGGGCGCCGGTGCCGTAGAGCAGTTCGAGCAGGGCGGCGTCCCGCAGCCCCGCCGGTGTCGTCCGGTCGGGGGCGTCCAGCAGCGCCTGGACGTCCTCCAGCGAGAGCGCGTGGGGCAGGCGCCGCGGCTGCTTGGGGGGGCGCACCTGGGCGGCCGGATCGTCCGCGGACGTACCGTCGAGGAGCGCGAACCGGTGGAACGAACGCACCGCGACGACCGCCCGCGCGGCGCTGGACGCCGACAGGCCGGGCCCGCCGGCCGCGGAAACTCCCTGCGAGATCGACGAATCACCGCGATCGGCCGGCGGTTCGATCGACGGGAAGGGAGTTTTCGCCGCCTCCCCTGAGTCGCCGGCGTCCGGGGAAGCCGTTGCCGGCTCGCGCAGCCACGCGGCGAATCCGCTGACGTGGTCGGGACGGACGGCGTCCAGGCTTGTCACCCCGGAATCGGAGAGGAACCGCACGTAGCGGCGCAGGTCACGGGCGTACGAGCCGATCGTGTTCGGCGAGGCGCCGCGCTCGACCGTCAGGTGGTCGAGGTAGGCGGCGACGGCCGCCTCAACCTCGCTGCCCGGCATCGGGCTCTGTCTCGGACCCGGCATCGGCCTGATCCGGCCGGCCCGCGAACCCGGCCAGCGCGGCGTCGCGGGCGTGCTTGGCGTCCCGGGCCGGCCACGGGGCGTCGGCGGGACGCAGCGCGTCGGCGCGTCCGCCCCGGAGCACGGTGTGCGCCGCGAGGACGCCCGAGACCAGCGTCGGGTTCTGGCAGCGCCCGGCGAGAATCGCGTCGACCAGGTCGTCGAGGGCGACGAGCGCGACCTCCATGTGCGCCTCCTCTCCGTCGGGGACGAACCCCTCCGGGTGCGGCGCCGGGCTCAGCCCGCGCGCGAGGTAGATGCGCAGCGACTCCTGGCAGCAGCCGGGCGAGTTGAACTGGTCGACCAGCACCTGCCAGTCGGACGCGGCGACCTGGGCCTCCTCGGCCAGCTCGCGCTGGGCGGCGAGCAGCCAGCCCTCCCCCGACACGTCGAGCAGCCCCGCCGGGGGTTCCAGCAGCGTGAAGCCCACGGGGTGCCGGTACTGCCGCACGACCAGGACGCGCTCCTCGGCGTCCACCGCGATGACGCCGACCGCCCCGGTGTGCACGAGGTAGTCCCGCACCATCACCTCGCCCGAGGGCGACTCCACCCCGTCGCGGACGAAGTCCTGGATCACCCCGTGCCCCAGCAGCGCGTGCCCGGTGATCGGCCAGGCGGTGGGCACGTCGGTGACCTCGGACGCCGTCAGCACCGGCAGGTCGAGCATCAGTCCTCCTCGCCGAACAGCCTCTGGTCGGCCTTGTGCTGGATCGCGGCCTTGATCAGCCCGGCGAACAGCGGATGCGCGGCGGTCGGGCGCGACTTGAGCTCGGGATGCGCCTGGGTGGCCACGAAGTAGGGGTGCAGCTCGCGGTCGAGCTCGACGAACTCGACCAGCTTGCCGTCGGGGGACGTGCCCGACACGTGCAGGCCCGCGGCCTCCAGTTCGTCGCGGTAGGCGTTGTTGACCTCGTAGCGGTGGCGGTGGCGCTCGGTCACCTCGTGCACTCCGTACGCCTGCGCCACGATCGAGCCCGGCGTCAGCACGGCCGGGTACGAGCCCAGCCGCATCGTGCCGCCCAGGTCGCCCTCGCCGGCCACGATGTGCTCCTGCTCGGCCATCGTCGAGATGACCGGCGCGGACGTGTCGGGGTCGAACTCGGTCGACGCGGCGTCCGGGTGCCCGCAGAGGTCGCGGGCGACCTCGATCACCATGCACTGCAGGCCGAGGCACAGCCCGAGCGTCGGAAGCTGGTTCTCGCGGGCGTACCGCAGCGCTCCGAGCTTGCCCTCGACCCCGCGGATGCCGAAGCCGCCCGGCACCACGATGCCGTCGACGTCGGCCAGGTTCGCCTGGGCGCCCTCGGGCGTCTCGCAGGTGTCGGACGCCACCCAGCGGATGTTGACCTTGGCCCAGTTCGCGAACCCGCCGGCCCGCAGCGCCTCGGACACCGACAGGTAAGCGTCCGGGAGGTCGATGTACTTGCCGACCAGGGCGATCGTGACCTCGTTCTTGGGGTGGTGGACGCGCTCAAGCAGGTCGTCCCACTTCTTCCAGTCGACGTCGCGGAACTTGACCCCGAGCCGGCGGACGACGTAGGCGTCCAGGCCCTCCGAATGCAGCACCTTGGGGATGTCGTAGATCGACGGGGCGTCCGGGCAGGAGATCACGCCCTCCTCGTCGACGTCGCACATCAGGGCGATCTTGCGCTTGATGCCCTCGGGGACGTCGCGGTTGGCGCGGCAGACGATGGCATCCGGCAGGATGCCGACCTGGCGCAGCGCGGCCACCGAGTGCTGGGTCGGCTTGGTCTTCATCTCCCCCGACGGGCCGATATAGGGCACCAGCGAGACGTGCAGGAAGAAGCAGTTGTCGCGGCCGACGTCGCGGCGCACCTGCCGGGCGGCCTCCAGGAACGGCAGCGACTCGATGTCGCCGACCGTGCCGCCGATCTCGTGGATCACGATGTCGACGCCACGCCCGCCCATGGCGAGCATCTCGTCCTTGATCTCGTTGGTGATGTGCGGGATCACCTGCACGGTGTCGCCCAGGAAGTCGCCGCGGCGTTCCTTGGCGATCACGGACGAGTAGATCTTGCCGGTGGTGACGTTGGCCTCTGCGCTCAGGTTGACGTTCAGGAAGCGCTCGTAGTGGCCGATGTCGAGGTCGGTCTCCGCCCCGTCCTCGGTGACGAAGACCTCGCCGTGCTGGAAGGGGTTCATGGTGCCGGGATCCACATTGAGGTACGGATCCAGCTTCTGCATTGTGACCTTGAGCCCGCGGGCAACCAGGAGGCTGCCGAGGCTGGAGGCGGTCAAGCCCTTTCCGAGGGAGGAGACGACCCCTCCAGTGACGAATACGTGCTTGGTCTGAGTCGGGGTTCCCACGGGCCTCCAGCCTATAGGCGCAGGAGGGGTCACGACCAATCCGACGCACGGTGCAGACGGGCAACACTACTGCGCTGTTTCGTGCATGTGCTGGCGGTGCGACGGCTTCGCAGCGCCTCAGCCGACCTCTGCCAACAGTTCCCGGGCGTGCGCGAGCGCCGAATCGCTGGAGTCGAGGCCACCCATCATCCGGGCGAGCACTCCGACCCGCTCCTCACCTTCGACGCGCTCCACGCCGCTGGTCGTGACCGATCCGTCGTCGGACTTGGTGACCTGATAGTGCCGATCGGCGAACGCAGCGACCTGGGCCAGGTGGGTCACCACGATCACCTGGGACGTCTCGGCGAGCCGGGCCAGGCGTCGCCCGATCTCCAGCGCGACCGCGCCACCGACGCCGGCGTCCACCTCGTCGAAGACGAAGGTCTCCCCGGTCGTGTCCGTCGCCAGGACGACCTCGAGTGCCAGCCGGACACGGCTGAGCTCGCCACCGGAGGCCACCTTGCCGAGAGGGCCGGGTGCGCTGCCCGGGTTGGCCGAGAAGACGAGGTTGACCTGGTCGGCCCCGTTGGGGCCGAGGTCCCGGGCAGTCAGGTCGAACGCCAGCTGCGCGCTCGGCATGGCCAGGGCGGCCAGCTCGTTGGCCACCAGGCCCGCCAGGCGTCCCGCTGCGTCACCGCGCAGCCGGCTCAGCTCGGACGCCGCCGCGACCAGCCGCCCGTCCAGGCGCTCGACCTCCGCACGGAGTTCGGAGATCCGCGCATCCCCGGCGTCGAGCTCCGTGACGCGCACGGCCGCCTCCGCTGACCAGGCCAGCACCTCGTCCACGGTCTCGCCGTACTTGCGGGTGAGATGCGCGAGCTCCGCGCGCCTGCCCGCGATCCACTCCAGGCGCAGCGGGTCGGCGTCGAGGCCGGCGAGGTAGCCCGCCAACCCGGACGCGACGTCGGACAGTGCCGCCGCGGCACCCGACAACTCGTCGGCGATCGGGGCGAGCCCGCCATCCTTCGCGACGCCGGCGGCGAGCGCCTTCCGCGCAGCCGAGACCAGGCCCAGGGCGTCCGCGGCCTCTGTGTAGGCGTCCTCGTCCCCGGCGAGGGCGACCAGGGCCGTCTGGGCGGCCTGGCGCAGGTCGTCGACGGCCTGCAGGCGGAGCGTCTCAGCGGCGAGCGCCGCGTCCTCGCCGGGCTGCGGAGCTGCCTTCTCGATCTCATCGAGACCGAACCGGAGCAGGTCGAGCTCACGCGCACGCGCCTGCGACCGGGTGACCAGATCGTGCAACTCGGCGGACGCGTGCTGCCGGGCGGCGTAGTCGTCGCGATAGCCCGCGAGAACCTCGGCGAGGGCTGGGCCGGCGTAGCGGTCGAGCACCTCGAGTTGCCGCTCCGGCGTGCCGAGCCTGAGCTGCTCCGACTGCCCGTGGATCGTCACCCACTCCCCGACCAGCGCCGCGGCCTGGCCCAGCGGAACCTGCACGCCGCCGATGCTCATCCGGGAACGGTTCGGCCCGAGTTGGCGGGAGAGGAGCACCTCGCCGTCCTCGACCTCTGCGCCGAGGTCCTCCAGGGCAGCGTGGTCGCCGTCGGTGGCGCGCCAGCGTGCCTCGACGATGGCCCTGGCGGCACCGGTGCGGATCAGCCGGGGGTCGGCCTTCACCCCCGTCAGCAGGCCGAGTCCCGTGACGATCAGGGTCTTGCCCGCTCCGGTCTCGCCGGTGACGGCCGTGAAGCCCGGGCCCGGTTCGATGGTGGCATCCCCGATGACCCCGAGGTCGGCGATGCGGATCTCAGTGAGCACCGCGACTCACCCCACAGCCTTCCTCGCCCTGGCCGCGTCGATGCTCTGCTCGGCGGTGCCGCGCCAACCGTTGACGGGCAGCCCGAACTTGGCGACCAGACGGTGCACGAACGGCTGCTCGGAGATCCTGGCGAGCTTGAGCCGGTGCTGTCCGAGCCTCGCTTCGACCTCCATCCCCGGGGAGACGTCCACCGACCGGCGGCCGTCGCACCACACCACCCCACCGGGCGTCACGCCGGGCAGCACCTCGATGTCCACCACGGTGGAATCGGACAGCACCAGTGGACGGGCGAACAGCGCGTGGGCGCTCATCGGGACGAGCAGCAGCGCAGAGAGCTCGGGCCAGATCACCGGACCGTGGGCTGAGAAGGCGTACGCGGTCGAGCCCGTCGGCGTCGAGACCAGCACCCCGTCGGTGGCCCAGCGCGAGAGCGGCAGGCCGTCGATCCGGACGAGGACCTCGAGCATGCGTTCCCTGGCCAGCTTCTCCAGCGAGACCTCATTGACGGCGAACGAACGCCACACCTCGTCCCCACCAGCCTCGGTACGGACGATGACGTCGATCGTCATCCTCTCCTCGACGTGGTAGTCGCCGCCGGCGACGTGTTCGATGAGGATCGGAAGCTCGTACGACTCGAGCTCCGCCAGGAAGCCGACGTGGCCCAGGTTCACACCCATCACCGGGACATCGCGAGGGACGGCCCACTCGGCCGCGCGCAGGATGTTGCCGTCGCCGCCGAACACCACCACCAGCTCCGCGGTCACCGGCTCGACGGACAGGTCGCCCAGTGTCACCCCACCGACCATGGGAGCGAGGAGCTTCGCGTCCTC
>DAIRTI010000145.1:0-7348 GCA_036803965.1 Propioniciclava sp.
GGAAGGCGAGCACGCCGTCGGCGCAGAGTCGGTCGACGAACTGGCGGGTGACGCCCAGCATGTCGGCGGCCGCCGCGGGAGTCACTTCGTCCTCGGCGCGAAGCACCACGACGCGTGCGCCGTGAGCGACGTCGTCGAGCATCGCTCGGACGGCGGCCTCGACCGGGGTGTCGCCGCTGAGGCGCTCGGCCAGGTTCTTCGCATCGGACCGGACGGCCGGGTCGACCGGGTCGAGGGCGATCGTGAGCGCGCGGGTTGACATGCCGCCATGCTATCCGCAACTGCAATAACAGCAACTCGCAAGTGCTCGTTCGGCTGGGGTGGCCCCGTTCGGCGCCCTTGGTTTGGGCGTCCCTCCGGCACTGGTCGCGATTCGGCCACCTGCGGCCGAGCTGGGTGGACGGGGAGTCTGGGACAGCGGTCGTTGAAGCTTTCCTCAGCCCGGGAAGCCCATGACCACGATGGCGCCGGCGATGAGCCAGGGCCCCAGCGGCCGATGCGCGTGTTCGCTGCGTGTGGCGAGGCCGTGGATGGCGGCGGCGGTCAGGGAGATCAGGAGCCAGGCCCAGGCGAGGGCGGGTCCGCCTGCGGTGGTGACGGCGAGGGCGAGTGGTGGGGCGAGGGTGACGTCGCCGTAGCCGAGGTCCCCCTGGGCGAAGTGATGCAGCACGCGGAACGCGAGGTAGGCAACGACTGCGCCGAGGAGTCCGACGAGGGCGCCGCGAAGGTTCTGGGTGGCGAGGGTGACGCCAGCTACCGCGAAGGCCTGCACGACGGTGAGGGCGATGACTTGTCGGTAGGGAAGGCGTTTGACGTCGGCGTCCACGCCGGCAAGCCAGACCCCGATCGTGAGGAGCGGCACGGCCAGGATGAGGCGTTCCCAGGAGCCGGTGGTGGCCACGAGGGCGGCGCCGGTGCCGGTGATAGCTGGGAGCCAGCGGTGCCAGGTGCGCGTGGGCAGGTCGCGTTCGTCGGGCCGCCGGTAGCTGAGGGCGCGCAGGTCGTGGACGATGGCCCAGCCGGCGAGGGCGCCGATGACGGCGGCGCCGACGATGACTGCGACGTGCACGGGTGCTCCTCTCCTGGGGTGGGTCATAGCCTGCCGCATCGGCTAACGGCGGACGTCAGGGCGTGGATGGGTGGCGCTGCGCCGCAGGTCCTCGTCGTGGGGACGGGCCATGCGTCCCGGAGCGGCGGGGGTGGCCGGTCCCACCTCAGCTCGCCGTTCTTGGACGTTCGGGGCAAGGGGTGGGTTGGTGCCGGTACGAGCGGCAAAGAGGCGGGCTTGGTAGGCCTTGATCTGGTCGTAAGCCTGGCTGGCGGCGGCGCAGGGGTCGCGGGTGAACGCGGCGATCTGTTCCTTGAGGGCGAGCCGAACCAGGGCCGCCGGGGCGTCGAGCGCCCCGATGAGGGCGGCTTCGCTGATCGGCCATTGGTCGGCGGGTTGGGCGGCGATGACTTTGAGGGCTTCGGTGAGGGCCCAGTCGGAGGGCAGGCCGGTGAGGCGTCGGGTGAGCAGTTCGTGGGCGAGGGGTCGCGCCTGAGCGAGCGCGTCGTCGAGCTGTTCGGAGTGTCCGGCACCGACCAGGTCGGCCGGGTCTGACCCGTCGGGCAGGGCGGCGTAGCGGGGGTGGAGCTGGTAGGGGGTGAGCTTCCAGTAGTCGCGTTCGGCGGCGGCGCGTCCGGCGGGGTCGTTGTCGGTGGCGACGATGGGGGTTCTGCCGAGGCGGTGCAGTTGGGCGGCCTGGTCGTCGGTGAGGGCGGTGCCGAGGGGGGCGACGCCGACATAGCGGCCGTCTCCGGCGAGGGTGACGGCGACGGCGTCCAGGGGTCCTTCGACGATGACGGGGGTGACGCCACCGCGTTCGAGGTGGGCGGGGGCGAACAGTTGAGCGCCCTTGTGGAATAAGGGCGTGTCAGGAGTGTTGAGGTACTTCGGCGTCCGCGTGCCGGGGTCGGTGTCGTGGGTGGGGTTGCGGCGCCCGACGAAGCCGAGGATCTGTCCGTCGGGGTCGGTGATGGGCAGCATGACGCGGTCGCGGAACCGGTCGATGAGACGGCCACTGGACGCGGTCGCGGCGAGTCCGGCGGTGAGCAGTTCGGTGTCGGTGACGCCGCGGTGGCGCAGATGGTCGATCAGGGCGGTCCACTGGTCCGGGGCGTAGCCGGGTTGGTAGTCGGGGTGGCCGATCAGGTCGGTGCCGAGCCGGTCGGTGAGGTATCTCGACGCCCAGCTGTCCGGGTACCGGCGGGTGTAGAAGTCGGCGGCGAGGGTGTTGACGGCGATGAGCCGGTCCGGGGTGGCGTGGCTGTCGTGCCAGGCGTCGCGGCGGTCGAGTTGTTCGCGGATCTGCTCCTCGGTGGGTTCGGGGACGCCCATGGCGCCACGGAGCGCCGCCTCGACGCCCAGGTCGAGATCGACCCACGCGTCGGCGTCCGGCTCGAACTGAATGCGGTCGGGGGCCACGGGGGGCGGTTCGGGCGGCGTCCAGCCGTCGAGGAGGTCGTCGGGCGGGGTGTCGGCGGCGGGGTCGACGGGCAGGTGGTCGTCGGTGTAGGGGCTGGGGTCGGTAGCGACGGTGATGCGCCAGGCGAGGGCCTGGGCGGCGTCGACCGTGCCGGGCTGCCCGACAGTGTGGTTGGTGAGCAGGGCGTCCAGAGTCCAGCCGCGCTGCAGGGCGTCCTCGACGGCGTGGGCGAGGGCGGGCCAGTACGGGGACTGCTGGAGCTCCGCAGCGGTGCCGGCGCCAAGGATGCGAGGGAGGTGCTGAGGCCAGTCGGCGGGGACGCGCTGGTCAGCGTCGAGGCCGCGATGGTGGGCCGGGGTGAGCTGAGCGGTGACGCGCCACCACAGGGCGGCGGCAGCATGGTCGTCAGGCAGGGCCCCTTGTGCGCCGGCCTGATGGAGCAGGGTGTGGGCGGGGACACCGGCGCCGGCGAGTTGGGCGAGCAGCCGGGCCAAGGTGGCGGTGTAGGGGTCGTGGTCGACGGCCGGGGCGAGCCGGCGCAGCAGCGGCGCCCATTCGTGCAGGGCTGGGTTGCGGTCTTCGGCGACGCGGGCGTCCAGGATCTGCTGCCAGCGGTGTTCGCCGTGGCTCACGAGCCGGGGTCCGGTCGGGCGGAGGTCGGCGTCGTCGATGCCGTGCGCGGCCCGCCACACGGCGATGTCGGCCAGGGTGCCGGGGGTGGGCTCGGCCAGCGACCCGGTCAACCATGCGGGCCGTCCGGTGCTGGCGCGGGCGGCGTCGGTGACCTGCTCGGCTAGAGACGCCACGAGCCTCGCGCGCCGGGTGAGGTAGGGCCCCCAGTGGGGGTGGGCGGCGAGTTGCTGGGGGATCCGGTTCAGCCAGGGCAGCGGCCCGCCGGTGAGGGTGCCGTCGAGGCGCCAGGTGAGGACGGCGGCGGGGTCGTGGGCGTCCCTGAGGGGCCGTTCTTGATAGGCGCCAAGGAGGGCGCCGATGGGTTCGCGGCCGTCGGCGGCCAGGATGAGCAGGTGGGTGCGCAGGGTGGTCCAGTCCTTGGCGGCAGTGAGGCCGGGCAGCACGGCTTCGACGCGCCGTTCCAGGGTGGCGATCTGGTCGAGGGTGGCGACGGTTTCGGCGGCGACGGTGAGGGCGTCGTCGTAGCGGGCGGCGGCGTCGTGGAGTTGCCGGCCGGGGTCCGTGGCGTGGCGGCGTTGGCTGGTCGCAGAGACCGGTGAGTCGTCGCGGGCCAGGATCGCTTCGAGGAGGTCGGTGGGGGTGTCGGGGTTGATCGTTTCGGGGCGGATCACGGTGTGCTCGGCGCCGTCGCCGACCACCTGCAGGTAGACGTGGTTGGCGTGCCGGCCGCGGGTGAGCATGGTGTAGAGCGGCTGGCGGGCCACCTCCGGGGTCGCGAGCCCGTGGACGGTGTCGACGCTGACGCCTTGGGCGGTGTGGATGGTGGTCGCGTACCCGAGTTGCACCGCCGTGGCGGTGTAGTCGGCGGGCAGGGTGACGTGCAGCCCAGAGCGGCTGTGGGTGGCGCGGATCCGGCCGCCCTCGTCGATGCTGGTGATGGTCCACCGGTCGCCGTTCTTGACCCAGTCGGTGGCAGAGACCCGCAGCCGGCGGTCGTTGGCGCGGGTGATGATGGTGTCGCCCGTGCCGGCGCGGTTGCCGTCGGCGAGCAACACCTCGCGGCCGCCGGAGCGGCCGCCCAGGCGGAGGTCGCGGGCGCGCCGGTTGAGGTCGGCGACGAGGTCGCGGGTGGGGGCGAGCATGATCGAGTCCAGACCCTGGCCGCGGTCGGCGGCCCAGGCGTCGAACAGGTCGCCGAGCAGGGTGGCCTGGTCGCCGACGTGGACGCGTCCGCGGTCGAGGTAGAAGCCGAGTGCCTCGGTGCGTCCCTCACGTAGGGCCAGGGACGCCGCCGCCTCGGCGGGGTCGGCGAAGCGGACCAGTTCCCGGAGCCGCAGGACCCCGTGGGTGGCTTCGATGTCGCGTAGGACGCCCCCGGCACCGACGGCGGCGAGTTGTTGGTCGTCGCCGATGAGCCGCACCGACGCCCCACGTTGCAGGATCCAGCTCACGGCGCGATCGAGGCTGATCGTGTCCGCCATGCCGGCCTCGTCGATGACAACCAGCGTGGTGGGACCGACCTGGGCGATCCAGTCGGGGATGGGCCCGTCGTGGTCGAGGTGCCAGGTGAGCTTGGCCAGCGTGTCGGTGTGGGTGTTGATCTGCTGCCTGAGTTGGTCGGCGGCCGCTGCGGACGGGGCGAGCCCGATGACCGTGCCGCCGGTCTCGGACCAGGCGCGGGACAGAGTGGCCATGGCGGTCGTCTTGCCCGACCCGGCCGGGGCGATCGCGACCTGGACGCGGCGTCCGGAGGTGGCCAGGCCGCGGACCAGCGCTTCTTGTCCAGGGTTGAGTTGGACGCCGTTGGCGGCCGATTCCAGCAGCGCCAGATCGACATCGGTATCGGACGCCGCGACACCGTCGCTGCGGCCGGCGGCGGCGACCAGTCGACCCTCGGCGTCCAGGATCGCTGGGGAGGTGTAAAGGCGGCTGCGGGTGACGGTGTACATCGAGGTGCCGTCGCTGCGACGCAGCACCCGCGGGTCGCTGACCGGATCGAGGTTGGCGGGCGTCACCGGCACGCTGTGGTCGCCCAGGGCTTGAGCGACCAGCCGGTCGACGACGTTGCCGAGGTGGGCGTGGGGGATCTCGGCGGTGCGCGCGATCCGGTAGGCCTCGGCGCGCACGTGCCAGTCCTGCCAGGTCGACCGCGACGCCTGCAACGTGGCCACCAACTCACCGGAGGTGTAGGCGAACCAGCGGTCACCGCCCACCACGACACCGGGCTGGTCGGAGCTGCGGGAACGGTGCAGGGTGGTGGCGAACATCTGCTCCAGGGCGCCCTGGCTGCCGCAGACGGCGAGCGCTTCGGCCCGCCAGGTGGTGCGTTGTTCGGCCAAGGTGCGGGGGGCGTGTTTGGCGTCGCGGGTGTCCAAGGTGGCCTGCTGTGCCAAGGCGATCTGCTCGATGGCGGTGGGTGGACGGCCATGGGTGTGGGTGAACGACGCCGCGAGTTCGGCACGGCGTGCCTCGATGCTGTGCCGGCGACTGGACCAGCGCCGCAGCAAGTCATCGCGGACGCCGACGATCTCGCGGACGGGCCGCTTGCCCGGATCGGTGTCCGGCCGTGGTTCGAACCGCAGCCCGAGGGTGTCGGCGAGGCGGCGTTCCAGGGCGGTGTTGTACACCTCGGACGCGGCCACGTTGGCCTTGAACAGCACCCGGCCGTCGATCGACAACCAGCGCCCGTCCAGGGTCTGCACCTTGTTCGCGACGGCTACGTGGGTGTGCAGGTCGGGGTCCCCGGCGCGGGAGTCGCGGTGGGTGAACGCAGCCGCCACCAGTCCGCGGACCTCGACCTGCCGGACCCCGCCTTTGCCGAGCCGGGTGAACAGGGCTTCGCGTTCGATGAATCCGAGCGCGTCGGTGACCGCGGCGTGGTGGGCGCGTTCGATGTCGGCGGCGATCGGCGGGTCCGCGAGCGCCCACAACGCCGACACCGACTTCACCGGGGAGAAGGTCAGGTCGTAGCCGGCGACCGCGGTCGTCTGCTGCCGCGACAGCCGCGCCAGATGCCCGGACAGTTCGCGGGCGTCCAGGACGTCGCGGCCGTACTCGGCGCGGAACATGTCCCGGGCGATCCCGGTCCGGATCCGGGCCCGCACCTCCAAGGGGATCGGGGCCGCATCGCAGGCTCCACGGGCTCGGTTGTGGTCGGTGAACGCCCGCGCCACCTGCACCCGGAACTCGGACACGTCCGGGTCGAACACGGTGAACGGCTTGCCCAGCCGAATCGCGGCCGCGTACTCGGCCTGCGTGTGCTCGGAGCCGGCCATCCGGGCCCGGATGGCCTCGGCCAGCGGATGGAACCCGGCCCCGAACAGCGATCGCATCTGCTCGGCGGTCACCTCGTCGCCGGCGTCGAGGCCGTCGAGGCCGGCCAGCCCGGACCCGACCCACACCCCGGGCACCTCACCCCGCTCGGTGTAGTAGGACGCCAGCGACACCCGGGCGTTCTCGGTCGAGTCATGACGCGCCACCTCACGAGTCAGGTAGTCATAGCCCGACCCGGCCGTGATCTTGTGCAGCGACATCGTCACACCCACCCAAGGCCCCACCAGGCGCCCCTTGCGGACAGCCCGGTGCGTCCCAGGTGAGCCGGACGCCGCGGACACCGGACCGGGTGTCAGAGCGTTCCAATCGGGGCGCCTCCGGTGACCACAGTTACCTGACAAGCCGGACTGGTACCGGTTCGTATTCGGGGGTTGCGAATAGCCCGGTCAGCTGGGCAGGACGGAGCGGCGCGGGGGTTCTGGTCAGCGGGTGGCGCGTAGGCGTTCAATCTCGGCGATGAGCCCGGAGAAGTCCTGGCGAGCGGTGGCGATGAAGTCGAGGTCGGCCGGCGGGGCGACAGGAACTGGTGTGGGATTCTCGGCTCTCATCCGAACGCGCGAGTCGGGTGCAAGCGACCCGGACTCAGGATGTCGGGCAGGGGCGTCAGGGCCCGCTCTGACCGGCTTGACATCGTGTCGCCGGCATGTATGTCAAACCTCGAATGTCCCCGAATGGACCAGCCATTCCGCGACTTCGTCACACAGTCCGGGGGATTATGTCCGCGAGCGGAGCACAGCTTTCGGTTATCTTACAAGAGTTGGCGTTCGCAGCATCACCTGTTGGCGAGCCTCCATTCGGCTTTCTGAGTTGGTCGCCTGTTATGAGGCTCAACCAGACGGCACTGTTCAGAACTGCGAGGCAGGAGAGCTCGCCGACATCCTCAATCTATGAAGACGGGGCAGCAACGCCAATCG
>DAIRTI010000146.1:0-7335 GCA_036803965.1 Propioniciclava sp.
GATCTCGGCGCCGAAGCGGTCCTTCAGCGGGGTGATGATCCGGCCGCGGTTGGTGTAGTCCTCGGGGTTCGCGGACGCCACCACCAGCACGTCCAGCGGCAGCCGCAGGACGTAGCCGCGGATCTGGATGTCGCGCTCCTCCATCACGTTCAGCATCGCGACCTGGATGCGCTCGGCCAGGTCGGGCAGCTCGTTGATCGCGACGATCCCGCGGTGCGAGCGCGGGATGAGCCCGTAGTGGATCGTGTCCGGGTCGCCCAGCTGGCGTCCTTCGGCGACCTTCATCGGGTCGACGTCGCCGATCAGGTCGGCCACCGAGGTGTCCGGGGTGGCGAGCTTCTCCGAGTATCGCTCGGAGCGGTGCCGCCACACGATCGGCAGCGCATCGCCCTCGGACGCCGCCCGTCGCTTGGACTCCGGCGTGATCGGCTCGTAGGGATGCTCGCCGAGCTCGGAGCCGGCGATGGCCGGCGACCACTCGTCGAGCAGGCCGACCAGCGACCGCAGCAGCCGCGTCTTGCCCTGCCCGCGCTCGCCCAGCAGGACCACGTCGTGACCCGCGATCAGGGCGCGTTCCAACTGCGGCAGGACCGTCCGGCTGAAGCCGTGCATGCCCGGCCAGGGGTTCTCCCCGCCGGCGATCTTCGCCAGCAGGTTGTCGCGGATCTCCTGGCGCAGGTGCTTGTAGGCGTGCCCCGAGCGCCGGAGTTCGCCGACCGTGTGGACATCTGGTGCGTTCGTCACGTCTCCATAGCTACCCCGGTGGGCCAAAACCCAGCCGTGGGTACTGTCGAAGGCATGCCGACCCGCAAGGCCCCGCCCACGCTGTTGCTGCTGATCAGGCACGGCGAGACGCCCACCACGGGCAAGGTCCTGCCCGGATGCGCCCCGGGCCTGCATCTCGCGCCGGCGGGGGAGCGCGAAGCCGAGTCCGTGGCCGAACGCCTCGCCGGCCTGCCGCTGGCGGCGATCTACGCCTCGCCCCTGGAACGCGCCTGCGAGACGGCGGGACCGACGGCGTCCAGGACCGGGCTGGCCGTGGTCACCGAGCCGGGCCTGGCCGAGATGGACACCGGCGAGTGGACGGGCGAGCGGTTGGCCCTGCTGGCCCGGCGCAAGGAGTGGGCCGGGGTGCTGCGGGCGCCCTCGACGTTCCGGTTCCCCGGCGGGGAGAGCTTCGTCGAGTTGCATGCCCGGGTGGCGGGTGCGCTCGACCGGATCCGCGTCGCCCACCCCGGCGCGGTCGTCGCCTGCTTCTCGCACGCGGACCCGATCAAGGCGGCGCTCGTCCACGCCGTCGGCTCGCACCTGGACGCCGTCGGTCGCGTCGCCGTCGACACCGGCTCGGTCTCGGCGATCGCCTACCCGGCCTCCGGCGCGCCGGTGGTCGTGCTGACGAATTCCACCCGCGGACCGCTCGCCTACCTGGCGGGTGGGTAGGGAGGCGTCATGGCGCTCCCGTTGCCGGAAGACCGGCCCACCAACGCCGAACTGCTGACCCTGCTGGCCGAGGGCGAGCTGGAGGTCGTCACGCGCGTCCTGGACAGCAGCAACGCCGCCTACATCCTCCGGGTCGCCCGGGGCGGCGATTGCGTGTGGGCCGTCTACAAGCCCCAGTCGGGCGAGCGTCCACTGTGGGACTTCGCCCGTGGCCTGCACGCCCGGGAGCGGGCCGCGTTCCTGCTCAGCGAGGCGCTCGGCTGGGGGCTGGTGCCGCCGACGATCGTCCGCCGCGACGGCCCCTCCGGCGTCGGATCGCTGCAGTACTACATCGAGAACGACGTAGCCACGCACTACTTCACGATGTACAGAGCGGACGCCGCGACGCACGAGAGCCTGCGCGCGCTGGCGCTGTTCGACCTCGTGGCCAACAACGCCGACCGCAAGAGCGGTCACGTGCTGCTCGGCGTCGACGGGCGGGTCTGGGGCATCGACCACGGGCTCTGCTTCGCCTCCGAGTACAAGCTGCGCACCGTGATCTGGGACTTCGCCGACGAGCCCCTGCCCGCCGGACTCGCCGCAGACCTCGAGCCGCTCGCGGACGAGGTCCCGGACGCCGTCGCGGCCCTGTTGACCACCTCCGAGACCGAGGCGCTACGCGACCGCGTGCGGCGCATCCTGGACGCCGGCCGATACCCCCACGACACGACCGGACGCCGCGTCCCCTGGCCGCTGATCTGACACTCGGGCCCTCGGCCGACCCCCCGGACGTGGGGGAGCGAGCGGGGGCTTGGGCGCGGAGGCGATGGGCCCGCCCGGGCCAGTATCGTCGGAGGATGCCAATCGTTCCCCGGGGGCGAGCCGTGGTCGGAGACGACCGAGCGGACGTCCCCCTCCGCCTCGCGCCCGCCGCGGCGCACCCCCGCCGGGCCCGGCGTGGGGCGCTGGCGGCCGGCGTGGCGGTGGTGGCGCTGGCGGCGTCCGGCTGTCAGGCCTCGACGGTGCCGGGGACGCCGTCGGTCACCTCCTCGCGGGGGACGCCCACGGCGTCCGCGAGCACGGCGACGCCGACGGTGCTGGCGGTGACGGCGTCCGAACTGACGTTCGCCCAGGACGCGCTCGTGGATCCGGTGGTGACCGGGACGGTCTCCGGCGCCCGCGGCGTCCGGGTGGACGCGCAGGTGTTCCTGGACGGCGCCTGGGTGACTCAGGCCACGGCGACGCCGGGGGCCGACGGCTCGTACTCGGTCAAGCTCACCTACGGCAACGGCCAGCTGCGCAGCGACCGGTGGCGGATGGTGGCGGGCGGGGTGGCGTCGTCCGAGATCGCGGTGGAGCGCACGGCGGTGCTCAACCCGGCCGTGCGGGCGGCGACGCGCGAGGAGCTGACGTACTCGTGGCGCGAGGGCTGCCCGGTGTCGTACACGGCGCTGCGCGTGCTTCAGGTCAACTACTACGGCTTCGACGGGCTCATGCACCGCGGCACCCTCGTCGTTCACGAGGGGGCGGTCGCGCAGTTCGAGGGGCTGCTGCAGACGGCGCTCGACGCGCGATTCCCGATCGCGAAGATGCAGCCGGTCGACGCCTACAAGGCGGTGGACGCCGACAGTGCGGCCGACAACAACACCTCCGCGTTCAACTGCCGGATGACGACGCTGGGCAGCGAATGGTCCCAGCACAGCAAGGGCACCGCGATCGACATCAACCCGGTGGAGAACCCCTACTCGAACGCGGGCCTGCTGATCCCGCCGGCGGGCAAGCCGTACCTCGACCGCGGCAACGTGCGTCCGGGGATGCTCACCGCCGGCTCGCCGGTCATCAAGTACGCCCTCGCCAACGGCTGGACCTGGCTCGCGCCGACCGACTACCAGCACCTGGAGCGCCGAGAGGCCGGCGGGTTCGGCGTCTGGGCCGCGGCGGACGGGCGCGGTCGGTAGGCTGCCCGGGTCGAAGGGGTGGCCATGAAGTTCCTGGTCCTGGGTGCCGGCGCGATCGGTACCTACGTCGGCGGCTCCCTGGCGGCCCGCGGCGAGGATGTCGCGTTCGTCGAGCGTCCCGAGGTCGCTGAGGTCATCGAGCGGCGCGGGCTGATCGTCCACCGCGGGAAGTACACGCGCACCGAGCGCCGGGTGCGGATGTACACCTCGAACGCGGACGCCCTGGCCGCCGGTCCGTACGACGCGTGCGTGTTCGCGCTGAAGTCGTTCGACACCGAGGCCGCCCTCGACGGGCTGATCGCGACCGGGCATCCGGTGCCGCCGATCCTGTCGCTGGCCAACGGGGTCGACAACGAGCCCGCGATCGCGGCGCGGCTGGGGGCCGACGGGGTCATCGCCGGCACGGTCTGCTCGGCCGTGGCGAAGCCGGGGATCGGCGAGATCATCGAGGAGAAGCACCGCGGCATCGGCATCGCCGACGGGCACGAGCTGTCGGGTCGGTTGGCGGCCGCCCTCGACCACGCCGGCCTCAGCGCCCGGTTGTACCCCCTGGCCGGGCCGATGAAGTGGTCGAAGCTGCTCACGAACCTGACCGGGAACGCGACGTCGGCGATCCTCGACATGGGCGTCCACGAACTGTTCGCCGACAAGCGGCTCTACCCCGTGGAGATCGCGGTCCTGCGCGAGTGCCTGGCGGTCATGAGGGCGCTGGGGTTCAAGCCGGTGGACCTGCCCGGGACGCCCGTGCGGGCGTTGGCGCTGGCGACCGGCCTGCCGGCGGCGGTGGGGCGTGCGGTCTTGGCGCAGTTCCTGGGGGCCGGACGCGGCGACAAGATGCCGAGCTTCCACGTCGACCTGCGCGGCGGACGCGGCTGCACCGAGGTGCGCTGGCTGAACGGGGCGGTCGTCCGGCACGGAGCCGAGGTGGGCGTCCCGACCCCGGTCAACGCCGTGCTCACCGAGACCCTGGAGGACCTGAGCGCCGGCCGGCAGCCCCTGGACGCCTATCGTCGCGACCCCGACGCGCTGCTCCGCCTGCTGCCCTGACGACACTGGCGGCCCTGGCGCGCGTTTGGCGTCCGGTGTTGGAATGGCCCCGTGACCGAGCTCTCTGCGACCACCGTTCCCGCACCGACGATGCCGGGTGGTTTCCCGCCGATCCCGGACCACGCCGATCCCGAGCACCAGGGCGGGGTGTCGCCGACGCCGACGGCGCAGCCGGCCGACCGGGGGGCGTCCCGTGATGGGCTCGTGCGCGGCACCCAGGACGTGACGCTCGTGATCCTCGGGGCGTCCGGGGACCTGACCCACCGGCTGCTGCTGCCCGGTCTCGGGACGCTGCTCAACACGAGCGGCCGCTACCGCGTGACGGTGATCGGCGCGGCGGTCGACGAGGTGGCGCCGGAGGCGTGGGAGCAGCGGGTCCGCGACGCGCTCGCCGAGGCGAAGACCAGGCAGGCGAAGATCGACGACGTGGTCGCGCGGACGCGCTACGTGCAACTCGACGTGACCGACCCGGCGGCCATCGGGTCGCTCGTCTCGGGGCTGCCGGAGGACGCGGTGCTCTACTTCGCACTGCCGCCGGCGGTGACGATGAAGACCTGCGAGGCGCTCGTGGGGACGCGCCTGCCGCGCGGGCTGCGCCTGGCGCTGGAGAAGCCGTTCGGCACCAGCCGGGACACCGCCCACGCGTTCAACGCGCTGCTGCTGAAGCTCGTGCCCGAGCGGCAGATCTTCCGGATCGACCACTTCCTCGGCAAGGCCACCGTCCTGAACCTGCTCGGACTGCGGTTCACGAACCGGATCCTCGAACCGGTGTGGAACGCCAATCACGTCGAGAGCGTCCAGATCGTGGTGGACGAGGCGCTCACCCTCGAGGGACGCGCTGGCTACTACGACCGCAACGGGGCGCTGAAGGACATGATCCAGAGCCACCTGCTGCTCGTGCTGGCCCTGTTCGCGATGGAGGGGGTCGCCTCGATCGACGAGCGCGAGGTGCGCGACCTGATCGCCCACACCCTGCGCGTGACGAACCTGTGGACCGGCGACCCGGTCACCAGCTCGCGGCGGGCCCGCTACGAGGCCGGCCACATCGCCGGTGAACCCGTGCCGAGCTACGTCGACGAGCCCGGCGTCGACCCGTCCCGCAACACCGAGACGCTCGCCGAGGTCGATCTGCGCATCGACAACGCCCGCTGGGCGGGGGTCAAGTTCACGCTGCGTTCCGGCAAGGCCCTCGGCGACAAGCGCAACGGGGTCACGGTGCTGTTCAAGGGCGTCGGCCACGTGCCGGTCGGGTTCACCGGCGAGGTGGCCCGCAACGTGCTGTACATCGGGCTGAAGCCCGAGACGATCGCGCTGCAGATCTCGACCAACGGGGCCGGCGACAAGTTCGAGCTCGAGGAGACCGTCCTCGCCGCCGAGCTGGACGACAGCCCGCTGCGTCCCTACGGCGAGATCCTCGAGTTCCTGTTCGGCTGCAACCCGATCCTGTCGGTGCGCGGCGACGTGGCCGAGGAGTGCTGGCGGATCGTCGAGCCCGTCCTGGACGCCTGGGCGGCCGGCCAGGTGCCCATGTCGACCTACCGCGCCGGCTGGGCGGGTCCGACCGACTGGGCCTGACCAGCCTTGGGAGCACAAAGGGACGCCGTGGGCGAAGATGGTGCCATGAGCGAGGACCGCACGCTGTACAGGACCGTCATCGACGCCCTCGTCGTCCAGTGCCGGACGGGCCAGGGGCAGATCTCCGCCCACCGCGTCCGGGCCGGTGTGTGGAACGAGAACGCCGAGGTGGTCGAGGACGCGTCCCCCGACCAGCACGCGATGAACCTGCTGCTCGGCGCCCTGTCGGAGGAGCAGCGCGAGGTGCTGGCGCAGCTGTTCGCCGAGGAGTTCGCCTCGGGCGTCTTCAACGCGCTGGAGGTGCTGGAGGCCGCCCGCATCGAGCCGTTCCACGCCGGCGAGGGCGGCACGGCGTCCGACAACTTCCTCGACCGGCTCGACGACTGGCAGTGGCCCGAGCCCTGACCGCCCCGCAACCATGCGCTGACAAGCGCCTCCGCGGGCGGCCCGCCGCCCGCTATCCTGGCTGCCCGTGAATGCGAACGCGAGCCTGCCCGGCGTGGCCGGAGTGGTGGGGCTGACCAACGATCCCATCCGGGGCCACGTCCTGACCGTCGACGGCCACCATGTCAAGCGCGACAAGGGCGAGTACCTGCTGCCCGGAGCCGACGGCGCGACGGTCCGGGCGCGCCTGCAAGGACGCTTCTTCCACGAGCACCCGATCATCACGATCGCCGGCAAGGACTACACGACCGGCGGCGCAACCCCGCCGTTCCTGCTCGTCATCGCGTTCCTGCCCGTGCTGTTCCTGTTCACCGGCAGCCCGGTGTCCGCGCTGCTGGCCGTGCTCGGCGTGCTGTTCAACCTGTGGATCGTCCGCGCCGCCCGCGGCGAGGCGTGGAAGGCCGCGGTGATCCTGGTGGTCTTCGTGGCCCTGGTGGTCTTCACGACGTTCTGGGCGTTCTTCTCCAGCTGGGTCGTCAGCATGTTCCGCCGCTGACCATGGACCCCACCGACGACGCCGCGCCCACGGCGTCCGGATGCACGGGACGGCGTCCGGGGAAGCCCGACACGCGGGCGCACATCCTGCGGGTGGCCGGCGACGTCTTCCGGCGGCAGGGGTACGGACCCGCGTCCGTGCGTGGCATCGCGCGCGAGGCCGGCGTCGACCAGGCGCTGGTCCACCGGTACTTCGGCACGAAACGCGACCTGTTCCTGGCCGCCGTCTGGCTCGGCTTCGACGTCACGAAGGTGCCGGCCCGCATCGCCGCCGGCGGCCCCGACGGCATGGGCGTCCGCCTGATGTCGACGCTCACCGCCATCTGGGAGACGCCGCTCGCCGCGCACATGGTCGCGGCGCTGCGTGAGACGCCGTCGCTGCTCGGTGAGATCCCGC
>DAIRTI010000147.1:0-7316 GCA_036803965.1 Propioniciclava sp.
AGCGGTAGTGGGCGAAGGCGCGGTTGGCCTCGGCCATCTTGTGGGTGTCCTCGCGCTTCTTGACGCTCGCGCCGAGGCCGTTGCTGGCATCGAGGAGCTCGTTCATGAGGCGCTCGGTCATCGTCTTCTCGCGGCGCTGCCGGGAGTAGCCGACGAGCCAGCGCATGGCCAGCGTGGTGGCGCGGGCGGGCTTGACCTCGACCGGCACCTGGTAGGTGGCGCCGCCGACGCGGCGGCTCTTCACCTCGACCGCGGGACGGATGTTGTCGAGCGCCTTCTTCAGCGTCTGCACGGGGTCGACGCCGGTCTTGGCCCGCGTGCCCTCCAGGGCACCGTAGACGATGTTCTGCGCGACGGTCTTCTTGCCGTCGAGGAGGATCTTGCTCACCAGCTGGGAGACCAGCGGGGAGCCGTAGACCGGGTCGACGACGATCGGCCGCTTGGGGGCCGGGCCCTTGCGAGGCATTGCTTATCCCTTCTTTGCGCCGTAGCGGCTGCGCGCCTGCTTACGGTTCTTGACGCCCTGAGTGTCGAGCGCACCGCGGATGATCTTGTAGCGGACGCCGGGCAGGTCCTTCACACGACCGCCACGGACGAGCACCATCGAGTGCTCCTGCAGGTTGTGCCCCACGCCCGGGATGTACGCCGTGACCTCCACACCGGACGACAGGCGCACACGCGCGACCTTGCGCAGCGCGGAGTTCGGCTTCTTCGGGGTGGTGGTGTACACGCGCGTGCACACGCCGCGGCGCTGAGGGGAGCCCTTCAGCGCGGGCGTCTTGGTCTTGCTGACCTTGTCCGTGCGGCCCTTTCGGACCAACTGCTGGATGGTAGGCACCGGCTGGTATCTCTTTCGTCGTGGTTCCTCGGACGCCCCCGGCGGGGAGTCGGTCTGGGTGCGGCTCCCCGTATCGCGGCGCACATCGGCGGCCAGTCGTTGGCGGATCGTCGCGGGTTGCTCACGCCTACGCACCGGTCGGACGCGCCCGGCATGAACTGGTTCGGTCGCCCGAACACAACGAATAAGACTAGTGGTTAGCCCCTCGCCGGACAAATCTCCTTCGAGCGGCATTACTAGCCGAAACGTCGGGGTCGATCCTACCCCGGGGACGCCGCCGGCTCACAATCGGCCGCCCCGGGGGCCGCACGGTACGCCGGAGGGCGGGAGTTCCCTGGAACCCGCACCTCGCGCATGGCGACGGCGAATGATGGTGCCTGCGGGACGCGCCGGGGCGTCCGGCAACGGGGTTCGAGGAGGGTGGCCATGAGGATGGATTCGGTGTCCGGGACCCGCGTCGAGGTCGAGGTCGACGGGCGTCCGCTGACGGTGGTGGAGGGGTTGACGATCCTTCAGGCGCTGCTGCAGGAGGGCGTGAAGATCCCCTCGCTGTGTCACGACCTGCGCTTGGAGCGCTCGAACGGCAACTGCGGCCTGTGCGTCGTGGAGATCGGCGACGAGCGCCGCGAGGTGAAGAGCTGCGTCACGCCGATCAGCGCGGGGATGAAGATCCAGACGCGCTCGGCCACCCTGGACGCCTACCGCAAGGTCCGCATGGAGCAGTTGCTCTGCGACCACAACGCCGACTGCCTCGCCCCCTGCCAGGAGACCTGCCCGGCCGGCATCGACATCCAGCGCTACCTGGCCCTGGTCAGCGACGGCAACTTCGAGGCCGCCATCCGGGTGATCAAGGACGCCAACCCGTTCCCGTCGGTCTGCGGACGCGTGTGCCCGCACCCTTGCGAGGCGGCCTGCCGGCGCAACCTGGTCGACTTCCCGGTCGCGATCAACAGCGTCAAGCGCTTCGCGGCCGACCACGACCTGGCCAGCGGTCCGTGGATCCCGGAGGCGGGGGCGTCCACCGGAAAGCGGATCGCGATCGTCGGGGCGGGCCCGTCCGGGCTCTCGGCGGCGTTCTACCTGGCGCTGGCGGGCCATGCGGTGACGGTGTTCGAGCGGCAGCCCCGGGCCGGCGGGATGATGCGTTACGGGATCCCCGAGTACCGGCTGCCCAAGCACACCCTGGACGCCGAGATCGGCATCATCGAGGCGATGGGCGTCCGGATCATGACCGGCAAGTCGCTCGGCACCCACCTGCACCTGGAGGACCTGCGCGCCGACTTCGACGCCGTGTACCTGGCCATCGGGTCGTGGCGGGCCACACCGATGCAGATCGACGGCGAGAACTCCCCCGGCGTCTGGCTGGGCATCAACTACCTGGAGAAGGTCACCAAGGGCGACGACCCCGAACTCGGCGACGACGTCGTCGTCATCGGTGGCGGCAACACGGCGATCGACTGCGTCCGGACGGCGGTTCGCAAGGGCGCCCGCAGCGTCAAGCTCGTCTACCGGCGCACCCGGGCCGAGATGCCCGCCGAGCCGCACGAGATCGCCGAGGCGATCGACGAGGGCGTCGAGATGATCTTCCTGACCGCGCCCAACGCGATCGAGATGGTGGACGGCCGCAAGCAGCTGCACTGCATCAGGATGGAGCTGGGCGAGCCCGACCGCTCCGGACGCCGCCGCCCGGTTCCGATCGAGGGCAGCGACTTCACCATCGGGGCCGACACGATCATCGGCGCGATCGGCCAGAGCACCAACACCCAGTTCCTCTACAACGACCTGCCGGTGCGCCTGAACAAGTGGGGCGACATCGACATCGACGGATCGACGATGGAGGCGTCCGAGAACAAGATCTTCGCCGGCGGCGACTGCGTCACCGGGCCCGCGACCGTCATCCAGGCCGTTGCGGCCGGACGCCGTGCCGCGCGTGCGATCGACGAGTTCGTGACGATGGGGTACGTCCGGCCCGAGCGCGAGCCCTACAACTGCAGCAGGGGCACCCTGGAGGACCTGCCCCGCCACGAGTACGAGGAACTCCCCCGCATCCCGCGGACGCCCATGCCCGCGCTGCCGATCGCCGAGCGCCTGACCGACTTCACCGAGGTCGAGCTGGGCTTCGACGAGGAGACCGCCCGCAGCGAGGCGCGGCGCTGCCTGCGTTGCAGCTGCAAGGCCCGGTTCAACTGCGACCTGCGTGCGGAGGCCGGCCACCAGGGCGTCCACTTCAGCAAGCCGCTGCACGTGCGTCCGTACACGCCGATCATGCGCGACCACCCGTTCATCATCCGCGACCACAACAAGTGCATCTCGTGCGGGCGTTGCGTGGCGGCCTGCGCCGAGATCGAGGGGCCCGCGGTCCTGGCGTACCAGTTCCGCGACGGACACCTGACGGTCGGGACGCACGACGGGCGTCCGCTGGAGCTGACCGACTGCGTCTCGTGCGGCCAGTGCGTGACCGCGTGCCCGTGCGGCGCGCTCGACTTCGTGCGGGAACGCGGCCGGGTCTTCCGGGCGATCAACGACCCGACGAAGCTCGTCGTCGGCTTCGTCGCCCCGGCGCCGCGCTCGATCATCGCGGACGCCTTCGGCGTCGGCTTCGACGAGGCGTCCGGGTTCATCGCGGGCATGATGCGCGCGGTCGGCTTCGACAAGGTGTTCGACTTCAGCTTCGCGGCCGACCTCACGATCATGGAGGAGGCCACCGAGTTCCTGAACCGGGTGGCCGCGGGCGGCGTCATGCCGCAGTTCACGTCCTGCTGCCCGGGCTGGGTGAACCTGGCCGAGCGGCGCTACCCGGGCATCCTGCCGCACCTGTCGAGCTGCAAGTCGCCACAGCAGATGATGGGCGCGACCGTGAAGAACCACTTCGCCGCCAAGTACGACGTGCCGCTGGAGAGCCTCTACACGGTGTCGATCGTCCCGTGCCTGGCGAAGAAGTACGAGGCCGGACGCCCCGAGTTCGCCCCGGACGGCGTCCGCGACGTGGACGCCGTGCTCACCACCAGCGAGTTCATCGAGATGGTGGACATGCTGCGCCTCGACCGGGACAAGATCGAGCCCGCCACGTTCGACGAGCCGTACGCCCGGGTGACCGGCGCGGGCGTCCTGTTCGGGGCGTCCGGGGGCGTCGCCGAGGCCGCCCTGCGGATGGCGGTGGAGAAGCTGACCGGCGAGCAGCTCGTCGAGCACGTCGAGTTCGCGGAGGTGCGCGGCCTGGCCGAGTTCAAGGAGGCCACGATCACCGCGCCCGGCAAGACCGTCCGGGTCGCGGTGATCTCGGGGCTGAGCAACGCCGAGCCGCTGGTCCAGCGGGTGCTGGCCGGCGAGGACGTCGGCTACGACCTCGTCGAGATCATGGCCTGCCCGGGCGGGTGCATCTCGGGCGCCGGCAACCCGATGGTGACCGAGACCGGCGAACTGGCCGCGCGGCAGCGGGTGCTGGTCGACATCGACAAGACGTCGAAGTACCGCAAGTCGCAGGAGAACCCCGACATCCAGCGGCTCTACGACGACTACTTCGGCGAGCCGAATTCCGAGCTGGCGCACCGGCTGCTGCACACCGGGTACGCGCCGTTCCGGGCCGGGGTCTGACCGATGGCGGCAGCGGCACCGGGCCGGGCGGCGGCGTCCGCCTTCGTGGGTAGCGCGATCGAGTACTACGACTTCACGCTGTTCGCGACGGCGTCCGCGCTGTTCCTCGGGCCGGTGTTCTTCGCGCCGCTCGGCCCGGGCGCGGACACGCTCGCGTCGCTGGCGACGTTCGGGGTGGCGTTCCTGGCGCGTCCGCTGGGGGCGGTGCTGTTCGGCCACGTCGGCGACCAGGCCGGACGCCGCGTGGCACTGGTCGCGACGCTGGTGCTGATGGGAGTGGCGACGTTCGGCATCGGGCTGCTGCCCGGCTACGCAACGATCGGCGTCGCGGCGCCCGTGCTGCTGGTCGCCCTGCGGCTGCTGCAGGGGCTGTCGGCCGGTGCCGAGCAGGCCGGCTCGAACGCCCTCACCCTCGAGCACGCCCCCGAGGGACGCCGCGGCTGGTACGCCGCCTGGACCATGCAGGGCACCTCGGTCGGCACCCTGCTGGGCAAGGTCGCGTTCCTCGGCATCGTCGCGATGCCCCGGGACGCCCTGCTCGCCTGGGGCTGGCGAGTGCCGTTCCTCGTCGCGGGACCCCTGATCGCCGTCGCCTGGATCATCCGCGCGCGGGTGAGCGAGTCGCCGGCGTTCGAACCCGCACAGGCGCCACGTGTGCCGGCCGGCGAGGTGCTCGCCCGGCACGGACGCAGCGTCGCCATCGTCGCGTGCGCGTCCCTGGTGGCTCTGGGCGGCGCGGCGCTGAACGTGTACGGGCTGGCGTACGCCACGACGATCAAGGCGATGGGCTCCGACACCTACCTGAGCGTGCTGATCGCCATGACGGCGGCGTCCCTGATCGCGCAGCCGGTGTGGGCCGCGCTGTCCGATCGGTACGGACGCCGCCGCCTCTTCGGCTCCTGCGCGCTGGCCGCCGCGGTGCTGTCGTTCGGGTTCCTGGGCTCGATCGCCTCGCGCAACCTGGTGGCGTTCGTCGTAGCCACCGCGGTGTTCACGCTGGCCTGGTCGGGCGCGAACGCCGTCGGGGCGGCGTTCTTCTGCGAGCAGTTCCCGACCCGGGTGCGCACCACCGGGACCGCGCTCGGCACCCAGCTGGGCATGGTGCTGGTCGGCTTCGGGCCGACGATCATGACCGCCCTGCAGAACCCGGGCGCCACCGGCTGGGTCGCGCCGGCCGCCTTCGCCGCGGCCTGCCTGGGCGTGGCTGCCCTGGCGACCCGGCTGGCCCCCGAGACCGCCGACCGCTCGCTCGCCCTGCTCGGCGCCGGGCGGGCCGTCGAACTCGACCGGACGCACTGACGCCCCAGGCCACGCCCCCGCCCACGAAACGCAGCTGGGGCGCCCCCGAACGGGGACGCCCCAGGCGTATCGCTAACTCAGCGCAGGTCGCCGATGTCGAACTCGTCGAGCGGCACCGTCGGGGACGTCCCGGCGATGTCGTAGTCGTACGGGTCGTAGGACAGGTCGTACGCCGCGGCGCGCGCCTCGGCGGTCGGCTCCACCCGGATGTTGCGGTAGCGGTCGAGACCGGTGCCCGCCGGGATCAGCTTGCCGAGGATGACGTTCTCCTTGAGGCCGACCAGGGAGTCCGACTTGGCGTGGATCGCCGCATCGGTGAGCACCTTGGTCGTCTCCTGGAAGGACGCCGCCGACAGCCACGACTCGGTCGCCAGCGACGCCTTGGTGATGCCCATGAGCACCGGACGCCCCTGCGCCGGGGTCAGGCCCTCGGTCACGGTGCGGCGGTTCTCGGACTCGAACAGGGCCCGGTCGACCAGGTCGCCCGGCAGGATTGTCGTGTCGCCCGACTCGATGACGGTCACGCGGCGCAGCATCTGCCGGATGATGATCTCGATGTGCTTGTCGTGGATCGGAGCGCCCTGCGTCCGGTACACGGCCTGCACCTCCTCGACCAGGTGCTCCTGGACCTTCCGCAGGCCGTTGACGCGCAGGATGTCCTGCGGGTCGAGCGTGCCGGCGTACAGCTGCTGACCGGCGTCCACGTGGTCGCCGTCCTCGACGGAGTGCTTGACCATGTTGGCGTCCTCCCACTCGAGGCGGACGCGGCGCGGCAGCGGGTACTCCAGGTCTTCCTCGCCATCGTCGCGGACGATGATCAGCTTGCGCGAACGCTCGCCCTCCTCGATCCGGACGCGGCCGGCGGCCTCGGCCACCGGGGCCTTGCCCTTGGGCGTCCGGGCCTCGAACAGCTCGACGACGCGGGGCAGACCCTGGGTGATGTCGTCACCCGCGACGCCACCGGTGTGGAACGTACGCATGGTCAGCTGGGTGCCGGGCTCGCCGATGGACTGAGCCGCGACGATGCCGACGGCCTCGCCCACGTCCACGAGCTTGCCGGACGCCAGCGAGCGGCCGTAGCACATGGCGCAGGTGCCGGTCGCCGCCTCGCAGGTCAGGACCGAGCGGACCTTGACCTCCGTGACGCCGGCCGCCACGAACTTACGGATGAGCTCATCGCCGAGGTCGACGCCCGCCGGCGAGAGCAGCTCGCCGTTGGCGTCCACGACGTCGACGGCCAGCGTGCGGGAGTACACCGCGGTCTCGACGTTGTGCGCGATGACCGCCCGGCCGTCCCGCTCGGTCGCGATGACCTTGGTCAGGCCACGCTCGGTGCCGCAGTCCTCCTCGCGGATGATCACGTCCTGGCTGACGTCGACCAGACGCCGGGTCAGGTAGCCGGAGTCGGCGGTCCGCAGGGCGGTATCGGCCTGCCCCTTGCGGCCGCCGTGGGTGGAGATGAAGTACTCCAGAACCGACAGCCCCTCGCGGAAGTTCGACTTGATCGGACGCGCGATGATCTCGCCCTTGGGGTTGGCCACCAGGCCTCGCATGGCGGCGATCTGGCGCATCTGGGTCATGTTCC
>DAIRTI010000148.1:0-7265 GCA_036803965.1 Propioniciclava sp.
GACCAGGTCGGCGCCCACGTCGGCGGCCTTGGTGAAGATGCCGCCGCCGACGCGCATGAACATCGCCAGCAGGGCGGCCCCGAAGCCGAAGCCCTCGAGGACGCCCGGCGCCCGCTCGCCGAAGATCAGCAGCGCGAGGCTCGCGCCCAGCAGGCCGAGTCCGACCACGGTCATGCCCACGACGCCGCCGGTGCGGAACGCGATGCGCGCGCCGTCCACCTTCCCGTTCCCGGATGCCGCGGCGGCGGCCACCCGCACGTTGGCACGGACCGCCAGCCACATGCCCAGGTAGCCGGTCGCCGCCGAGAAGGACGCCCCCGCGAGGAAGGCGACCGAGCGGCCGACGCGCACGTCGGTCGTGCCGGGCAGGGCGAGCAGCGCGAAGAACACGAGGACCGCGAAGATCGCCAGCGTTCTCAGTTGCCGGTTGAGGTAGGCCTGGGCCCCCTCCTGGACGGCCCCCGCGATCGCCCGCATGCCGGGCGTGCCCTCGTCCTGGCGGAGCACCCAGCCCCGGAGCACGAGCGCGACGATCAGGGCCACGACGGCAAGGGCGGCGATGACCCCGACGATCGTGAGGCTGGCCGTGGTCAACACGGGACGCCCCGCGTCCGGTGAGTCGATGGGATGGCGGCGGTCATGGCGTGCTCCCTCTTCCCGCGAAAGGCAGTGCGTCAAGGCCGATCATGCCCGCTCGGACGCCCTTGCGGCAGTCTCTCGCCCGCCCAGCGGTACGCGTGTCGCGGGACGCGAGTGCCGTGGGAGTCGGCGAGCGATTCCCACGGCACTCGGAGTAGGCGGGCTACCCGCCTCAGGCGAGCCGCACGGCGGCGTCCCTGTCAGACGAAACGCACGGTGGCGTTCTTGTTGTTCAGCACGATCACCGGGGTAACGGGAGAGAGCCCGGCGGCCCGGATCTTGGCCGCGTCGAAGCGGACCAGCGGCTGGCCGGCGGTGACGGCGTCCTTCTGCTTGACCAGCTTGGTGAAGCCGTCGCCCTTGAGCGAGACGGTGTCGATGCCGATGTGGATGAGCACCTCGGTGCCGTCGGTCAGCTTCAGGCCCACGGCGTGGCCGGTCGGGAACAGCGCGACCACGGTGCCGTCGGCCGGCGCGACGATGGTGTCGCCGGTCGGGTCGATGGCCACGCCCGGTCCCATGGAACCGCCGGCGAACGTCGGGTCGGGCACCTCGGCCAGCGGGATCACCCGTCCGGCGACCGGCTGGCGCAGGGTGACCGTCACGCTCTCCTCAGCCTCGGGCTCCGGCGCGAGGGTCCCGGACGAAGCCCCGGGCGAGACGGACGCCAGCGCGAGGGCGGCGTCCGGCACCTCGATGTCGCTGTGGATGATCGACTCCATGGCGTCCTTCACGAACTGCACGTTCAGGCCCACGATGACCTGGACGGACTTGCCGCCCGGCTTCATCGTGCCGGCCGCGCCGGCGCGCTTGAGGGCCTGGTCGTCGACCTTGGAGACGTCGGCCAGCTCCATCCGCAGGCGGGTGGCGCAGTTGTCCAGCTCGACGATGTTGGCCTTGCCGCCGAGCGCGCGGATGAAGGCGATCGCCTGCTCGCGGTACCCGGACTTGGTGACCGTTCCGGCGCCCTCCTCGGCGTCGGGGTCATCGTCCTCGCGACCGGGGGTCTTCAGATCGAACTTGCGGATCAGGAAGCTGAACGTGAGGTAGTAGACGAAGAACCAGCCGACACCCAGCAGCAGCAGGATCCACGGGTTCTGGGTCATCGGGTTCACCCACTGCAGGATCATGTCGATGAAGCCGGCCGAGAAGCCGAAGCCCAGGCGGGTCGGCAGCATGGCGGCGATCGTCATCGAGATGCCGGTGAAGATCGCGTGCACGAGGTAGAGCCAGGGGGCGACGAACATGAAGGCGAACTCGAGCGGCTCGGTCACACCCACGAAGAACGCCGAGATGGCGGCCGACAGCATGATGCCGTAGGTGACCTTCTTGCGCGTCGACTTCGCATTCCGGTACATCGCGAGCGCCGCGCCGGGAAGGCCGAACATCATGATCGGGAAGAAGCCCGTCATGTACTGGCCGGTGACGCCGTATTCACCGGTGCCGGCCAGGAAGTTGGTGAGGTCGTTGATTCCGGCCACGTCGAACCAGAACACCGAGTTCAGGGCGTGGTGCAGGCCGGGATGCTCAGCCACGCGACCAGGCCGGCGAGCGCCGAGGTGCCGTCGGTCTTGTTGGCCATGCCGATCGAGACGCCCACCGCGAACAGCAGGGCCATGTTGCCCAGGAGCGCGCCACCGGCGACCGTGAGGAATGTCGAGACGATGTTGGGACCGCCGGCCGCGGACGTGATCCAGTAGCCGAGACCGGACAGAATCGCCGCGACGGGCAGGATCGCGACCGGCAGCATCAGGGATCTGCCGAGGCGTTGGAAGAACTTCATGACCTCCACTTTCGTGATATCTGCGGCCCCGGACCGATCCGGGACCGATTGGTGGATTAACCGACGCGGCCCGCCGTAGCGGACCGTTCGTCATTAATGGGGGATTACCGTGCCGGCCGCCGGATGGCCGACGACGACGGACGCCGAGGTGCGATCGGAGGCGCGTCGAGCGCCTCGTCCCGGGTCCGTGTTTGACAGCATGCGGGTACCGTAGCAGACTTTTGGCGAGTGGTACATACCAGTGTGAACCAGTCGTCAGGGAGGTGGACATGACCGACGAAACCATCAGTGACGGGCCCGTCCCGAAGCACCGGCAGGTGCGCGACCGCATCGTCGAGCTCGCGTCGCCCGGACAGGCGATCCCGTCCGAACGCGAGCTGATGACGCGCCTGGGCGTCTCGCGCGGCACCATCCGGAAGGCCATCGACGGCCTCGTGAGCGATGGCCTGCTGGTCCGCAGCCTCGGACGCGGCACGTTCGCCACCCATCCGCGCGTGGAGAGCCGCCTGCACCTGGCGTCCTTCAGCAACGACATGCGCCGGCGCGGCCTCGTTCCCTCCACGCGACTGCTGTCGTGTGGACGCCGTCAGCCACCGCCCGAGGTGGCCGCGGCGCTCGGCCTGCCGGCAGCGGGAGCGGCGTGGCGCATCCACCGCGTCCGTCTCGCCGACGACGAGCCCATCGCGGTCGAGGACGGCTGGTACCCGGCTGACCTGGTCCCCGACCTCGACCAGCACGACCTGGTCAACGAGTCGCTGTACGAGATCCTCGGACGCGACTACGGCCTGTGGATCGACCGCGCCGAGCAGTCGCTGTGGGCCGAGACCGCGGACGCCGCGCTGGCCCGTCTCCTCCAGACCCCGCTCGGTGCGCCCCTGCTGGTCTTCCAGCGCACCTCCTGCGCCGGCACCCAGACTGTCGAGCACGTGGTCTCCCACTACCGCGGCGACCGTTACCAGCTGCACATGAGCCTCGAACAACCCCGCACACCCGAATAGAGAAGGAAGCCCCAATGGAAGTCGTCATCTGCCCGTCCGAGTCCGCCGTCGGCGAGGTCGCGGCCGCCAAGATCGCCCAGGTGGCCCAGGCCGTCCCCGGCGCGCCGGTGCTGGGGGTCGCCACCGGCTCCTCGCCGCTGGGGGTGTACCGGGCGCTGGCCGAACTGGTCGCCGCGGGACGGCTCCAGCTCGGGGAGGCGCACGTCTTCGCCCTCGACGAGTACGTCGGGCTTCCCCCCGGCCACCCGGAGAGCTACGCCGAGGTGATCCGCCGGACCGTCACCGAGCCGCTCGGCCTGGACCCGGCCCGCGTCCACGTGCCCAACGGGTTCGCCGACGACCTCTCCACCGCGGGGGCTGCCTACGAGGACGCGATCTCCGCCGCGGGCGGGGTCGACGTCCAGTTGCTGGGCGTCGGGGCGAACGGGCACGTCGGCTTCAACGAGCCGACCTCGTCGCTGGGCTCCCGCACCCGCGTCAAGACGCTGGCCCGCAAGACCCGCGAGGACAACGCCCGCTTCTTCGACTCCCTCGACCAGGTGCCCATGCACTGCGTCACCCAGGGACTGGGCACCATCATGGACGCCCGCCACGTCGTCCTGGTGGCGCAGGGCGCCGGCAAGGCCGAGGCGATCGCGGCGATCGTCGAGGGTCCGGTCACCGCGCTGTGGCCCGGCTCGGTGCTCCAGTTCCACCCGCGGGCGACAATCGTGATCGACGAGCCCGCGGCGTCCCGGCTGAAGCTCGCGGACTACTACCGCGAGACCGACGCCGCCAAGCCCGACTGGCAGCGGTTCGCATGAGCGGGCGTCCGAGCGTGCTGTACGCCGCCGAGCAGCTGATCCTGCCGGACGCCGACGCGCCGCTGCCCGGCTGGATCGAGGTGGACGCCGACCGCATCGTCGCCTGCGGGTCGGGGGAGGCGCCGCGTCCCGCCGACGAGACCCTGAACGGCCTGGCGGCCCCGGGATTCGTCGACGTCCACTGTCACGGCGGCGGGGGCGCCTCGTTCTCGAGCCGCTCCGACTCCGAAGTCGCGACCGCGCTCGCCGCCCACCGGACGCACGGTTCGACGTCGATCGTCGCCAGCCTGGTCTCCGGCTCGATCGACGACCTCGAGGAGCAGGTGCGCCACCTCGTGGGCCTCGTGCGGGCGGGCGAGCTGGCCGGCATCCACCTCGAGGGGCCCTGGCTGGCGCGCGCCTACAAGGGCGCGCACGACGCCGACGTGCTCGCCGACCCGGACGCCACCTCCGTGCAGCGCCTGCTGGACGCTGGCGAGGGCACCGTGCGCATGGCCACCATCGCGCCCGAGCGCGCCGGCGGGCTGGAGGCGGTGCGGCAGGTCACCGCCGCGGGCTGCGTGGCCGCGATCGGTCACACAGCTGCCGACTACGAGACCGTCCGTGCCGCGGTCGAGGCGGGCGCCCGCGGGGCGACCCACCTGTTCAACGCCATGCCGCCGCTGAAGCACCGCGAGCCCGGCCCGGTGCTCGCCCTCTGGGAGGACGACCGGGTCACGATCGAACTGGTGCTCGACGGCATCCACGTCCAGCCCGACCTGGTCGCCTTCGTCTGCCGGACCGCCCCCGGCCGCGTCGCCCTGATCACGGACGCCATGGCCGCCGCGGCCTCCGAGGACGGCGACTACATGCTGGGCCCGGTCGCGGTGGAGGTCCGCGGCGGGGTGGCCCGACTGGCCGGCGCCGACACGATCGCCGGCAGCACGCTCACCATGGACGCCGCCCTCGCGCGGGCCGTCGCCACGGGCGTTCCGCTGGTGGACGCCGTCCGTTGCGTCACCAGCACGCCCGCCGACTACCTCGGGCTCGACGGCGTGGGCCGGATCACTTCCGGCGCGTTCGCCGATCTCGTCGTCCTGGACGAAAACCTGGGCGTTCGCCGCGTCATGCGTCGGGGTCGCTGGCTCTGACCGGCTCGGCGTCCGCCTTCTCCGCCGGGGAGTGGGCGGACGCCTTCTCCTCGGGGGAGACGAACACCTCCTCCGACTCCTCCTCGCGCTCGCAGGCCCCGCGGGGATCGGCGGTGGAGACGTCGCTGGCCAGCAGCGTGTTGAACCAGCGCATGTTGGGGTCGTGGTCGATGAGCAGGGCCTTGAGCAGCAGGGTCGCGGGCAGGCCGAGCAGCGCACCGATGGGCCCGAGCACCGAACTCCACACGAGCAGCGACAGGAACGACACCAGCGCGGTGACGCCGACGGCGTCCCCGTTGAACTTGGGCTGGATGATGCTCTGGATGACGAAGTTGATCACGCTGTACGCGATGATCACCGCCAGCGCGGGCCCGGGCCCCTCGTCGAGCAGCGCCATCAGCACGGGCGGGATGATCCCGATCACGAACCCGACGTTCGGGATGTAGTTGGTCAGGAACGACACCAGCCCCCACACCAGCGCCAGCGGGACGCCGATGATGAGCAGCACGGCCACGTCCAGCACGGCGACGATCAGGCCGAACACCGAAGCCACGACCTAGTACCGCCGGACGCCGACGACGAAGTCGGACAGCGCGAGCGAGATCTGCGGCTGGAAGTTGGCGAGCGCGCGGGCGCGCCGGGGATAGCTGCCGGCGTCCAGCAGCATGAGGAACAGCATGACCACCAGGACGCCCAACGCGGCTACCACCCCCGAGACCGACGACAGGGCCGACGTGACGAAGCCCGCGATGCTCGAGGGGCTGATGCCTTGGAGTTGGTCGAGCACGGCGGCCTCGGTGATGCCGAAGGACGCCGCCAGCGCCACGATCTCGTCGTACATCGAGATGAACTGGCTCTGGTACTCGGGCAGCTCGCGCACCAGCGCCGACACGCTCCAGCCCAGCGCGAACATAGCCAGCCCGAGGACGACGAACACCACCAGCCCGAGCGCCACCGTGGCGACGATCGGATGCGCCCCGCGCTTCAGCAGCGCCGTCTTCACCGGCCACGCGGCGATGAACAGGTTGATCGCGATGAACAGGGGACCCACGAAGTCGGCGGCCGCGTGCAGTCCCCACAGCAGGCCGAACAGGGCGCCCCAAGAGGCGACGGCGACGAGGATGCGCGGCCAGGCGGTGCGGTCCGTGGGAGCGGGCGATGCGGCGTCCATGGAGCACAGGTTAGGTGCGTCGGGACGCCGATCGCGCGCGACGGCCCGTGCCCCGGCCCCGCACCAGGGACTTCCCGGACGCCGATGGCGCGCGACGGCGTCCACTCGGCTTTGGACGCAGCCCGCCGAGGCCGGATACTTGCTCCTCGTGATCGTGGCGCGCGAGGTGGAGGTGCGGGTGGGGGCCCGGCTGCTGCTGTCGCCCGCGTCGTTCCAGGTGGGCTCCGGCGACCGGATCGGCCTGGTCGGCCGCAACGGCGCCGGCAAGACGACGCTGACGCGCATCCTGGCCGGCGAGGGGCTGCCGTCGGGCGGCGCGGTGTCGCGCACGGGCCCGATCGGCTACCTGCCCCAGGACCCGCGCACGGGCGACCTGCACGTCCTGGCCCGCGATCGCATCCTGTCGGCCCGCGGCCTGGACCAGATCCTGCGCCGGCTCGGCACCTACAGCGTCGCGATGGCCGAGGCCGAGACCGACGATGCCCGGGACGCCGCCATGCGTTCCTACGCCCGCGCCGAGAACGAGCTCGCCGCCGCCGGCGGGTACTCCGCCGAGGCCGAGGCGGCCCGGATCGCCGCCAACCTCGGCCTGCCCGACCGCGTCCTGACCCAGGAGATCGGCACCCTGTCCGGCGGCCAGCGCCGCCGCGTCGAGCTGGCCCGCATCCTGTTTTCAGGCGCCGACACCCTGCTGCTCGACGAGCCCACCAACCACCTGGACGCCGACTCGATCGTCTGGCT
>DAIRTI010000149.1:0-7144 GCA_036803965.1 Propioniciclava sp.
GCGAGGAGGTCGGCGGGGTCGCTGAGATCGGGTAGATGGGCGTGGCGGGGCTGGAGGAGCTGCGGGACGAGGATCCAGTAGTGGCGTTGGGCGGCGGTCTGTCCGGCGAGGTCGTTGTCGGTGGCGACGATCGGGTCGTGTCCCCAGCTGCGCAACTGGCGGGCTTGTTCGCTGGTGAGGCTGGTCCCGAGCGGGGCGACGCCGACGTAGTGGCCTCTGGAGGCGAGGGTGACGGCGACGGCGTCCGCGGGTCCTTCGACGATGACGGGGATGCCGCCGGCGGCGAGGTGTCGGTGCCCGGCGACGTAGAGCTGAGCCCGCTTGTGGAACAGCAGGGTCTCGGGGGTGTTGAGGTACTTCGGTCCGCCGCCGGGGTCGTGGTCGGGGCGGGCCGGGTTGCGGCGTCCAACGAAGCCGAGGACCTGTCCGTCGTGCTGGATGGGGAAGACGACCCGGTCGCGGAACCGGTCGATGAGGCGTCCGGTGGACGCTGTGGCGGCCAGCCCGGTGGCGAGCAGTTCGGCGTCGGTGACGCCTCGGTGGCGGAGGTGGTTGGTCAGGGCGGTCCAGCTGTCGGGGGCGTAACCGGGCCGCACGTCGGGGTTCTCGGTGAGGTCGGTGCCGAAGCGTCCGGCCAGGTAGGGCTGGGCCCAGGAGCCGGGGTAGCAGGCCTGGAAGAAGTCGAGGGCGAGGGCGTTCACGGCGGCGAGCCGCTGCGGCTGGTGCGGGGAGGCGCGCCAGACGTCGGCCCGGTCGAGTAGGACTGCGAGTTCGGCGTCGGTCCGCTCCGCGGGGGACTGGACGCGGCGGAGCGCGGCCTCGAGGGTGTAAGCGAGGTCGGACTCCGGCACGTAAGCCGGCGACTCGCTGCGGTGCGCTGCCGGTTGGCCGGCCACGTCCGCAACCGCTGAGAACGCGGCAGACGCTACTGCTGTCTCTGCGGGCAGGGTGTGTTCTTCGGGGTCGGCCGGGAGGGTCCCGGGGTCGACGGGTTCACCACGATCCGCCCAGGCGTGGAAACCGGGGACGCCGGCCAGGTCGGCCTCGCGCGGATCAGTGTCGTGGTCGGGCTCGTCGGGGAGCGGGTCGAGCAGGAGGCTGGTGCGCCAGAGGAGGGCTTGGCAATCATCGACGTCGGCGCCTGAGGTGCTGCTGCCGAGCAGCTCGGGCAGACGCCAGCCGCGGGCCAGGGCGGACTCGACGGTGGTCACGAGGGCCGGCCACCACGGGGAGGTCTGCAGCTGGTCGGCGCGGTCGCTGCCGAGGAGTGCTTCGAGGTTGGGCAGCCAGTTGGTGATCAGGGCGACGTGGTCGTGGTCGAGGCGGGCGGCGACGGCGGGGGTGAGGTGCCGGTTGATGCGCCACCACAGGGCGGCGGCGGGGTGTTCGTCGGGCAGGACGCCTTCCGCGGCGGCGGCATCCAGGAGCCGGGGTGCGTCGAGGCCGACCGAAGAGATCTGAGCCAGTCGATGTGCGAGGACGGGCAAGAAGGGGTCGCCGGCTATGGCCGGGGCGCGGGAGGTGACCAGCGGCGTCCACTCGGCGGCGGCCGGGGCAAGGTGGTCGACGATCCGGGCTTCGAGTCGTCGTTGGTGGCGACGCTCGGCGGCGGCACGTTCGGGCGGCCCGGCGGGGCGGGTGTCGCTGTCGGGGATGGCGTGGGCGGCCCGCCAGACGGCGATGTCGCCGAGGGTGGCGGGGTCGGGTCGGAACGCGCCGGCCGGCGCCCACGCCGGCATAGCGGTCGCAGCGAGGGCTTCGCGGCGGACCCGGTCCGCCAGCTCCGTGACAAGGGCGTGGCGGCGGTGCAGGTAGTCGACCCAGTCCGTGTGATGGGTGAGCCGGTCGGGGATGCCGGGCAGCCAGGGCAACGGTCCGGGACCGGCGTTGCGGCGTCCGCTGGGGTCGAGGCGCCAGTCCAGCACGGCGGCAGGGTCGGCCGCGGACGCCAACTCGCCCTCGACGGCAGCCTGCCGGAGGGCGTGGAGAGGGTCGGTGCCGCCGGCGGCGAGCAGGAGGAGATGGGCGCGCAGGGTGGGCCAGGCGGGGGCGTCGAGGAGCCCGTCGTGGGTGGCCTGGGCGGCGGCGTCGAGGTCAGCGAGGAGCTGGGGGCCGGCGGTCTGTTCGGCGGCGAAGGTGACGGCGTCGTGGTAGCGGACGGCGGCGTCGGCGAGCCGGCTGCCCGGATCGGCGGCCTGGCGCAGGGTGCTGGTGGCCGAGGTGGGGGCGGCGTCCCGGGTGAGGACTGCCTCGAGGAGGTCCGCGGCGGTGGGGGGCAGGACCGCTTCGGGCCGGATGACGGCGTCCTCGTCGCCGGCGCCGACCACGTCGAGGTAGACGTGGCTGGCGAGCCGGCCGCGGGTCAGCATCGTGTAGAGCTGCTGGCGACTTTCGGAACCGGTGAGCACCCCGTGCATCGTGTCGGCGGTGACGCCCTGGGCGGTGTGAACGGTGCAGGCGTAGCCGAGCTCGACCGAGTCGCGCACGTAGTCGGCGGGCAGCACGACCCGCTGGTGGCTGATCTGGTGGACGGCGCTCAGGGCGCCGTTGCTGGCGATGGCGGTGACGCGCCAGCGGTCGCCGTTGCGGACCCAGTCGGTGGCGGCGGTGGCGAGCCGGCGGTCGTTGGTGCGGGTGATGATGAGGTCCCCGACGCCGGCCACGTTGCCGTCGGGCAGTGCGACGGTTCGGCGGGGCGGCTGGTCGCCCCACAGGGCGGCCTGGGCGCGGGCGTTGAGGTCGGCGACGAGGTCGCGGGTGGGGGCGAGCATGAGGGCGTCGCGTCCGGCGTCCCGGTCGGCGCTCCAGGCGTCGAAGACGGCTTGGGTGCAGGTGGCCAGGTCGCCGACGTGGACGCGCTGGTTGTCGAGGTAGAAGCCGAGCGCTTCGGGGTCGCCCTCGCGGAGGGCGAGGCTGGCGGCGCCCTCGGCGGGGTCGGTGAACCGGACGAGTTCGTTGAGTCGCAGCGCCCCGTGGGTGTGGTGGATGTCACGCAGGACGCCGCCGGCGCCGATCGCGGCCAGCTGCTGGTCGTCGCCGATCAGCCGGACCGATCCGCCGCGATCGAGGACGTAGGCCACGACGGTGTCCAAGGTGAGGGTGTCGGCCATGCCGGCTTCGTCGATGACGACCAGGCTGCGCGGGCCGATCGCGGACGCCCACGTGGGCACGGGCCGGTGGTGGGCCAGGGCGTGGGTGAGGATGGCGAGGGTGTCGGCGTGGGTGCCGATCTGGCCCACCAGCTGCGCGGCAGCGGACGCCGACGGTGCGAGTCCGACGACGTGCCCACCGTCGTGGCGCCACGCCGAAGCGAGGGCCTGCATGGCCGTGGTCTTGCCGGAACCGGCCGGCGCAATCGCCAGCTGGACCCGCAGCCCAGAGGTGGCCATGGCACGGACGAGCGCGACCTGGCCGGCGTTCAGCGGCGTCCGGTTGGCTTCGGCTTCCAGCAGGGCGACGTCCACCGCCGCAGGAGTGGCGGCGTGGCCGTCGGTGCGGCCGGCGGCCTCGGTCAGGCGTTGCTCGGCGGCCAGGATCCGCCGCGAGGTGTGCCAAGTCGCGCCGGCGACGGTGTACACCGAGGCGCCGTCGATGCGGCGCAGGCTGGCGGGTTCGACGATGTCGTCGCCGGGCCCGGCGAGCGCGACCGACTGCCGGGACAGCGCGGCATGGGTGAGCCGGGCGACCACCTCCTCGACGCGGCGGCCGGGGACTTCGGCGGCCCGGACGACCCGCAACGCCTCGGCGCGGACGTGCCAGTCCTGCCAGGTCGAGCGGGACTCCTCCATCGTGGCGACGATCCGGGCGGACTGCTCGCGTATCCAGCCCCGCGATACCCGGGTGGGACGCCGGCTTCCGACGGTCTGGAGGGCGGCGTCGAGCATCCGTTCGATCCCGCCAGGACCCAACACAGCCTCGGCTTCGCGTCGCCACGCGACCCGCTGCTCAGCCAGCGTGCGAGGCTCGTGCTTGGCCTGCCGGGTCTCCAGGGTGGCCTGCTGGGCCAGCAGGCGAGCCTCGGCCAACGTCGGTGGCCGGCCATGGTCGGCCTGGAACGCCGTCGCGAGCTCGCCTTGCCGGCGCTCGATCGAGGCCCGCCGCGCCGACCAGCGGGCGTTCAGGGCCGGGTCGACGCCGACCAGCTCACGGACCGGCCGTTTGCGCGGATCGGGCTGGGCGCGTGCCGCGAAGCGGACCGGCAGCGTCTCGGACAGGTGCCGCTCCAAGGCGGTGTTGTACACCTCGGACGCCGCCACGATCGCCTTGTACAAGGGGCGTCCATCGATCGCCAACCAGCGCCCGTCCAGGGCCTGCACCTTGTTCGCCACCGCGACGTGGGTGTGCAGGTCCGGGTCGCCGGCGCGGCTGTCCCGGTGGGTGAACGCCGTGCCTACCAGGCCGGTGACGTCGACCTGCCGGACAGCTTTGGTGCCGGTCCGGGTGAACAGGGCGTGGGTCTCTACGAACCGGAGTGCGTCGGCGACCGCAGCGCTGTGGGCCCGTTCGATGGTGGCCGCGGTCGTGGGGTCGGCCAACGCCCACAACGTCGACACGCTCTTGACCGGGGAGAACGTCAGGTCGAACCCGGCCACCGCCGTGGTCTGCTGGCGCGACACCGTCGCGATGAAGCCGTGCAGTTCGCGGGCATCCTGCGGGTCGCGTCCATGCTCGGCGCGGAACAGAGCGCGTCCAATCTCGGAACGGATCGCGGCCCGCACATCCCGGGGAACCGGACTATCGGAAGGGACGCCGAGGGTCGCGTTGTACTCCGCGCACCGTTGCGCGACCAGCCGATGGAACTCGGGCACGTCATGCTCGTAGACCCGAAACGGCGCCCCCAACCGGACCGCCTGCCGGATCTGTTCACCGGTGGCATCAGCCGGCAAAGCGTCGCCGCGCTGCCGGGCCAGCGGGTGGTGCCCGGACCCGAACAGCGCCTGCATCTGCTCGGCGGTGACGACGTCGCCGGCCTCCAGTCCCTCGATGCCGACCATGCCCGACCCCACCCACACGCCCGGGGTTTCGCCGCGTTGGGTGTAGTAGGACGCCAGTCCCGTGTGACCCTTCTCGGACGAGTCCATCGCCGCGACCTGCCGGGTCAGGTAGTCATAACCCACCCCCGCCGTGATCTTGTGCAGACTCATCACAGCCCGCCTAAGGCGTCCGATCCGACCCTCTTGGACAACGCGCCGGCCACCCGGTCGACGCCGCTGGCTCTGCCGGACGGCCCCGGGCGCTCGCCGACCCCCTTCCGGCGTTGCAAGAGGTGTGAGTGGCATCAGATTTCGGGGGAGCGCGGCAGGCCGTGGGACGGTCGTCGTCGTCGGCGGCGGAGGCTGGTGGGCGGTGAGGTCCAGCCGGCTAGAACGTCGGAGGGGGGAGTTAGCGTCACTTGGGTGTCATCTCGAATCGACTCGCCGTTCGGCACCTTGGATGAGCGGCTGCGGCGCACACGGATGGCCGCGAACGCGCGAGCGGCTGCGGAGCGGATGCCGCACGGTCGCTTCGTGGAGGTTCTCCAGGATGACGGCAGCACCTGGATTCCCGGGCTCTTCGTGGCCTGGGAGCCGCGCTGATGAGTGGTGGGGCCGGGTCGTGACGTGCGACAAGGGCGTCGCCAACGAGCACCTGATGGCGGCTCGACGGCTGCGTTCAGTCGAGCCCACCCCAAGGTGAGTGCGCGGATGCAAGGCACCCGGGTGCGTGTGGAGCCAGCCGGGCGCCGATGCGGCGTCCAGGAAGGACGTCACCGGTCCTTAGGGTGCTGCCGTCGCAATCGCGCTGGCTTGGATGTGGCGAGGAGATGCCGATGGCGACGAAGGAGATCCGGATGAAGGCCCGGCGCGACGCGCGTGAGGCGCTCGAACGCAAACGCAAGGAGCGCGTCGACCAGGAGCGGCGCCGTGAAGCTCTCGCGCTGACCGTGGTGACCGCACTCGCCGAACGCGACGCCCTCGTGGCGGACGCCGAACGCCGCGCGGGCATCGCCCTCCAGCAACTGCTCGACAGCGGACTGAACCTCGCCGACGCCGTCTCCTGGTGCGATCAGCTGACCCACAAGGACGCGCTGCGACTCATGAAACGAGCCGCGAGCGTCTCAGCCATCTCGACCACGGACGCACAACCCCTGGACGCGCAGTCCCAGCCAGACGGTGACAGTGCAGACACTCTGGCCGTGCCCAGCCGAGGCGTGGACGCCGAGGGTGCCGCCCCAAGGTGACGACTTCCGATCGAGCGCGGACGCCGGACCCTGCCGGCGGATACGTGCTCACGGAATGTCGGAGCCGGCCCCTACCGTGCGAAGCAACAGACCGGAGGAGGCCACGATGAACGTCACGATCAACCAGACGCAGGCTCACTCGCTGCGGGCGGCAGGGCGATGGGTGATGGCGCCGCGGCGGCTGCTTGCTGCTGTCCTGTGGTTGCTGATCGGCGCGGCCCTACCCTGGCCGGGCGGCTGGATCGTGCTCGCCGCGTTGTTCATCGGCACGCTCGCCTGCCGGTTCGCGGAGTCGACAATGGTCCGGCTGCTGTGGTGCGCGCGGCGCCCCTGGACCGGCCAGGCCGTTCCCAGCTTCCCCGAGACGACGGCGCTGATCACCTTCCTCCCGCTGACCGCTGTCGCGATCGCCGGCCGGCATCACCTGGTGATGCCCACATCCTGGGCGGGCAGAAGCGATCTCGCCGCACAGCTGGCCCGAGCACGGGCATGGCAACTGACCGCCGCCCGAAGCTTCGACGTCACCTACCGCTGGCTGGCCCTGCCCTGGCTCGCTGTGGCCTCAGCAGCCGGCGTGATCGGGCGGGCTCTCACCACGCTGCCACTGGTCGGCTTTGCCTGGCGGATCCGTCCCATCGTGACGACCATCGCGATCGCCCAGTCGATCGCGGCGCAGAGGTACGTGCCGGCGGTCGTCCTAGCGGTGGTGATCGGACTCACCTACCTGCTGCCCTGGACCCTGCGCCACCACGCCGAAGTGGTCGACGCGGTGCTTGCTGTCGGCGATCTCGGCGCTCCGGCAGACCCCGTGGCGTTGCCCCTGGGCGGATCGCGTCGCGCCGGGTAGTCTGGGAGTACGACGAACCGGATCGCCGGAGCGTTGTCCGCCGAGGGCCCTGCGGGGCCCTCGAGCTTTGTTCAGGG
>DAIRTI010000150.1:0-6933 GCA_036803965.1 Propioniciclava sp.
CCAGCCTGGACTCATCGGGCCGAACTGGGCCAAGGGCTGGGTGATCGAGGACAACACCATCCACGACGCCAAGTGCTCGGCGATCTCGCTGGGTAAGGAGGCCTCCACGGGCCACAACTACGCGACCGAGCGCGGCGACAAGCCCGGCTACCAGTACCAGCTCGAGAGTGTCTTCTCCGCGCGGCAGATCGGGTGGGACGCCGAACACGTCGGCTCGCACGTGGTGCGGGGCAACACCATCTTCGACTGCGGGCAGAACGGGATCGTCGGGCACCTCGGCGCGGTGTTCTCCACGATCGAGGACAACCACATCTACAACATCGCGCTCAAGCGCGAGTTCTACGGCTACGAGATCGCGGGCATCAAGCTGCACGCGGCGATCGACGTCGTGATCCGGCACAACAGGATCCACGACTGCTCGCTGGGCACCTGGCTCGACTGGGAAACACAAGGCACCCGGGTGTCCCGCAATATCTACTACCGGAACTGCCGCGACCTGTTCGTCGAGGTGAGCCACGGCCCCTACCTGGTCGAGCACAACGTGTTGGCGTCGCCGGCGTCCCTGGAGCTGTTCAGCCAGGGCGGCGCGTTCGTGCATAACCTGATCGGCGGCACGGTGTCGGCCGAGCCGGTGATCGACCGGCCCACTCCGTACCACGTGCCGCACAGCACGCAGGTGGCCGGGTACGCGGCGGTGTTGGGCGGGGACGACCGGTTCGTGGGGAACATCTTCCTCAGCGGCGATGTCTCCCGGGCGTACGGCCCGACGAGGCGTCCGGAGCAGGCGGTCGGCTACGGGACCGCCGGGTACGACGACCACCCGGCCTCGCTGGAGGAGTACGTCAGCGCCGTCGGCGACCCGACCCTGGGCGATCACGAGCGGTTCGCCGGGGTGCCGCAGCCCGTCTACATCCGCGACAACGTCTACGGTGGCGCTTCGCCGTACTCGGGGGAGGACTCGGCGACGCTGCTCGACGCGGCGTCCGTGGGCTTCGAGGTGCGCGACGAGGGCGGCGCGGTCTACCTGCGGACGCGGCTGCCCGAGGCCTTCGACGGCGTCCGACTCGGGGTCGTGACCGGGGCCGACCTGCCGCCCGTGCGGCTCGTCGGTGCGGACTTCGAGGAGCGCGACGGCAGCGTTGCCAGCATGGCCGTCGATCTGGTGGGCTTCGCCAAGGACGCGGCCAACACCTGGCCGGCGGGCCCGCTCGCGGGTCTCGCCTCGGGCGAGCAGCGCACGCGGATCTGGTAACGCGAAGGAGGTGGCCGCGATGACGTCCCCGCTCGTGGTCGGCGTCGACTGCTCGACGACCAGCACCAAGGCGATCGTGGTGGACGCCGAGGGTGCGGTCGTCGCGCAGGCCAAGGCCGAATTGGGCACCTCGACGCCGCGCGCCGACTTCTATGAGCAGGACCCCCGCGACTGGTGGCGCAGCACGGACGCCGCCGTGGCCGGGGCCCTGGCGCTGTTGTCTCCCGAGGACCGAGAACGCGTCACGCACCTCTGCGCGACCGTGCAGAGGCAGTCGTTCGCGCTCGTCGACGAGGCCGGTCGGTCGCTGCGTCCCGCGATTCTCTGGCTCGACGGCCGTGCCGCGGAGCAGGTCCGCCGGCTCGGAACGGCGGAGGTGCACCGCCTGACCGGCTTCCAGCCCGACGTGACGCCGTCGGCGTACAAGATCGCCTGGCTGGCCGAGCACGAGCCGGAGGTGTTGGCCCGGGCGCGCAGGGTGGTCGGCGTCCACGCCTACCTCGTGCACGCGCTCACCGGTCGCTGGCTCGACTCGGCCGCGACCGCCGACAGTCTGGGGCTGTTCGACATGGCGCGACTCGACTGGTCGGACGCCATGGTGGCGGCCTGCGGCCTGCGACGCGACCAGCTGCCGGAGCTCGCGCCGGCGGCGTCCGAACTCGGGACGATCCGTACGGAGATCAGCCGCGGCTGGGGGCTCGCCCAGGAGGTGCAGCTGGTGGCGGCGTGTGGCGACGGTCAGGCAGCCGCGCTGGGTGTTGGCGCGACCGGGCCCGGCGAGGCCTACCTCAACATGGGGACGGCGCTGGTGGCGGGCGTCCACTCACGTGCGTACCGGTGGGGGAGTGTCTTCCGGACGGACGCCGCCGGCCTGCCTGGGCAGTACGTGCTGGAGATCGTGCAGAACTCGGGGGCGTACCTGGCGGGCTGGTTCCGGGAGCGGCTGGGGGATCCGGTGTTGGCCGGGCGTCCGGATGAGTTGTTGGAGGCGGCCGCCGCGCGCGTGGTGGCCGGGTGTGGCGGACTGATCACGCTGCCTTACTGGAACGCGGCGCAGAGCCCGTACTGGAATCCGCTGGCGCGCGGGGCCTACGTCGGCCTGGCCGGCGCGCACGATCGTGCGGCCCTGTACCGCTCGACGCTGGAGGGCATCAGCATCGCCATGGCGCGCAACCTGGCCGGGCTGGAGTCCGCGACCGGCGTGCCGCTGCGGGAGGTCACGGTCGTCGGCGGTGGACGGCGTTCTCCCTTGTGGCGGCGGATCATGGCGGACGCCGCCGGGTTGCCGTTGGTCGAAAGCCTGGTCGAGGAGGCGTCCGCCATGGGCGCCGCGGCGATGGCCATGGCAGCGACGGGCGAGTTCGCCTCGGTCGAGGACGCCGCCCGTTCCTTGGCCACCCGTGGTCCGGTGACCGAGCCGGACCCCGCGGCGCACGCGGTCTACACCGAATTGGGGGAGTTGGAGGCCGAGGCCTACGAGTGCCTGGCGCCCGTGTTCGAGGCGCAGCACGCGTTCGCCAGGAGGCACCCGCTCGCGTGATGGTGTTGGCCGGTTGTCCTCCGGACGGCCGGGGAGTTCATCGGTTGTGCTGCAGCAATTGGCCGATGGTCGGACCACCTGATCGAGGCGGCCGACTTGTCCGGTGAGGTCTCCGGGACAGTGCTCTGTCGGCCCGTAGATCCGCTGATAGCGTCCCGCGTGTGGCGGCCGACCGACTGAACCGAGAGCAGTTCTATGCGGCCCTGGCGGACCTGGATGAGGCCGGCCTGAGGAAGGCGTTGTGGACCTTGTACTGGCGCGGGTCGGCGTCCGTCCGGGAGCGGATCATGGCCGTGATCGACCCGCCGTCGGCCGCCCTGAAGGCCAGTGATGCGGGCGTCGATGCCGGCGCCTTGCTGAGCGAGGTCACCGAGTTCGCGGACCTGGCGCGGAGCGGGTCCTACCTGCGCGGAAACCGGAGCGTCTCGTCGAAGGAGCGGACACGGTGGCGGTTCACCTTCCAGCGTCTGGCGAAGGCGACCACCCTGGCACTCGCGGGGGACGAAATCGCGCCCGCGGCGTCCGCGATGGCGACGCTGATCGATCTGGCCTGCGAGATGCGGTCGGACGACTACTTCCGGTCCGAGGATCCGGTGGAGGCGGCCCGGTTCGTGGTCTCAGATGCGGCGGCGGTGCTGTGGTCGGCGGTCCGGCGGGAGGAGGGCCCCGCCGCCTTCTACGAGATCGCGGCGGGCCAACTGCTGCGCTGGGAGTCGCGGTGGGGCTGGAGCCGCATGGGCTGGGGGTGGGTGAGCGAGCGGGAGGCACCACTCGCCGAGGTCCTGGCCGGCATGCTGTCGACGCCGGACGCCTGGGGTCAGTTCGCCGACCAGTATTTGAGGGCCCTGGACGCCGTGGGTGAGCAGGGGCGTCCGGGACGCGGGCGCGACTGGAGCTGGCAGGAGCGCATGGCGAATCTGAAGGCCTGGCACGAGTTGTTGCGCGACCGGCTCGCGCACGGTGAGTACGAGGACCGGCTCGACGCCCTCGCCCACCACCCCGCTGTGGCGACGAAGGGGGCCGACCGGACGTGACACCGGATCTCGGTTCGGCGCGGGAGGGGCAGCGGCGGGCTGACCTCGAACGTCAGTTGGCCGCTCTGCGCGTGGAGAACCAGCGGTTGCGGAACCTGCTCCGGCTGACCGATGGGGTGGAACCGCCGACCGAACAACCGACGCTGGGGGCGTCCGACCCGGGCCTGGTGACCAACTCGTCGCCGGAAGGCGCCAAGCTGGCGTTGTACGCGCGGCTGTTCGCGGCAAGGCGCGACGTGTACGCGTCCTACTGGGTGAACGCGCGCAAGGGCACCAAGGGCTGGAGGCCCGTCGTGCGCGACCAGTTCTCCAAGGCGTCGCTGTGGGATCGCCGGCCCTTGCCGTTGACAACCCAGGTCATCGACGCGCATCTGCGATCTGACAATGAGGTGTTCATCGGGTTGTACCCGCTGCTGCCGGACGCGACCTGCTGGTGGCTGGCGGTGGACTTCGACGGTCCGCAGGCGATGCTGGACGCCCACGCGTACGTCAAGGCGGCCACCTCGCTGGGCGTGCCCTGCGGACTGGAGATCTCCCAGTCCGGTAGGGGCGCGCACGTGTGGACGTTCTTCACCTCGCCCGTCCCCGCGGCGGACGCGCGAGTCATGGGCACCGCCTGCATCCACCGGGCCATGGCGTTGCGCGGATCGATGCCGCTGGCCAGCTACGACCGGTTGTTCCCGAACCAGGACACAGTCCCGGTCGGGTCGTCGGGCGTCGGGAACCTGATCGCGGCGCCCCTCAACGGCAAGCGACGTGTCGAGCGCCACACCACGCTGTTCGTGGACCTGGCCACGTGGGAGCCCTGGCCCGACCAGTGGGAGTACCTGTCCGGCCTCGACCGGATGACGCCGCGCCAGGTAGCGGCGGCCGGCCGAGAGCGCGTCGCCGTCGGACGCGAGGTGACCAGACTGGACGCCTCACCGGCGACCGTGGTCCACCCCGCCCTGCCGGACCAGGTCCGGGCGACGCTCGGGGCGAGGCTGACGATCCGTGACGAGGATCTGACGCCGGAGTTGTCGGCCGCGCTGCGGCATGCGGCCACGATGCACAATCCGGCCTTCTACGAGGCGCAGCGCGCCCGGCGGTCGACGTGGAACATCCCGCGGTTCATCCAGGGCTTCGACGTGGCTCTCAACGGTGACCTGATCCTGCCGCGGGGGTTGCGTCACCAGGCGGGTGACCTCATTTCCCGGGCGGGAAGTGAGTTGGCCTGCGAGGACGGGCGCAACCAGGGCGACGAGCTCGACGTGTCCTTCCTGGGCGAGTTGGATGACCGGCAGGCTGCAGCGGTGGACGTCATGCTGGGCCACGACGACGGCGTCCTGCACGCGCCAACGTGATCGGGCAAGACCGTGATGGCCTGCGCCCTCATCGCCGAACGCGCGGTCACGACGCTCGTCCTGATCAACAAGACGGCACTCGCCTCGCAATGGCGCGAGCAGATCCGCACCTTGCTGGGCATCAAGACGGGCCAGCTGGGCGGTGGACGCGTCAAGACCAGAGGGCAGGTCGACATCATGCTGCTGCAGTCGCTGGCACGGCTGTCTGCTGCGGACATTGACGAGCTGACGAGGGGCTATGGGCAGGTCATCGTCGACGAATGCCATCATCTCGCGGCCGGATCGTTCGAGAATGTCGTCGCCCAGATCGGCGCGGCGTGGTGGCTGGGGCTCACTGCGACGCCCGAACGCAAGGACGGACTCGAACCGGTCACCCACTGGCAGCTCGGCCCGATCCGGCATGTTATCCGGGACACGCTCCCCAGCGATGATGACCTTGTGACCCCCTACGAGGGTCCGGGTCGCGTTCTGCGCGTCCATCCGACCGGCTTCCGCTCGGACGATCTCGACCTGAGCGCGCCCGGAGCGATCACCCAGCTGGGCGGCCTGCTCGCCCGCGATCCGGAGCGCAACCGCCAAATCGCGGGGGACATCGCGGACGCTCTCGCACAGGGCCGGAAGTGCCTGGTCCTGTCGCGCCGCCGAGACCACCTCACCGCGCTCGCCGACCTCCTCCCGGGCGCCGAAGCGCTGATCATGCGCGGCGGTACCGGCGCCAGAGCGTTGGCCACGATCAGGGACAGGATCGCGGACGCCTCGCCGGGTGACCCGCTGCTCGTCATGACGACTGTGCCCTACGGGGGCGAGGGATTCGATGCCCCCATCATCGACACGGTCTTCCTCGTCGGGCCCATCTCGTACCCGGGTCTGCTCATCCAGGCCGTGGGACGCGCCCTGCGTCGCCATCCGGGCAAGACTGAGGTCGTCGTGCACGACTACGTGGACGCCGCCGTCCCTGTCCTCAATGCGCAGTTCTCGAAACGCCGGACGGCCTACCGACACATGGGCTTCACCGAGTGAGCAAGCCCTTCATCGCCTTCTCCCGCTAGGTCGCAGCCGGATCCCTTCCGAGGCAGGAACCGAGGGGCGTGGACGCCCCGGCGCGCGAGATCTGACCGAAGCTCGCGGCTCAGTGCCCTCGCCCGGGCGGACCGACACCGCCACATCTCCTTCCGTTCGGCAAAGTCAGGACCGACAGACTGGGCGGAGGTCCGCGACCGAATGCAAGCGCGTGCGCAATCAGGTCAGGTTGACGCCGTGCATCCGAGCGGTCGGTGTCATCGGGGTGGACGCTGTCCAGGTCGTCCGGCGCCTTCAACGCACTGCCGCTTTCGCCCGCTCGCCTCGACGCGTGGTCGTAGATCGGTGGGTTCTGGATGCCGACCCGTTGAGGGTCGGCCACCGAACCGACTTCGGCCTCGGTGGCTCGATGGGCTCGGTCATAGTCTCGCTCGACCCGTCGAGCGTCGTCGGCGCGCAGACCGATGCGCTCGCCTTGTGTTAGGGCACGTCAGTCTCGACGTCAATCGTGATGCTCAGTCCTGCCTGGACGCGAGCGCGTGCGTGGGCCATAGCGCCGGCTCGGCGGGCACGCTCTCGCTCGGTCGGTGACACGTTGTCCGCGTCTGGGTTGAGGCGTCGGGGCGGGATGATTTCGGGGAGTCCGTGGTCGTTGATGCGGACCTGCCAGCGGTCGGGTGGTGGCCCGTTCCAGAATCGGGGCGGCTCCACCAGGGCGTGATGGTGCGGACAGACCAAGACCAG
>DAIRTI010000151.1:0-6905 GCA_036803965.1 Propioniciclava sp.
CCGTGCTGGTGGTGGCGGCCGACGACGGCGTGATGCCGCAGACGATCGAGGCGCTCAACCACGCCAAGGCGGCCGATGTGCCGATCGTGGTGGCGGTCAACAAGATCGACAAGGAGACCGCCGACCCGACCAAGGTCCGCGGGCAGCTGACCGAGTTCGGGCTGATCCCCGAGGAGTATGGCGGCGACGCGATGTTCGTCGACGTCTCCGCGGTGACCCGCGTCGGCCTGCAGGAGCTGCTGGAGGCGATCGTCCTGACGGCCGACGCGTCGCTGGATCTGCGGGCCAACCCCGACATGGACGCCGAGGGCGTCGCCATCGAGGCGCACCTCGACAAGGGACGCGGCCCCGTCGCCACCGTCCTGGTCCACCGCGGCACCCTGCACACGGGCGACTCGATCGTCGCCGGCTCGGCCCACGGCCGCGTCCGCGCGATGATCGACGACCAGGGCAACACGGTGGACGCCGCCGGCCCGTCCATGCCCGTCCAGGTGCTCGGCCTGACCTCGGTGCCCGGCGCCGGCGACAACTTCCTGGTCGTCGAGGACGACCGGATGGCCCGCCAGATCGCCGATCGCCGCCAGGCCCTGCAGCGCGCCGCGATGCTCGCCAAGACGACCCGCCGCAAGACCCTGGAGCAGCTGTTCCAGGAGTTGGAGGCCGGCGAGAAGCAGGAGCTGAACCTCATCCTGAAGGGCGACTCCGCGGGTGCCGTCGAGGCCCTCGAGGACGCCCTGCTGGGGATCGAGGTCGACGAGGAGGTGTCGCTGCGGGTCATCGACCGCGGTGTCGGTGCCATCACCGAGACCAACGTCATGCTGGCGGCGGCGTCCGACGCGGTCATCATCGGCTTCAACGTGCGGCCCCAAGGCAAGGCGACGCAGCTCGCCGACTCCGAGGGCGTCGACATCCGCTACTACTCGGTCATCTACGCGGCGATCGACGACGTGGAGGCGGCGCTCAAGGGCATGCTCAAGCCGATCTTCGAGGAGAAGACGATGGGCACCGCGGAGATCCGCGAGGTGTTCCGCAGCTCCAAGTTCGGCAACATCGCCGGCTGTCTCGTCATGGACGGCCACATCCGCCGCAACGCCAAGGCCCGCCTGGTGCGCGACGGTGTGGTGGTCGCCGAGACCTCGATCGCGTCCCTGCGGCGCGAGAAGGACGACGTCACCGACGTCCGCGAGGGCTACGAGTGCGGCCTGACGCTCTCGAACTACTCCGACATCCACGTGGGCGACGTCGTCGAGACCTACGAGATGGTGGAGAAGCCGCGCGACTGAGCGTTCCTCCGAGGAAGGTGTCCCGATGACCGCCGTAGCCACTGCCCGCCGGCGCCGTTTGCTAGCGCCGGCGGACGTGGTCGACGTCTTCGCCTATGTCGTGGTGCTCAACCTCGCGGCCGAGTACTTCCCCGCGGTGGTCACGGAGACCTTCACCCTGTCGTTGCTGACGGCCATCCTGCTGAAGGTCGTCCTGGAGGGCGTGGTAGCGGTCAAGGACTGGCTGAAGGCCCGGTTCAAGGCGGCGACCACGCCCGCCGGCAAGGTGCTGGCGGGGCTGCTGCTGTGGGCCCTGCTGATCGCCAGCAAGTTCGTCGTGCTCGAACTGATCGCCTTCTTCTTCGCCGACTACGTGAAGCTCGGCGGCTTCTTCGTGGTCACCGCGCTGATCCTGGTGCTGATGGTGGTCCGCTCGGGCGTCCGGCGGCTCCTCGCCGAGCCGGACGCCACCCTGTCGGGGTAGGCTGGTGACCTTGTGATCCGCTGAAAGAGGAGGCCCTCATGGGGAACTCGCGATTCGTGAAAGTCGGCGAACAGATCAAGCAGATCGTCGCTACCTACCTCGAACGGCGGCTCAAGGATCCCCGGCTGGGCTTCGTCACGATCACCGACGTGCGGATGACCGGCGACGGCCGCGAGGCCACGATCTTCTACACCGTCCTCGGCGGCGAGGCCGAGCGGGCCGACACGGCAGCCGCGCTCGAGGCGGGCCGCGGCCAGATCAGGTCGGCCGTCGGCAAGCAGCTCGGCATGAAGTTCACCCCGAGCATCGCGTTCGTCCTGGACGCCGTCCCCGAGACCGCCGCCGAGATCGAGGCCGTCCTGGCCAAGGCGCGCGGGATCGACGCCGAAGTGGCGGCCCGCGCCGAGGGCGCCGCGTTCGCCGGCGAGGCCGACCCGTACAAGAAGCCCCGCGAGGACGACGAGGACGCCCCGGCCGGCGACAGCGACGCCGGCGAGCAGGACGCGTGACGCCGGACCCACTCGGCGGTGCCGCGAGGCCCGAGCCCTCGGGGCTGCTCGTCGTCGACAAGCCGGCGGGTATCACCTCCCACCAGGCCGTCGCCCGGGCGCGCCGCGCGCTGGGCACGAAGAAGGTCGGCCACGCCGGCACGCTCGACCCGATGGCCACCGGCGTCCTGCTGCTGGGCGTCGGCTCGGGGACACGGCTGCTCGGCCACCTGGCCCTGGCCGACAAGTCCTATGAGACGACCATCCGGCTCGGCCTCTCCACGGTCACCGACGACGCCGAGGGCGAGGTCACGGCCGCACCAGGGGCGTCCGGACTCACGCGCGAGCGCATCGAACGCGCGGTCGCCGAGCTGACCGGAGACATCGTCCAGGTGCCGTCGGCGGTCTCCGCGATCAAGGTCGGCGGCCAGCGGTCCTACGCGCGCGTCCGACGCGGCGAGCAGGTCGAGCTCGCGGGGCGTCCGGTCACGGTGTCGCGCTTCGACGTAACCGGCGTGCGCGGCTGCCTGGCGGGCGGCGTCGAGGTCGTCGACGTGGACGCCGTCATCGACTGCACCTCCGGCACCTACGTCCGCGCGCTGGCCCGCGACCTCGGTGCCGCCCTGGGCGCCGGTGGCCACCTCACGGCCCTGCGCCGGACGAGCGTCGGCCCGTTCGCGGTCGCCGACGCCACCTGGGACGCCGCCCCGCACGACCCTGAGGCGGGGGAGTGGACGCCGCCGCCCCTGCTCCCCCTGGCCGAGGTCGCCCGCCGCTGCCTGCCCTGGATCGAGGTGGACGCTGCGGCGGCCCGCGACGTCGGGTACGGGCGTCCGCTCGCGCTCGAGGTTCCCGCGGATCCCACGGCCCTGTTGCACGAAGGACGCCTCCTGGCCCTCTACAGGCCGGGCGGCCCGGGCAGCGTCCCGGTGGCGGTGCTGAGCCCGTCGTAGGGCGTTGCGGGCCCGGGTGTAGGGTTCTCAGCGGCCTGCGGCGGACGGAAACGAGGAGAGCGTGACCCAGACAGTCGTCGTGATCGGCAACTTCGACGGCGTCCACCCCGGACACCGCGAGGTGCTGGCGGAGGCGCGGCGCCTCGAACCGGACGCCCGTCTCGTCGTCGTGACGTTCTGGCCGCACCCGCTGTCGGTGATCCGCGGGCCCGGCAAGGGGCCCATGCTGCTGACCCGGCTGGAGGAGCGCGTCGAGCTGCTCGAGGAGGCCGGCGCCGACGAGGTGAGCGTCATCCGCTTCACGCCCGAGTTCGCGACCTGGACGCCCGAGCGCTTCATCTCCGACATCATCGAGCCGCTGCACCCGCGCCGCGTGGTCGTGGGCGAGAACTTCCGGTTCGGGCACGGCGCTGCCGGCAACGTCGAGACGCTGCGCGCCCTCGGCGCCGGACGCTTCGAGGTCACGGCCCTGCGCCTGGTCGGGCTCGGCGACGAGGAGACCTGCTCGACGCGCATCCGCGAGGCGCTCGCCGACGGCGACGTCGCCCGCGCCGCCGAGCACCTGGCGCGCCCCTTCCGGTTCACCGGTGTCGTGGCGCGTGGCGACCGCCGCGGACGCCAACTGGGCTTCCCGACCGCCAACCTGCCCGTCCCGCCGCACCTGGCCTGCCCCGCCGACGGCGTCTACGCCGGCTGGGTCACGCGCCTCGACGGCCTGGACGCCCACGGCGTCCCCCTGGCGCCCGACGCGGAGGCCGAACGGTGGCCGGCCGCGGTCTCGGTGGGCACCAACCCGACCTTCGACGGGATCGACCGGCGGGTGGAGTCCTATGTGCTCGACCGCACCGATCTCGAGCTGTACGGCGCGACGCTGGCCGTCGACTTCGTGGAGCACCTGCGCGGCCAGGTGCGGTTCGACGGCGTCGACGGGCTCATCAGGCAGATGGACGACGACGTGATCCGCTGCCGGGCGATCCTCGGGGTGCCCGAGCCCAGCTGACCCCTCCCGAAATCGCGACCCGCGTCGCACAATGTGCGCGTGGACGTCGGGGTGCTCGCGATCGTGCTGGCGGTCGTCCTACCCGTGATCGTCGTGGTGCTGGCGGTGCGCGCGGTACGCGACGCACCCCGGCGCGCCCCCCTGCCCGTCGATCCAGGCGACGCCGCCGAACTCGACCGGATCGCGCGCGAGCTGGCGCGCGAGCACCACCGAGCGGTGGCGGCCAGTCTGTGGGTCCTGCTCGACACCCTGCACAAGCGCGGCGTGCCGCTGAGGGAGGTCCGGCCGGTGCCGGGCATCCGCGGCCAGGGCGTCCTGGTGTTCGCCGACGGAAGCGCGATCCTGGCCCGCTCGCCGCGTCCCGGCGACCTGGGGACGGTGGCGGTGGCGTCCCTGCAGGAACGGGTCCTGCTGACGGCAGCGGCGGACACCGGTTCGGAGTTCGCGATCCAGCTCAGCTGGGGCGCGGACGCCCGCCAACTCGCCGCGGTAGCCGTCGCCGACGGCCCGGTCGGGGACGGCCCGTTCAGCGGGTGATGCGCAGCGACTTGCGGTAGATCGCCTCGTGCTGCTCGGCGCCCTCGTCGTCGACGACGGCCCGGTGATCGCCCGTGGGCGTGTAGTCGAGCCCGATGTACATCGGGATCGCGGCCGGGTTCTCGGGGTCGACGCTGAGCTGCACGGCGTCGAAGCCCTGCTCGGCGGCGATCCCCTCGATGAACCGGGTGAGGCGGACGCCGAGGCCCTGCCGGCGGTACTCGGGGTAGACCCACAGGCCCTTCATCTCGGGCCGCAGTTCGGCCTCGTCCCGGCAGTCGAGGACGACGTAGCCCATCACGTCGCCGGAGGTGAAGGCGCCCACGAAGAAGTAGTCGCCGCCCTCGGCGAGGGCCAGGTTGCGCTCGGCGAACTGCGAGCCCGGACGGACCTCCCGCGCCTGCAGCAGCGGCAGGTCGGCGGGGGTGCACTGACGCACCTCGACGGGCTGATCGCTCATCGTTGCCCTCTCTCGGGTTCGCGGACGGTTCGCGTCCAGTCTTGCCGGTCCGGTGGCCCGGGCCAAATCACGGTCTTGCCAGTCGGGAGGCGTTTCGCCGCCTGGATCGTTCGTGCCTGGACGCCCACGCGCGAGCCCGCATCGTGTCGTCCGGAAGACGCCAGGGCCCGCCCTGCCGGAGTCGGCGAGGCGGGCCCTGGCGGCGCTGAGGAGGCCGCTACACGCCCGCGTGGAGCGCGGAGATGATGTTCGTGACCGCGTCCTTGGCGTCCCCGAACAGCATGGCCGTGTTCTCCTTGAAGAACAGCGGGTTCTGGACGCCGGCGTAGCCGGTGGCCATCGAACGCTTGAACACGATGACCTGGTCGGCCTTCCACACCTCGAGGACGGGCATGCCGGCGATCGGGCTGCTCGGATCGTCCAGCGCCGCCGGGTTGACTGTGTCGTTGGCGCCGATGACCAGCACCACGTCGGTGTCGGGGAAGTCGTCGTTGATCTCGTCCATCTCGAGGACGATGTCGTAGGGGACGTTCGCCTCGGCGAGCAGCACGTTCATGTGGCCGGGCAGGCGTCCGGCGACCGGGTGGACGCCGAACCGCACGTTGACGCCGTGGGCGCGCAGCGTGGACGTCAGGTCGGCGACCGGGTACTGCGCCTTGGCCACGGCCATGCCGTAGCCGGGCGTGATGATGACCGACTTGGCGTTCCAGAGCATGTCGGCGGCGGTGGCCGCGTCGATCTCGCGGTGCTCGCCGTACTCGGCGGCGACGGCCTGCACGGTGCCGCCCTCGGCGCCGAAGCCGCCGAGGATGACCGAGATGAACGAGCGGTTCATCGCGCGGCACATGATGTAGGAGAGGATCGCACCCGAGGAGCCCACCAGCGAGCCGGTGATGATCAGCAGGTTGTTGTTGAGCATGAAGCCGGCGGCGGCCGCGGCCCAGCCCGAGTACGAGTTCAGCATCGACACGACGACCGGCATGTCGCCGCCGCCGATGGCGGCGACCATGTGGAAGCCGAGGGCGAAGCCGATCAGGGCGATCAAGATGATCAGCACCCAGCCGGTGACGGGGTCGTGCTCGCCGACGATGACGAACACGATCATCAGGATGAAGAAGATCGAGAACGCCGCGAGGTTGAGCATGTTGCGTCCGGGCAGGGTCAGCGGCTGCGACTTCATCTTGGCCGACAGCTTGAGGTAGGCGATGACCGATCCGGTGAACGTGTAGGCGCCGATGAGGACGCCGAGGGCCACCTCGACCAGGTGCACGGCGCCGCCGGTGCCGCTGTCGGGGGCGGCGAAGGAGTTGAAGCCGACCAGGACGGCGGCCATACCCACGAAGGAGTGGAACGCCGCAATCAGCTCGGGCATCTGGGTCATCTCGACCTTGCGGGCGATCGGGGTGCCGATCGCGGCGCCGATAGCCAGCACGATCAGGATGAGCAGCAGGGTCACCGCGACGGGCTGGCGATCGGGCTCGGTGGCGGACATGAACAGCGAGTGGATGATCGTGGCCGTGAGCGCGAGGACCATGCCGATCATGCCGGCGATGTTGCCCAGGCGTGCCGTGGTCTGCTTCGAGAGGCCGGCCAGGGACAGGATGAACAGCACCCCGGCGACGATGTAGAGCCCTTGGACCAGATGGAGCACCATGCTCATGCCTCCCTCTTGAACATGCCGAGCATGCGGAACGACACCAGGAACCCGCCGAAGATGTTGA
>DAIRTI010000152.1:0-6769 GCA_036803965.1 Propioniciclava sp.
TTCGCGATCTGGATCCTGAACGGGTTCTTCTCGTCGATCCCGCGCGAGGTCGAGGAGGCCGCCGAGCTCGACGGCGCCGGACGCCTCCGCACGCTGTGGTCGGTCATGCTGCCGCTGACAGCCCCCGGCGCCGTGACGGCGATCATCTTCACGTTCATCGCGGCCTGGAACGAGTACGTGGTCGCGCTGACGCTGATGATCGACGACGACAAGAAGCCGCTCACGGTCGGCATGCGCGCCTACGTGACAGGCTACGTCCAGCACTGGGACCAGCTGTTCGCCGCCGCGACGATCGCGGTCGTTCCGGTGGCGATCCTGTTCACGCTCATCGAGAAGCACCTGGTCGGCGGGCTCACCGCCGGCTCGGTGAAGTAGTCGACGTAGAACTCGAAGGAGAACTGAGGCGCACATGATCGCGTTCGGCACCGGCGGCTGGCGGGAGATCATCGGCGACGGCTTCACCCGGGCGAACGTCCGGCTGCTCGTGCAGGGCCTGGCCGACCGGATGGCGTCCGAGGGGGTGACCGGGCGCGGCGTGGTCGTCGGCTACGACCGGCGCTTCCTGAGCGACGTGGCGGCCTGGTGGGCGGTCGAGGTGTTCGTGGGCAACGGCGTCCCGGTGACGCTGATCGGGCGGCCGGCGCCGACGCCGATGTTCATGTGGACGGTCCGCAACAAGGGCTGCGCCTACGGGATCGCCGTCACGGCGTCCCACAACCCCGCGCTCTACAACGGCATCAAGGTGTTCACCGAGGGCGGCAGGGATGCCGAGGCGTCCGTCACCGACGCCCTCGCCGCCCACATCAACACGCTGACGGACGCCGACGTGCGGTCGGTCTCCCCGGCCGACGCGAGGACGTCGCCGCTCGTCACCGTGCAGACGTCGCTGAACTGGTACATCGACTCGATCCTGGCCAAGCTCGACGTCGACACGATCCGGCATGCGCATCTGTCGGTCGTGCTCGACCCGATGTTCGGCGTCGCGCAGACGTGCCTGCAGACCGTGCTGATGACCGCGCGCTGCTCGGTCGACGTGATCAACGACCGGCACGACGCGCTGTTCGGGGGGCGGATGCCGTCCCCGACTCAGGGCTCTCTGGAGCCCCTGCGGCACGCGGTGCTCGAGCGGCACGCCGACCTCGGCATCGCCACCGACGGGGACGCCGACCGGCTCGGCATCATCGACGACGCCGGGGCCTACCTCAGCCCGAACCAGGTGCTGGTGCTGCTGTACGACTACCTGCTGACCAAGAAGGGCTGGAAGGGTCCGGCGGTGCGCAACATGTCGACCACCCACCTGCTCGACCGCGTCGCCGAGGCCCACGGGGAGCGCTGCTACGAGGTGCCGGTCGGGTTCAAGTGGATCTCGGCGAAGATGGCCGAGACGGACGCCGTCATCGGCGGCGAGTCCTCGGGCGGCCTGACCGTGCGCGGCCACATCGCCGGCAAGGACGGCATCTACGCCGGCTCGCTGCTGGTCGAGATGGTCGCGGCGTCCGGGAAGAAGCTCTCGCAGCTGTACGCCGACCTGGTCGAGCGGTACGGCGAGCTGGTGATGGTCGAGGCGTCCTACGGGTTCACGCCCGAGCGTCGGGCCGAGTTGGAGCGCCGGGTGTTCGCCGAGCACGACCTGCCCGCGTTCTCGGGGGTGGAGCGCGTCGCCTGGGCCGACGGGTGCAAGGTCTACTTCGGCAACGGGGGGTGGGTAACGATCCGCTTCTCGGGCACGGAACCGGTGCTGCGCGTCTTCGCCGAGATGCCGAGCGCCGGCGAGGCGGACGCCGTGGTGGCCTCCGTCGCCGCTCACTACGGGCTCGGGGCCGAGCAGTGAGCAGAGGCACGCGAAACTGAGCGCCGCCCGACCGGTCTCAGGCGACGATCACCTGGACGCCCTGGGCGCGCAGCCGGTCGAGTTCGGCCTGCTCGGCGCCGGAGTCGGTGATCAGGGCGTGCAGGTCGCCGGGGGCGCAGATGCGGGCGAAGGCGCTGGCGCCGAGCTTGGACGAGTCGGCCAGGACGATCGTGCGTCGGGACGCCCGGACGAGGGCGGCGTTGATGGCGGCCTCGTCCTCGGTGTGCGTGAAGATGCCGGAGCCGGGGTCGAGGGCCTGGACGCCGAGGAACAGGGTGTCGATGCGGATCGACGGCAGGATCGCACCGGCCAGCGGGCCCACCAGCTCGTACGACCGGGTGCGCGCCACGCCGCCGGTGACGACGACCCGCGCCTGAGGACGGATCGTCAGGTCATTGGCGATGTTGACCGCGTTGGTGACGACGGTGACGGGACGGCGTCCGAACTCGGGATCGCGGGAGATCTTGATCGCGAGCTCGTGGGCCGCCGCGGTGGTCGTCGTGCCGCCGTTGAAGCCGACCACGTCGCCGGGCCCCACCAGGGCCATCGCAGCCTTCGCGATCGCCGCCTTCTGCTCGGGCCGGCGCACCGTGCGGTAGCGCAGCGGCACCTCGCCCGTGCTGGGGTTCGCGGACGCCCCCCCGCGCGTGCGGATGATCAGTTGCTGCTCGGCGAGGGCGTCCAGGTCGCGGCGGGCGGTGGCGGGCGAGATTCCGAGTTCGCGGACGACGTCCTCCACCCGGACGGCCCCGTTCTCGACGACGAAGTCGGCCAGCGTGGAAAGGCGTTCCTGACGGCTCACGTCACCTCCCCTCCGCGGCGGGAACCAGGGCATCGACCCGGCCGGTGGCCGGGAACGAACTACGCAGCAGAATAGCTGGTCCTGCTCGAATCAGCCTCATATGAATCACTTCCGATCACCAGGGATCATGCGGCTTGGGTCAGGGACGAGCCCTCGCGTTCGGCTCGGCGCCGGCCTTGCAGAATCACCCCCGTGCGCCGTCCGCATCGTGACACCCCGGGTCGGCCTATGAATCACACAGGGACTACCCCTTTCAATCCGGGCTGGGCCGACGTACAGTGATCGCGGCCCCACCCACAAGTTCGGCCATTTCGAGGGGGAAGTTCATGCACCCACGGCGACGCGGCCTTGCCGCGATCGGGGGAGCCGTCAGTGTTTGCCTGATCGCCGCATCGGTCCTGACCCCAGGTCGCGCGATCCAGGCCGAAGCCGTTGCGAGCTCGACCTATCCGCTGTCCCAGTCGTACACGAACGACACCTCGTTGTCGGCCCTGCTCGGCGGGTCGGGCGCCTCCGGCGCCGCGGCGCTGGCCGGCGTCCAGGTCTCGACCGACACCGCGCCCATCCCGCTGCCGACGGAGCCCAGCGACCCCCTGTCCCCGGTCACCCTCGGCATCGCCAGCTCCGACCCCTTCCGGACGGACATCCCCGACGCGGCGATGATGGCGCGCCTCGCCGGCATTCTGCAGTTCGCACGCGGCTTCGTGGGGCATCCCTACGTGTGGGGCGGCACGACCCCGGCGGGCTTCGACTGCTCGGGGCTGGTGCAGTACTCATACGCGCAGTTCGGCATTCTGCTGCCCCGGACGGCCGAGGAGCAGTACCACGCGGTGAACCAGATCACCCGCGACCAGGCCCAGCCCGGCGACCTGGTGTTCTTCCCCCGCGCCTCCGACGGGTTCATCTACCACGTCGCCATCTACGTGGGTGGGGGGCTCATCGTCGAGGCCCGCAACCCAACCGTGGGCGTCGTCCTCGACTCGATCTGGCAGAGCGACGTGAAGTTCGGCACCGTCCGCAACCTGGGGCACCGCCCCGGCGGGCCGATCCTGACGCGCTACCCGGCCAGCACCGACGGCCAGACGGTGACCGATCCGATCGTCCTGGCGACTCCGACGCCCACGCCGACCCCCACACCGACGCCCACGCCGACGGCTACCGACTCCGCGACGCCCAGCCCTACGCCCTCCGCATCGGCGACGCCGACTCCGACCCCAGCACCGACGGAGTCCACCACCGCAACCCCGACGACGGCGTCCCCGACCACGACGACCGCCTCGCCGAGCACGACGGCCAGCGCCACGACCTCGCCGACCACCACACCGACGGAGGATGAGTCCGAGGAGGCCACGGCGACGCCGACGACGTCCAAGACGACGAAGACGGCCACGCCGACCAAGAGCGCGACGGCGAGCACCTCCGCGTCGGCGTCCGCAACGCCGACCGAGTAGCCACGGCGTCCGAGAATCGTGGACGCCCCGGGCGTCAGATGCCGGTCAGCGTCCGGACGCCGCGAACCACATTGTTGAGCGCGGAGGCGTCGATGCGCAGGGCGCCTTCGGGGCAGACCGAGAGGCAGTGGTAGCAGTTCAGGCAGAGCTGCCGGTCGACGGCGACGCGACCCACGGCGTCCGCGATGGCCCCGACGGGGCAGGCGCCGACGCACTCACCGCAGCCGTTGCACGCGCGGCTCACCCGGACGTCGACATAGGTCGCGGTGACGAAGAACCCGTCCGGGCCCTTGGCGGTCGCGATCGGCCCGCGCACCAGGCGCTTGAACGGCCGCCGCTCGACGCTGCCCAGCAGCTCGACGTCGCCGAAGTCGGCGATCATCCCGGACGCCCTCGCCCGCTCCAGCGTCGACACCTCGGACGGGTCGTAGCCGAGGATGCGGCACGCCACCACGTCGAGCGCGGCGGCATTGGAGGCCGCGAGGATCCGCCCGACCTCGAGCGGACGCCCGATCGCCGCCGGACCTCCGTCGAGGGCGACCACGGCGTCCATGACCGACAGCGCCGGCCGGACGATCCGGTGGATCGCCAGGATGGCGTCCGAGAGGTCGAAGTCGTTGGACGCCCACCGGTGGATCCGCTGTTTGTAGCCGCCCGGGACGCACCCGAACATGTTCTTCAGAGCCCCCGACAGCCGCAGGCCCGAGTGCGACTTCAGCTTCGGCGCGTTGATGACGGCGTCGGCGTCCAGGACGGCCCTGGGCAGGTAGAGCCGCGGCAGCCAGTCCAGGCCGGTAGGGCACTCCACGAGCGGCTCCTCCTCGAACGCGACCAGGCTCGCCCCGTAGTGGGACGCGACCTGCTGCAGCCGGGTCGTCGCGAAGGCCTTGCGGGTCAGGCCACGCTCGAAGAACGCCTCCGAGTCGCCGATCTGGACGCGGCAACCGTTGTCGGCCAGCAGACGGCACAGGGCGGCGACGACCGCGTGGTGGGTCACCGTGTGCTGCTCGGGCCGGTTCTGCGACATGACGTTCGGCTTGATCAGGACGGTCCCGCGGCTCGGCAGCGCGCAGCCGATGAGATCGAGCGCCTCGGCCACCGCGCCGCAGACCAGGTCGGGGTCGTAGGACCCGCACCGCATCGAAGACACCTTGTTCATCGGACGCCTCCTGCGTCCAGGCTTACCCTCGAGAAGGTCGCCGCCGGGCTGCGCGACGACGGCTTCGAAGTGACGACGCAGCAGGTCGACGTGTCGGACGCGGCCTCCGTCCAGGCGCTCGCGGACGCCTCGACCGAACTCGGGCACGTGCGGCAGGTCATCCACACCGCCGGCCTTTCGCCGGTGCAGGCGTCCGTGGACGCCATCCTGAAAGTCGACCTGCTCGGCGTCGCCCTCACCCTGGACGCCTTCGGTCGCGTCGTGGCGCGCGGCGGCGCCGGCGTGGTGATCGCGTCCATGGCGGGCACGATGGCCCAGGGCCGGTTCCCGGCCGAGATGGAGTCGGCGCTGGCTCTGACGCCGGCCGACCAGCTGCTTGGCCTGCCGTTCCTGCAGCCGGGCGCCGTCCCCGACCCGGGGGCCGCCTACGGCATCGCCAAGCGCGGCAACCAGGTGCGGGTCGAGGCGGCCAGCCTGACGTGGGCCGCCCGCGGCGCGCGGGTGAACAGCGTCAGCCCGGGCGTCATCTCCACGGCGATGGGCCAGCAGGAGTTGGCCGGCGCCTCGGGCGCGCTGATGCGCACGATGGTCGAGAGCTCGGCCACCAAGCGGCTCGGCACCCCGAGCGACATCGCGGCCGCCGCGGCGTTCCTGCTGTCGCCCGAGGCGTCCTTCGTCACCGGCACCGACCTGCTCGTCGACGGCGGGGTCGTCGCGGCGATCCGGTCGGGTGCCGTCCCGATGCCGACGGGCTAGTTCGGACGCCGTCAGTCAGGACGGCTCGGGTCAGGACGCCAGTTCGCGCGGGAGTTCCACGCTGTAGCGGGCGCTTCGGCGTCCGAACCAGCGATCGAGCTCTTGGACGGTTCCGCCGTCCGCGAACGGTGCCGTGACGTGGTCGGCCGCGGCCTGGGCCTCGGGACAGCCGTCGCCCAGGGCGACGCCGCGTCCGGCCCAGGTGAGCATCTCGACGTCGTTGCGGCCGTCGCCGATCGCGAGGACGTCGGACGCTCGGCAACCGAGGCTAGTGACGACCTCCGCCAGCGCGGTGGCCTTGTTGACCCCTTGGGGCGCGATGTCGAGCCAGGCGCTCCAGCCGACGAAGTAGCTCACGCCGTGCAGGCCGATGCGCTCGGCAAGCCGGACGAACTCGGCGTCCGAGGCGTCCGGGTCGCGGACGACCAGCCGCGTGACGTCGCTGCCGGCCAGGTCCTCGACGCTGACCTGCTCGATGTGGCCGGTCAGGTCGCCGTCGGGGAACCGCCTGGTCACCCGGTAGCCCTGCCCCACCACTTCGGCCGCCAGCGCGGCGGTCGGGTGCTCGCGGAGCACGCTCTCGATCACCGCGGACGGGTCGAACGTGATCACCTGTTCGAGTCGAGTCGGGGGGAACGTGACCGTCACCGCCCCGTTGGAAGCAACCGCGGGGCCCGTGGGCAGCCCGAGTTGCTCGAAGACCGGACGCGTGGCGTGCCAGCTGCGTCCCGTCGTGAGGACGACCGGAA
>DAIRTI010000153.1:0-6639 GCA_036803965.1 Propioniciclava sp.
ACACCTTCGGCCCCGTCTCCGACAACGCCCAGGGCATCGCGGAGATGTCCGGCGAGGTGCCGCTGGAGGCCGCGCTGGTCCTCACCGACCTGGACGCCGTCGGCAACACCACCAAGGCCATCACCAAGGGCATCGCGATCGCGACCGCGGTGCTGGCCGCAACGGCCCTGTTCGGCGCCTATAACGACGCCGTCACCACCGGACGCGACTCGATCGGCGCCGGCACCGTCACGGGCGCGCTCGTCCAGGCGATGGCCGACTACGAGATCGTGTCGCCGATGACCCTCATCGGCACGATCCTCGGCGCGGCCACGGTCTTCCTGTTCGCCAACCTGTGCATCGACTCGGTGACCCGCACGGCGAGCACGATCGTGTTCGAGGTACGCCGTCAGTTCCGCGAGATCCCCGGCATCATGACCGGTGAGGGACGCCCCGAGTACGGCCGCGTCGTCGACATCTGCACGAAGGCGTCCCTGCGCGAGCTGGCCACGCCGGGGCTGCTGGCCGTGTCGGCGCCGATCGCGGTCGGCTTCGGCCTCGGCGTCGGCCCGCTGGCCGGCTTCCTCGCCGGCACCATCGCCGCCGGCGTCCTCATGGCCGTCCTGCTGTCGAACTCCGGCGGCGCCTGGGACAACGCCAAGAAGATCGTCGAGGAGGGCCGCTACGGCGGCAAGAACTCGCGCGCGCACGAGGCGTCCGTCATCGGCGACACCGTCGGCGACCCGTTCAAGGACACCGCCGGCCCCGCCATCAACCCGCTGATCAAGGTGATGAACCTCGTGTCGGTGCTCGTGGCGCCGACCGCGATCGTGCTGTCCGAGGCCCCGGACGCCTCGCATCCCGTGCGCATCGCCGTCGCCTGCGTCGCGGCGGCCGTGGCGTTCGGCGCCCTGATCAACGCCCGCCTGCGCGCCGTCCGCACCGGGGGGCTCTCGGCCGACGACGAGACGGTGCCGGCCTAGTCAACTCACTTGTTGGCCGAGCGCCACCACAGCGGATGCTGCTGGCGCAGCTGCTCGTGCGACGGCATCGGGTAGCAGACGAGGTCGCGTCCGTTGCCGTAGTAGAACCCGCTGCCGACCTTGACCATCCGGTAGGCGAACTCGGGCGACTGCACGCGCTCGACCATCTTGGTGATCTTGTCGGGGCCCGACACCTCGTGCAGCGCCTCGCGCAGGTGGTGGATGTTGTCGTAGGGCAGGTCGCGTCCCTCGGGAGCGTCCGGGTCGGACGCCAGCGGCCCCAGGTCGAGCTCCACGAAGAACAGCCCCGGGAACCGCACGAACTTGGTCGGCGACACCGTGATGCTCTCGTAGAACCCGCGCGGGCCCTCCGAACTGACCACCAGGCTGTCGACGGGGGCCAGTTCCTTGTACAGGTGCAGCCCCGGCTCGGGCGTCGGCACCCCCTCACCCTGGGCGAGGTCGAGCGTCGCCCCGTAGGCGGTGGTCACGTACAGCTTGCCCAGCGCGCTCACCGGCACGTGCTCCAGCACCCGGTAGGTGGCCACGTAGACCGAGTTCTTCGGACGCCCGTCCGGGTGCACCTCGCACTTGGCCCAGGCCTCGTCGATGGCGAAGAAGTCGTCCCGGAACGTCGGGTCGAGTTCGATGAAGAGCGCCTCACCCTTGGACTTGTAGCCGTAGCCGGTCGCGTAGTACTGCCCGAACTTCTCCGGGGGCAGCTGCGACGCGATGAGCGCCTCGGGGATCAACGAGAAGTAGAGGTGCTTGTCCATGACTCCTCCGCGGTCGAGGCCGTGGGCGAAACCCGGGCCGACACCCGGAGTGTAGCGACGGCCGGACGCCGAGGGGGACGCCCGTTCCGCGTCAGATGTTCAGGCCGAAGGCGCGCAGCTGCTCGCGGCCGTCCTCGGTCAGGCGCGCGGGCGTCCAGACCTCGAGCCAGAGCCAGTTGATGGTCAGGGAGTTCACCATGCCCTCGGTGGCCAGCTCGGCGGAGTACTCCAGCCGGTCGGTCATCGGGCACGTCGGCGAGGTCGGGACCATGTCCACGACCACGTTGGCCTCGTCGTCGATCAGGATGTCGGCGACCATCCCGAGGTCGACGACGTTGACGCCGAGCTCGGGGTCGACGACCTCGCGCAGCGCCTCGACGATGTCCTCCTGGCTGGGCACCAGCAGCGCGCCCGGCTGGCCGGGCAGCGCGTCCCTCACCAGGTCGGACGGCCGGATCTCGTCGTCGTCCAGTGCCGTGCGGATCTGCGGTGCGTTCTCACTCACTTCGTCTCCTTCGTGGCGAGGGCGCGGGCGACGGCGTCCTTGTACGCCGACCAGCCCAGCAGGGCGCACTTGACCCGCGCCGGGAACTTGGCGACGCCGATGAACGCGACGGCGTCCTCCAGGACGTCCTCGTCGGGCTCGGCTTCGCCGCGGCTGTGCATCATCTCGGAGAAGGCGGACGCCAGCGCGAGACCCTCGTCGACCGTCTTGCCGATCACCAGATCGGACATGACGGAGGTGGACGCCTGCGAGATCGAGCAGCCGACCGCGTCGTAGGACACGTCGGCGACCCGGTCGCCGTCCAGGTGGACGCGTAGCAGGATCTCGTCGCCGCACGACGGGTTGACGTGCGTGACCTCGGCCTCGTAAGGGTCGCGGAGGCCGGCGTGATGCTTGGCCTTGTAGTGGTCCAGGATGATCTCCTGGTACATCTGCTCGACGCTCATGCGAGCTCCCGGGAGAAGAAGTCGCGCGTGTAGACGAGCGCCTCGGCGAGCGCGTCCACCTCCGCGGGAGTGGTGTACAGGTAGAAGGACGCCCGCGTCGAGCTCTGGACGCCGAAGCGCTTGTGCAGCGGACGCGCGCAGTGGTGCCCGCCCCGCACGGCGACGCCGCGCGAGTCGAGGAACTGCATCAGGTCGTGCGGGTGCACCTCGAGGCCGTCGAGCGTGTCCAGGGTGAAGGCGATCGCCCCGCCGCGGTCGACGGGCACGTCGGGGCCCAGGATGCGCAGGCCCTCGATCGCCTTGAGGCTCTCCAGGGCGTACGCCGTGATCGCCTGCTCGTGGGCGGCGACGTTCTCCATGCCGAGCGCGCTCAGGTAGTCGGCCGCGGCCCCCAGCCCGACGGCCTGGGCGATCGGCGGCGTCCCGGCCTCGAACCGCGCCGGGGGCGGCGCGTACGTCGAGGACGCCATGTCGACGATCTCGATCATCTCCCCGCCGCCGAGGAACGGCGGCAGCTGCTCGAGCAGGTCGTAGCGCCCCCACAGGACGCCGATGCCGGTAGGCCCGACCATCTTGTGGCCGGTGAACGCCAGCAGGTCGGCGCCGGTGGACGCCACGTCGACCGGCAGCTGCGGGACGGCCTGCGAGGCGTCCACGACGAACCGGGCGCCGACCGCACGCGCCCGGCGGGCCAGCTCGTGCAGCGGGTTAACGGTGCCGAGCACGTTCGACACCCACGCGGCGGTCACGATCTTGGTCCGGGGCCCGATGAGACCCTCGGCGTCCGCGCGGTCGAGGTCGAGGCGTCCGTCGGCGGTGATGTCGAACCAGCGCAGGGTGGCGCCGGTGCGCTGGCACAGCAGCTGCCACGGGACGATGTTGCTGTGGTGCTCCATCACCGTGGTGACGACCTCGTCGCCCGGCCCGAGCCGCAGATGCTGCCCCAGCGTGTGGGCGGCCAGGTTGAGCGCCTCGGACGCGTTCTTGGTGAACACGATCTCCTCGCGCACCGCCCCCACGAAGGACGCCACCTTGGCCCGTGCCCCCTCGAAGGCCTCGGTCGCTTCGGCGCCGAGCACGTGCATGGCCCGGGCGACATTGGCGTTGTGCTCGAGGTAGTGGCGAGCGACGGCGTCCACGACCTGCCTCGGCTTCTGGGACGTGTTACCCGAGTCGAGGTAGCTCAGCGGCCGGTCCCCGACCCTGCGGGACAGGATCGGGAAGTCGGGCCGGACGGCGTCCGCCAGCCAGAACGGCGAGCGCTCAGGCATCGGCCTTCGCCCCGAAGCGCTCGTAGCCCTCGGCCTCCAGCAGGTCGCCGAGCGCGGGGCCGCCGGACTCGACGACCCGGCCGTCCACGAAGACGTGCACCGCGGTCGGCCGGATGTAGCGCAGGATCCGCGTGTAGTGGGTGATGAGCAGCAGCCCGTGTCCACCCTCGGCCATATAGCGGTTGACGCCGTCGGAGACAACGCGCAGCGCGTCGATGTCGAGGCCGGAGTCGGTCTCGTCGAGCACGGCGTAGGTCGGCCCGAGCAGGCCCAGCTGAGCGATGTCGGAGCGCTTCTTCTCCCCGCCCGAGAAGCCCTCGTTCAGCGAGCGGCCCGAGAAGGACGCGTCCAGGTCGAGCTTGCCCAGGGCGGCGTTGACCTCTTTGACCCACGTGCGCACCTTCGGCGGCTCGCCGGTCAGGGCGGTCTTCGCGGTGCGCAGGAAGTTCGCCATCGACACGCCCGGCACCTCGACCGGGTACTGCATCGCGAGGAACAGGCCCGCGCGGGCGCGCTCGTCGACGCCCAGCGGCAGCAGGTCGACGCCGTCGAGGGTGACGCTGCCCGCCGTGATCGTGTACTTCGGATGGCCGGCCAGGCTGTAGGCCAGCGTCGACTTGCCCGACCCGTTCGGCCCCATGATGGCGTGCACCTCGCCGGGGCTGACCGTGAGATCGACGCCCTTGAGGATCTCCTTCGGCCCCGCCTCGGTGGCGACGTCGACGTGCAGGCCGGAAATGACGAGGGACATTCAGATCGCTCCGATCGGGTTTTCGAGTTCGGTGGGGCTGGTGGTGCGCACGGACGCCGCGAGTTCGACACGGACGGCGTCCAGCAGGGACGCCTCGAGTTCGGGCACGCCGATGCGGCGCAGGATGTCGGCGAAGAAGCCCTCGACGACGAGCCGCTTCGCCTCGTCGGCGCCGATGCCGCGGCTCATCAGGTAGAACAGCTGCTCCTCGTCGAAGCGTCCGGTGGTGGACGAGTGCCCGGCGCCGGCGATCTCGCCGGTCTCGATCTCGAGGTTGGGCACCGAGTCGGCGCGGCAGCCGTCGGTCAGGACGAGGTTCTTGTTCGACTCGTAGGTGTCGATGCCCTCGGCGACCTTGCGGATCAGCACGTCGCCGACCCAGACCGAGTGGGCGCCCTTGCCCTGCAGCGCCCCGCGGTAGTCGACGCGGCTGCGGGTGTGCGGCTGGTTGTGGTCGACGAACAGGCGGTGCTCGATGTGCTGTCCGGCGTCCACGAAGTACAGCCCGAACTGCTCCAGCTCGCCGCCGGGGCCGTCGTACTCGGCGGTCTCGACGAGCCGCACGAGGTCGCCCCCGAGGCTGACCGTGACCGTGCGGACCCGGGCGTCCCTGCCCACGCGCAGGCCCGTGTGCCCGGTGTGGACGGCGTCGTCGGCCCAGTCCTGCAGCGAGACGAGGTTCAGGTGCGCGCCGGGCCCTACGAGCACCGACGTGCTCGCCGCGTACCGCGCCGACCCCGTGTGCCGCAGCACGACGGTCACCGAGGCGTTGGCGCCGATCCGAAGTACCAGCTGGCCGTAGACGTACCGCTCGGCGTCCGTGCCGTTGAGCTCGATGACCACCGGACCGGAGGGCTGACCGTCGGCCGGGACGTCAAGCAGCATCGCCCCGCCGGCGTTCGCCACGGCCAGCGCCGAGGGCCGGTCGACGGGGGCCGGCAGGCCGAGCGCGACGGCGTCCGCGGTCGGGATCTCCCGCAGCACCACCCCTTCTGGCAGCTGGGGGCGCCAACTCAGGTGGGCGTCGCTCGGCGTGCCGTCGAGCAGGCCGCGCAGGCGCTCCAGCGGGGTGAACCGCCACACCTCCTCGCGTCCGGTCGGCATCGGATGGTCGGCGAGGTCGAACGACGTCACCGGGTGCAGGTGGGACTCGACGGTGGTCTCGGCCGCCTCGGCCACGTTGGGAACAGCAGTCACAGCCATCTTTCTCGATCTCGCGCGGGACTCAGCCCACGGCCCCTTCCATCTGCAGCTCGATCAACCGGTTCAGCTCCAGCGCGTATTCCATCGGCAGCTCGCGCGCGATGGGCTCGATGAAGCCGCGCACGATCATGGCCATGGCCTCGTCCTCGGCGATTCCCCGGCTCATCAGGTAGAACAGCTGGTCCTCACTGACCTTCGACACGGTGGCCTCGTGCGCCATCGAGACGTCGTCTGTGCGGATGTCGGCGTACGGGTAAGTGTCCGAGCGGCTGATGGTGTCGACCAGCAGCGCGTCGCACTTCACCGAGGACGCCGAATGGTGCGCCCCCTCGTCGACCTGGATCAGGCCCCGGTAGGACGCCCGCCCGCCGCTGCGCGCCACGGACTTGCTCACGATCGTGCTGGACGTGTGCGGCGCCGCGTGGACCATCTTCGACCCGGTGTCCTGGTGCTGGCCCTCGCCGGCGAAGGCGATCGACAGCGTCTCGCCCCGGGCGTGCTCGCCCAGCAGCCACACGGCCGGGTACTTCATGGTGATCTTCGAGCCGATGTTGCCGTCGATCCACTCCATGGTGGCGCCCTCGTCGCAGGTCGCCCGCTTGGTGACCAGGTTGTACACGTTGTTCGACCAGTTCTGGATCGTCGTGTACCGCACCCGGGCGCCCTTGCGGACGATGATCTCGACGACCGCCGAGTGCAGCGAGTCGGACTTGTAGATCGGCGCC
>DAIRTI010000154.1:0-6495 GCA_036803965.1 Propioniciclava sp.
CCGCCCTGCTGCGCCGGACGCCGCAGGCGTCCTCCGGCTCCGCAATGCCCGTCCGAGCCCTGACGCGGCCCCGCTCCCTCCGCTCCCACGCAGGTGCGGTCTGGGCCGTGCAGTCGCACGGTGGCTGGGTCCGAGCGGAGTTCCGCACGGAAAAGAGGCTCGGTGCTGGTAGTTCGCCCCCTTCCGGGAAGCTCGCCCCCTTCCGGGGAGTTTGCCCCGCGGATCCGGGGGGCGAACTCTGCTCAGAGGGGCGAAGTGCCCTCAGCGGGGCGAACTGCTGGCGTGATCGCCTCCTGGTGCCATGTCGCCAGGCGTACGGCTGTGTGCTGATAGTCCGTGGCGCTGCTGGCGATTGAGATGACGAGATTGTAGGCCTCGTCGTCGGGCGCTTCGAGGCTGATGTCGTTCAGGCCGTAGGACACGACGACCGCGAGCCAGCCCAGACGCTTGTTACCGTCGACCAGAGCATGGTTTCGAACCACCGATTCCAACAGGACCGCCGCCTTGCCGTCGAGGCCGGGGTAGGCGTCGCGTCCGAACACGGTGACGCGAGGTCGGTGCACGGCCGAGTCGAGCAGCCCGATGTCCCGGATCGGCCCGACGCCAAGGTCGTCGATCAGCCTGAGCATATCCTCCAGCGTGAGGTACTCGATCACCGGCCGAGCCGGTCCAACAAGTCGGCGTACCGGGAGCGGGCGGCTGCAGAGAGCTGGCGGACCTTGTCTTCGCGGACCCGGCGAGCGGCGGCCTCGCGGATGGCGCGAACGGTTGCTTCCTGCTTGCTCACGCCGTCAGCCTCGGCGAGCAGGGCGAGTGCCTTCTCGTCATCGGGTTCAAGTCGCAGGGTCATGGCCATCAACCGATGATACCAGTGTGGTATCGGGTCTGCTGCCGAGGACCGTCCAGTCCGCCGCCGAGGCGGGCCCTGGCCGAGATCCACCAGGCCGGAGACAAGACCCATGCCATCGCCGCGGCGAAGGCGTTCGCCGCCGATTAAGGCACCAAGTGGCGGCCCAAAGCGGCCGCGAAGATCACCGACGACCTCGTCGCACTGGTCCGCGCCGGCGGTACCTTCAAAAACGGCAAACGAGTCGGACGACCCGACCAATCGGTAGTCGACAGCCTGGGTACCGATCGTTGTCGCAATGCCAGTGGGACCGACCCGCCTCAAACGCCTGGAAGGCTCGACCTCAGGCGGGCTGCAACGGCGCAGACCGCTCCTCAGGCGGGCAGCGTGACGGTGCCGCCGATGAGCGGCCAGTCCTCGGACCGTGTCGCGGTGCCGTCGTCGTGGACCACCAGCCAGGCACACCCGGGGAAGCCGGCGGTGGGGCGTCCGAGGCCGGCGATGCTGGCCAGGACGCCGGCGGTCATGCAGTCCGGGGCCAGCGCGACGACCTCGGCGATGTCGTCGATGGGCCAGCCGGTGCGCGGGTCGAGGACCGCCCGGTGCACGCATTCGCCCACCCTGAACCCGTCGGCCGGGCGCGACGAGCGGGCCAGCGCGGCGTCCTTCAGGCGCAGGGCGTGACCCGGGGCGTCCGGCGCCCCTGGCAGGTCCAGGACCACCCGGACGCCGTCCCTGCCCCGCTGCCGACGCACGCCGGCGGCGTCCAACTCGATCGAGGACGCCAGCCCGATCCGCCAGCCCGCCTCGAGCGCGCGGTCGAGGACGTACCCGCGCGCGACCGGCCCGAGGTCGACCCGAGAGCAGTCACCGGTGCGCCGGACCGGTCCGCTCACCGCGGTGTAGGGCAGTTCCAGCCCGGACGCCAGCGCCTTCAGCTCGGCCTGCGTCGGGGGCGTCCCGTCGAGCTCGGCCTGCCGCCAGCGCCGGATCAGCGGCTCGGCGCCGGGGTGATAGGCGCCCTGGCTGAACACCCAGAACCGTTCGGACGCCGCGAGAGCCGTCGCCAGGTCGGGCGACATGTGCGGATCGACGCCGCTGCCGCAGCGCCACCGGCAGAACTCGCTGTCGGGATCGAGCGGGGAGAGCACCCGCTCAAGCCGTGCGACCTCGTCCAGCACCTCGCGCTCGACCGCCTCGGCGGCCGCCGGATGGGCGACCACCCGCACGCGAAGGTCGGCACCGACCAGGTCGGGGAAGCCGACCCGGGTCCCTTCGTCAGTCATGTCCCCCCACCTCGTTCGGGAGCGCACCGCCATAGCGGCGGTCGCGTCCGGCGTACAGCTCGATCGCGCGCCACAGATCGCGACGGTCGAAGTCGGGCCACAGGCGGTCGAGGAAGACCAACTCGGCGTACGCCGACTGCCACAGCAGGAAATTGGACGTGCGCTGCTCGCCCGAGGAGCGCACGAAGAGGTCGACGTCGGGAATCTCGGGCTCGTCGAGGTACCGGGCGAACGTCGTCTCGTTGAGTCGCTCGGGGTCGAGGCGTCCGGCCTGGGCGAGGCGGGCGATCTGGCGGGCGGCGTCCACGATCTCGGCGCGTCCGCCGTAGTTGACGCAGAACTGCAGGGTCAGCACCTTGTTGTTCTGGCTCATCCGCTCGGCCGTCTCGAGCTCGTCGATCACGCTCTTCCACAGGCGGGGGCGGCGTCCGGCCCAGCGAATGCGGACGCCGAGGGCGTTGAGCTCGTCGCGGCGCCGCCGGATGACGTCGCGGTTGAAGCCCATCAGGTAGCGCACCTCGTCGGGGGAGCGCTTCCAGTTCTCGGTCGAGAACGCGTACGCCGACAGGTACGGGATGCCGATCTCGATCGCGCCGTGGATGACGTCGAGCAGGGACGCCTCCCCGCGCGCATGCCCTTCGGTGCGGGGGAGGCCGCGCTGCTTGGCCCAGCGTCCGTTGCCGTCCATGACGATGGCCACGTGACGGGGCAGCAGCCGGCTCGGGATCGCCGGTGGACGTGCACCGCTCGGGTGCGGCGCCGGTGCCGCGGGAGGCAAGGTCACAATCTGGATACTATCCGGCCCATGACCCACGCTTGGTTCGATCTGACCGCAGGGGTGGCCGGAGACATGATCCTCGGTTCACTCCTGGACGCCGGTGCGCCCCTCGCCGGAGTTCAGAAGGCCGTGGACGCCGTCGCGCCCGGGGCCGTCCGGCTGTCGGTCGACGAGGTGGTCCGGGGCGGGCAGCGGGCCACGAAGCTGCAGGTGGAGGTGCTGCGCGTCGACGCCCCGCACCGGCACTGGGCCTCGCTCAGGGTGGAGTTGGCGAATGCCGAGCTCCACGAATTGACGCGGGAGCGGGCGCTGGCGGTGTTCGGGTTGCTGGCGGACGCCGAGGCGCGCGTCCACGCGACCACACCCGAGGAGGTGCACTTCCACGAGGTCGGGGCGCTGGACTCGATCGCCGACGTGGTCGGGACGTGCGAGGCGCTGCGCCTGCTCGGCGTAGAGAGCCTGTCGGCGTCCGGGATCGCTGTGGGAGCGGGTCGAATCGCGACCGCACACGGCGTCCTGCCTGCACCGGTTCCGGCGGTCGTGGAGTTGATGATCGGCTGGCGGACGGTTGCGGTCCCCGGCGCCTCCCGGACTCACGCGCACGATCGGGGGACGCCGTCGCAGCTCGCAGCAATGCCGTCGGGCGCCGACGTGGCGGAGCCGGGCGAACTCGCGACCCCGACCGGAGTCGCGCTGATTCGCGCGCTGGCGTCCTCATGCGAGGCGCTGCCGGGGATGACGATCTCCCGCGTCGGTGTCGGGGCCGGGGACAAGAACTTCCCCGGACATTCCAATGTCGTCCGCGCGGTGTTGGGGGAGGCGGGGACGACCGAACAGGGATCCCGACCGTCGGCCGTCTCCTTGGGAATGAGCGGGGCAGCAGAGGCGTCCGCCGTGATGATCGAGCAGCAGGCCAACGTCGACGATCTGGACCCGCGCCTGTGGCCCGGGGTGATCGAGGCGTGCCTGGCGGCCGGTGCGGCCGACGCGTGGCTGAGCCCGATCGTCATGAAGAAGGGACGCCCGGCGCACACCCTGCACGCGCTGGTGACGCCCGAGGCGTCCGGGGCGGTGGCGGACGTCATCCTGCGGCACACGACGACCCTCGGCGTCCGCGAGGTGGTGACGCACCGCCACGTGCTCGACCGGACGTTCGTCACGCTCGACGTGGAGGGGCGTCCGCTGACGGTCAAGGTCGGGACGCGCGAGGGACGCGTCGTCCACGCAGCGGCCGAGTTCGAGTCTCTGGCCGCGCTCGCCGCGAACCTCGGACGCCCCCAGTCCGACCTCGCCCAACGCGCCGCCGCGGCGATCGTGGAGGCCGGGCTCGTCCCGGGAGCCGACGCCCCCTCCTGATCCGCGCGGTTGGGGGCGCGATCAGTGCAATGAATTCCGCTGTCCGGGGCGCATCTGTGCAATGAGTTTGGCCGGAAAACGCCGAATGTTATTGCACAGATCGCAGGGTGACGAGGGGGCAACGAGAGGCAACGAGAGGCAACACCGAGCAGCCTGGTCGGACGATGGGGTTAGCATGCGGGGACGCGTCCGTCCGGCTCGCCGACGGACCGAGGAGACCCGCGGAGGAGGGGAGCATGGCCCACGGCGCCGAGCCAGGTCCGACCCCAAGCAGGGACGCCCCTGCCGCCGAGCCCGGCCCGACGCCACACCTGGACGTCCCCACCGGCACCGACCCGTTCGCCGACCTGGACCCCACCTCCCGCGCGGACGCCCTCGCCGTCGCCTCGCACCTGGCCGGCGTCGGACGCCTCGGGGTCGCGTTCTCCGGGGGCGTCGACTCGGCGGTCCTGCTCGCGGTCGCGCTGCGCGCGCTCGGCCCGGACGCCGTGGTCGCCCTGCTGGCCGTGTCGCCCTCGCTGGCGTCCGACGAGCACGAGTTGGCGCGCGCGGTGGCGTCCCGGCTGGACGCCCGCCTCGTCGAGTTCGAGACCCACGAGACCGACCTGCCCGCTTACCGCGTCAACGGCGCCGACCGCTGCTACCACTGCAAGAACACGCTGTTCACCACGATCGACGACCGGCTCGCCGCCGACCTCGCCCTGGACGCTGTCGCCTACGGCGAGAACGCCGACGACGCGGTGGCCCCCGACCGGCCGGGCTCCCGAGCGGCCACCGAGCACCGAGTTCTCCGTCCCCTGGCCGCCGCCGGAATCACGAAGGCCCGCGTCCGCGCCCTGGCCCGCGCGCTCGACCTTCAGGTGGCCGACAAGCCCGCCGCCCCCTGCCTGGCCTCGCGCATCCCGCACGGCCAGGAGGTCACGCCCGAAAAGCTGGCCCAGATCGAGGCGTCCGAGCACGCGTTGCGCATCCTGGGCTTCACCGACTCGCGCGTCCGGCACCACGGCGACATGGCGCGCATCGAGGTCCCGGTCGCGGAGCTGGCCAGGTTCGCCGACGACACCACCCGCGAAGAGGCCCTCCGCGCCATCCGGGCCACAGGCTTCCGGCACGTCACGGTCGACCTCGCCGGACTCCAGTCCGGCGCCTTCACCCTCTCGGTGCTCCGCCGTGGCTGACCACGTCGACCCCGTCGCCGACCTCGACTTCGACCGCGCCCGCCGCCGCGGCTACCCCGAGGCGGTCTACTGCGAGGGCAAGTCGGACGACCAGCTCCGCCACATCGCCGACCGCATCGCGGGACGCCCCGAGCAGTCCCACCTCTTCACCCGCGCCAACGCAGGGCACGCCGAGATCGTCCTGCAGATCCTCCCCGACGCCTTCCACGACCCCGTCGCCCGACTGCTGGCCTGGCCGCCCACCCCACCCCCGACCACCGGCGAGCTCGTCGTCGTCGCCTGCGCGGGCACGTCCGACCTGCCCGTCGCCCGCGAGGCGCTGCACACCGCCCGCTATCTCGGACGCCCCGTCGAGCTCGTCGTCGACGTCGGCGTCGCCGGCCTGCACCGGACGCTCAACCGCCTCGACACCTTCCGCTCCGCGGGCGCGATCGTCATCGTCGCCGGCATGGACGGCGCCCTGCCCAGCGTCGTCGCCGGCCTCGTGCCGACCCCGATCGTGGCCGTCCCGACCTCGGTCGGCTACGGCGCCGCGTTCGGCGGCATCGCCCCGCTGCTCACCATGCTCAACGCCTGCGCCCCCGGCGTCGGCGTCGTCAACATTGACAACGGCTACGGCGGCGGCCACCTCGCCGCGCAGATCGCCGCCCCGCGCCGGGCGTCGGAGAGCCAGTAGTCGGAGGGCCGGCAGTCGGAGGGCCGGCAGTCGGCGGCTCAGCCGTCAACGGGCCAGCCGTCAGTGGATCAGCGGTCCACGTAGTCGAGCGTGCGCAGCCCGCGCTCCAGGTGCCACGACACGAACGCCGCCAGCAACCCGGACGCCTGCCGCTGGACGGCGTCCGGAACACTCCTCGTCGCTGGCCAGTCGCCGGTCAGCAGGGCCTGCAGGTACTCGAGCGTGCCGGCGTCCAGCAGCCCGGACGCCGGCGGCCGGCAGCCGCGGCACACCAGCCCCCCGGACGCCGGATGGAACGACTCGTGCGGCCCGGGCGTCCCGCACACCGCGCACTCGGTGAGCGCGGGCGCGAACCCGGCCGTCGAGCCGGCGCG
>DAIRTI010000155.1:0-6365 GCA_036803965.1 Propioniciclava sp.
CCAACTGCCGCGAAGGGCGGGCTCCCATGGAGCCCGCCCTTCGTTCTTTCCGGGGATCGTCGAGGTGCGAGGCGCCCGGCCCCGTCTCAGCCCGTCCGGCGGGATGGACCCTGCCGCTGGGCCCCCACAGGTTCCGGACCCGGGACCCCAGCGGGTCCCACCATTGCCGGGCCGGCGCCCCGAGCGGGAGCGCCTGCGACGGAGGCCGGCGTCCGGAAGACCGAGCGGCGCTGGACGACGTAGCCCGCGACGAACAGCGCGGTCTCCACCGCCAGCTTGGAGGGGATCAGCGCGAAGCCGAGCCCGTCGACCAACAGTGTGAGCAGCGCGCAGTTCGCCGCCAGCACACCGGCCGCCAGGGCCGCGTAGCGCTTCAGCGCCGTCCGCTCGTCGCCCCGGTCGCCGAACACCACTTCGCGGTTCACCCGGAAGTTGACCCAGGCGCTGCACACGCGCGACACGACGATCGCGACGGGCAGGTTTCCCAGGGCCGCGTTGAGCGCGATCACGCCCGCCCAGTCCACGGCGGCCGCAAGCAGCGACGACCCTACGAACGCCAGCAGGGGCGCGTAGATGCGCGCCGAATCCCGGATCGGACGGAAGTGCGAGGACGAATTGGCGTCCAGATAGATCGTCTCGATTTCAATCTCGGTGACACCGACGCCCGCCGCCTTCGCCTCGAAGAGCAGGTTCGCCTCGTACTCGAAGCGATCGCCGGGCACCCGCTGCAGCCACTCGAGCAGGTCGGGCGGGTAGCCGCGCAGGCCAGTCTGCGTGTCGTGCAGGGACAGCCCGGTGGTGAGCCGGAACAGCTGGCGGCTCACCGCGTTGCCGAACCGACTGCGCGCGGGCACCGGACCGGTGAAACGGCGTCCGCCCAGAACCATCGTGCCGCGGGACACGGCGTCCGCGACCCGGAGGATGTCTGTGGGGGAGTGCTGCCCGTCGCAGTCGGCGCAGACGACCGCCTCGCCGGGCCTGTGCTCCGCTGCCCACGCGAACCCGCTCTTCAGCGCCGCGCCCTTGCCTCTGTTCTCGCCGAAGCGCAGCACCTCGGCGCCGCCGTGGCGGGCGAGGTCGAACACGCCGTCGTACGCCCGGCCGGAACCGTCGTCGACGACCAGCACGGACGCCTCGGGCGCCTGGGCGCGCAGGCTGCCGATGAGTTGGACCAGTCGGAGGTCCGGCTCGTAGGCGGGGATCAGGATCAGCATCGCCCTCACCCCACGTAGAGGATGTCGGAGGTGCCGCGCTCGGTGCCCTTGCCCAGCGGATTGCTCACCACGGCGCCGTCGTAGTACATGACCGAGGACCCGCCTCCGTCGAGGTTGTACGCCACCTGGGCGCCGAGCCCGACGAAGATGGCGGCGAATTCCGTCATCGTCACGCCGCGGCTGTAGCCGGACGCCCTGCCGTCGACCACCACCGCGACCAGCTTGTTGGCCTCCACCATGCCGATCCCCGTGCGGGGCTGGTTGCCCTGGATCGAATGGTTGCCCACGTTGGTGTCGATCTCGACGTCGTCGATCCCGGCCACCGCCTTGCCCCCGTCGACGATCCCGGGACCGAACGACAGGGTCTGCCAGGCGCCGTCGGCGACCAGCTGGGTCGCATTGGTGGCGGTCTCGTCGTAGAGCCGGCAGGTGCCATCGCGCTGCACCACCAGCCCCTGCCGCGCCCCCTTGTCGCGGAACGCCACGCCGTTGCGGATGACGATGCCGGTGTCCCGGAAACCGTAGTAGTCGCCGTTGATGGCCCAGCGAGCGTCGTTCGCCTTCGCCATGGCCGAGGTGTACTCGATGATGTTCTCGCCGAAGGTGTCCTTGGCGAAGGCCGCGCGCAGGTCGGTCCCCGTGGTGAGGCCGAGCTGCGCGACGTAGTACGTGACCAGGTTCGAGCCCGACCCGGACGTCCGCTTGGCGACGTCCACCGAGATCCCGGACGCCGTCGCGGCGTTCAGCGTCGCGTCCGAGGACGCGGTCGTCGTCTGCCACTGGCTCGAGGCGCCCGTCACCTCGGCGTGCTCGATCACGAACCGGTCGAGGGCCCAGGCGGTGCCGCCGCCCGCCGCGACCACGACCGCCAGGCCCCCGCCGAGGAGGCCCCTCCTGGTCATGGTGCGTTTGAATGGAGGATTCGTCATGCCCTCCAGGGAACGCGGCGCGCCTGTGCCGGCTCTGTGCCCACCTTTCTGGGGCGCTGAGAGCTGGGCGTGACTCGCCTCACAAGGGCTTCTTCACAGGGCCGTCGGGAACCGGCCACAGGGAACGCTCAGGCTCATGCCCGTGAATAGTTCGTGACGAGAACGTGAACAAGGAGAACCCCCGTGATTCCCACCGCAGCCCTGCTGTACACAGCCAACATCGCCGCGATCCTCATCCTGACGCTGGGCCTGTACTTCCCACGGCACCGTCGGCGCGATCTGGTGGTCGCCTACCTCGGCGTCAACCTCGGCGTCATGGCGGTCAGCACCGTCCTGCTGTCCACGGCCGTCGGGGCCGGGCTGGGGCTCGGCCTGTTCGGCGTCCTGTCGATCATCCGGCTGCGGTCCGACGAACTCGCCCAGCACGAGGTCGCCTACTACTTCAGCGCGCTGGCGCTCGGCCTGCTGAGCGGGCTCGGTTCCGAGCCCATCATCTCGATGGTGCTCATGGCCGTCGTCGTGGCTCCGATGTTCGTCGCCGACCACCCGCTACTGCTGCGCGGCTACCGGCGCGAGATGATCGTGCTCGACCGGGCCATCGCCGACCGCTCGGCGTTGGTCGCCCACCTGGAGCGCCGCCTTGGCGGCCGCGTCCACCACGTGACCGTGATGAAGCTCGACTTCGTCAGCGACACCACCACCGTCGACGTGCGCTACCGCGAGGGCGCCCCCCTCTCGGCGGAGAACCACCCGGCGGAATCCCACCTGAGCGAGGCGAACTGATGACCACGTCGATGACCCAGCTCGGGATGGACGCCCCGATGACCATGCGCACGCGGCACGACGACCGCGACCTCCATGCACGCAGCCTGGCGGCACGGACCGCCGTCTCGCTGGAGGAACTCAACGAGCGAGCCAGCCTGCTGACCCGGGTCGACCGCAAGTACGTGCTGACTCCCGCCGTCGCGGACGCCTTCGTCGCCGCGCTCCCCGCCTCCGCACGGGTGCTCGAGATCGACGGACGCCGCGCGTTCCGCTACACGTCCACCTACTTCGACACCGCCGGCCTGGACGCCTTCCTCGCGACCGCACGGCGGCGTCCCCGGCGCGGCAAGGTGCGCACCCGGACCTACCTCGACAGCGGCGACGCCTTCCTCGAGGTGAAGACCCGGCGCAAGGGGAGCACCGTCAAGTCCCGCATCCCGTGGATGGGCGAGCGCATCGACCGCGACGCGGCCGGCTTCGTCGCCCAGGCGCTCGCCGAGGGCGGCGTCCAGCTGGACTCCAGCCTGCTGCCCGCGCTCCGCGTCGACTACCCGCGGTCCACGATCCTGCTGCCGGACGCCGGAGCCCGGGTCACGATCGACTCCGACCTGACCTACCGGCTCCCCGACCAGGACGCCACCTGGCACGTGAACGGCCTCGTGATCGTCGAGACCAAGTCCGCCGGGATGTCATCACCGGCCGACCAGCTGCTGTGGCGCCTCGGCCACCGGCCGGCGGGCATCTCCAAGTACGCGACCGGGCTCGCCGCGCTGCGTCCCGAGCTGCCCCGCAACCGCTGGCACCGGCTCCTGCAGACCCCGCCCTTCCGCACGGCTGCCTAGGTCGCGTCGCAGCCGTGCGACCGCCCGGCCCCCACGTCGGCGACCCGACAAACCAGAACCAGGAACACACATGAACCGCACGCCCCGCATCCTCGGGTCCCTCGCCGCCCTGGCGACCACCGCCGTCCTCGCCGCCTGCACGACGGGCGGCGTCCAGGGCACCACGAGCGGCTCGACCTCGAAGTCCACCGCGACCGCGCTCGCCGCCAACGTGACCGTCGAGCAGGCGAGGGCGTCCAACGCCACCCCGGACGCCGCCGACACGTCCTGGAGCGAGAGCGGCGCGACCGTCATCACACTGAACGGCACCTCGGCGACCGTGAGCGGGTCTGGAGCGACGGCGTCCGGCTCGACCGTGACGATCACCGCGGGCGGCACCTACGTGCTGTCGGGCACGTTCGAGGGCCAGGTCATCGTCAACTCGGCGTCCTCCGACGAGGTCAAGCTGGTGCTGAAGGGGGCGACGATCACGTCGTCCACCGGCGCCGCGATCGCGATCACCGACGCAGGCGAGGCGGTCGTCGTGCTGGCCGACGGCACGACGAACAGCCTGACCGACGCGAAGACCTACGCAGACACCACGTCCGAGGACGCCCCGAACGCGGCCCTGTTCTCGATGGCCGACCTGACGATCGGCGGGGGCGGCTCCCTCACCGTCACGGGCCAGTACAACGACGGCATCGCCAGCAAGGACGGCCTCGTCATCAGCGGCGGCACGATCACCGTGAAGGCGGCCGACGACGGCATCCGCGGAAAGGATCACATCGCGATCACCGCGGGCACCATCTCGGTGGACGCCGGCGGCGACGCCCTGAAGTCCGACAACACCAAGGACGCCGACTCGGGCTTCGTCGACATCTCCGGCGGCACGATCACCCTGGCCGCCGGCACGAAGGCCGGCGACGGGATCGACGCCCAGAACGACATCATCGTCTCGGACGGCAAACTGACCGTGACGCAGTCGTACGAGGGCATCGAGGCGCTCAACATCGTCATCGGCGGCGGCACCATCGAGGTGACCAGCAGCGACGACGGCCTGAATGTGTCCGCGGGCAAGGACTCGACCACCACCACGAACAACGCGCAGGGCGGCCCCGGCGGGGGTGCCGGGGACGCTGTGATCGACGGCACCGCGAGCATCTCGGGCGGGACGCTGATTCTCCACTCCAACGGGGACGGCTTCGACAGCAACGGCACCGCGAGCATCTCCGGCGGCACGGTGATCGTCGACCAGGTCGGCGGGGGGAACGGCGCGCTGGACGTCAACGGCACGTTCACGATCACGGGCGGCACCCTGATCGCGGTCGGCTCGTCGAGCATGCCGGTGGCTCCGGCCACCAGCTCCGCCCAGGGCTGGGTGATGGCCGCGGTGTCCGGCCAGGGCGGCTCGAAGATCCAGGTGCTGTCCGGCACCACGGTCCTGGCCGAGTTCACCGCGACCCGCGAGTTCGGCAACATCGTGTACTCCGGCACGGGCATCTCCTCGGGCCAGCAGTACTCGGTGACGGTCAACGGCACCGCCACCACGGTGACCGCGAACGTGGCGACGGCCGGCGGAATGGGGGGCGGCATGGGCGGCGGCCAGGCCGGAGGACAGCCCGGCGGACAAGCGGGCGGCCAGGCCCAGGGTGGGCGTCCCGGAGGCGGCACCAGGCCCTGACCGGACAGTTCCGGTCGACCACGGACGGCCCCGGTCCTCGCCCTCGCAGGCGGACCCGAGCCGTCGGCGTCCGGGCTGTTCTGCGTGCAAACGGCCTGCGGCGGCGCTATGCTCGGCGCGTCCTTCCTCGGACGCCGACCCCGCGGCTCTGCCGTCGCCGACCCATCGCCGACGCCGACAGGCCGGCTTTGAGGCCAGACCCCCGGGCCTTGTACCGCACGTCGTGCGCGTTTGCAAGACTTTGCCTGGGGGGTCTATGCTCTAGCTTTGCCCCTCTTGACGACCCGTGGCATTTGACACGGGCCGTTTCGCATGCAAAGAACCGCTTTGCCCGGGTCTTGAGGAAGGACACCGAACCTTGGCCGTCTCGCGCGCTGCGTCGAAGAACACCAATGTCGTCTCCACCAGCGGACGCATCTCGTTTGCGAAGATCGCGGAACCGCTGGAAGTCCCCAATCTGCTCGACCTGCAGGTCGACTCGTTCGACTGGCTCGTCGGCAACGACGTGTGGCGCGAACGCGTCGCGCAGGCGCGGGCCGAGGGCCGGACCGACATCAACACCAAGTCGGGGCTGGAGGAGATCTTCGAGGAGATCTCCCCCATCGAGGACCTGTCGCAGACGATGTCGCTCAGCTTCCGCGACCACCGCTTCGAGGATCCGAAGTACTCGGTCGAGGAGTGCAAGGACCGCGACGTCACCTACGCCGCCCCGCTGTTCGTCACCGCCGAGTTCATCAACAACGACACCGGTGAGATCAAGAGCCAGACCGTCTTCATGGGCGACTTCCCGCTGATGACGCCCAAGGGCACCTTCGTCATCAACGGCACCGAGCGCGTCGTCGTGTCGCAGCTGGTGCGGTCCCCGGGCGTCTACTTCGAGCAGACCCCCGACAAGACGTCCGACAAGGACATCTTCACCTGCAAGATCATCCCGTCGCGCGGCGCGTGGCTCGAG
>DAIRTI010000156.1:0-6259 GCA_036803965.1 Propioniciclava sp.
GCAGACGCTGAACCAGATCCTCACCGAGATGGACGGCTTCGACGGCACCGAGGGCGTCGTTGTGATGGCCGCCACGAACCGGGCCGACGTGCTCGACCCGGCGCTGACCAGGCCCGGACGCTTCGACCGCGAGATCACCGTCCACGCGCCGGACCGCACCGGCCGCGTCCAGATCCTCGGCGTCCACACGCGCACGGTGCCGCTCGACGCCGACGTGAGCCTCGAGGAGATCGCCAAGGCGACCCCCGGCATGACCGGCGCCGACCTGGCCAACCTCGTCAACGAGGCCGCGATCATCGCCGCGAAGAGAATGGCGGACGCCGTCGCGCAGGCCGACTTCTTCAACGCCCTGGAGAAGGTGCAGCTGGGCGTCGCCCGCCACGTCGTGATGCCGCCCGAGGAGCGGCGGCTCACCGCGTACCACGAGGCGGGACACGCACTACTCGGCATGCTGCAGAAGGGCGCGGACCCGGTGCGGAAGATCTCGATCATCCCGCGCGGACGGGCCCTCGGCGTCACGCTGTCGACCCCCGACGACGACAAGTACGGCTACGACCGTGACTACCTGCGCGGCCGCATCATCGGCGCGCTCGGCGGGCTCGCGGCCGAGTCGATCGTGTTCGGCAAGACGACGACCGGCGTCGACAACGACCTCGAACAGGCGACCGGCATCGCCCGGGCCATGGTCGGCCGCTGGGGCATGTCGCCCAAGATCGGGCCGGTCAGCGTGCTGAGCAACGAGGGCGACCCGCGGATGATGGGCGTCGCCGACGCCACGCTCGCCGAGGTGGACGCCGAGGCGCGCCGGGTCATCACCGAGTGCGAGGCCGAGGCCAAGCGGCTGCTCACCGAGCACCGGGCGCAGCTCGACTCGATCGTCGCCGCGCTGCTGGAGCAGGAGACCCTCGACGAGGCGGACGCCTACGCGGCGGCCGGCATCCCGCGGCCGGTGCACGAGGTGCCGGAGCTCCTGGGGGCGGCAGAGACGGCGTCCGAGGTGGACGCCGTGGGTGTTCAGTAGCCGCGTTTGCCGTACTTGGCGACGTAATCGTCGATGGTGTCGGCTTTGATGGCGGCTGAGAGGGCGTCCATTTTGGGTTGGTCGACGACGTCGATGGAGTCGCCGTTGGGGAGGTTGGCGAACCCGGAGATGGGGGCTTGCATCAGGACGATGCTGTCGCTGGTGGTGAGTCGCATGGACAGGGCGAGGTCGCGGACGGTGTCGCTGGTGAGGCCTTTGTCGACCTGGATGCAGGTGGAGGCCTTGTCGAGGAGTTGGTTGAACGTGACGGGGTTGGCGATGACCTGGGGTTTGAGGGTCTTGACGATGATCGCTTTGACGACGTTGCGTTGGTTGGCGGCGCGGTCGAGGTCCCAGTGGGGCAGGTTGTAGCGGTTGCGGACGTAGGCGAGGGCCTTGTCGCCGGAGAGTTCGACGTCACCGACGGGGAAGTTGTATTGGCCGGTGCTGAAGGCGTAGGGGTTGTTGACGGTGACGCCGCCGACGACCTCGGTCAGGCCGATGAAGCCGTCGAAGTCGACGTGGAGGGTGTGGTCGATGCCGACGCCGGAGAGTTGCTCGATGGTCTTCTTGGCCAGGGCGACGCCGCCCCATTGGTAGGCCCAGTTGATCTTGCCTTTGCCGTAGCCGGGGATGTCGACGTAGCTGTCGCGGGGGTAGCTGATGATGTAGGCCTTGGTGTGGTCGGCGTTGATGTGCAGGACCATGAAGGAGTCTGAGCGGCTGTTGCCGCCGGAGGCGTCGTCGGTGCCCAGGAGCAGGAAGTTGGTGCCGGCGCTGGCCACGGCGGGTCGGGCGGGCTCGGGGCTGAGGGTCGTGGTCGGCTTCGGCGCGGCGTCGTCGTCGACTCCCGGGCTGGGGGCGACGGTCTCGAAGTCGACCCGCGGGACGGCGTCCAAGGCGAGCTTGGCGCGGATCAGGTACCAGCCGATCACCCCGACCCCGGCCACCAGCACGACCGCCAGGACGGCGGCCACGATGCGAAGCGGACGCCGGCGTCGCGGCTTGTCGGTGACTGCTCGGGCGGGCGTGGGCATGACGGGAATCCTCGCGCTCGGGGGCCCCACGTCGGGCCCTGTCTCCCGCCGAGCATAGGCGCCGACCCCGACCAACCACGAAGGGGTCCGGGGGCGGCGGGGGCCGCGCGGAAACTGTCGGAGGGGCTCGAGAGACTGCTGGCATGGATCCACTGGTGATGGTGCTGCTCGCGCTGGCCGCCGGTCTCGTGGTCGGGGCGGCGGCCTCGGCGCTGGTCGCGCGCGCCCGGGCGGAGGCGTCCGTGGCGCGGATGGCGTCCCTGGAGGCGCAGCTGCAGGCGGCCCGCGACGAGCGCGATCGGGCGTCCGAGCGGGCCGACGAGATCTGGGCCGACAGGCGGGCGATGACCAACGAGTTCCGGGTGCTGTCGGCCGACTCGCTGGCCGAGCAGGAGCGGCGGGCCGACGAGTCGGCCGAGCTTCGGCTGCGGGCGACCGAGCAGCTGTTGCGTCCGGTTCGCGAGAGCCTCGAGGTGCTCAACCGGCGCCTCGGCGAGGTCGAGCGCGAGCGGGCGGGGCTGACCGCCGACCTGAGCGCACAGGTGCAGGCGGTGCGGCTGACCGGCGAGCAGTTGCGGCGTGAGACGGCGTCCCTGGCGACGGCGCTGCGCAAGCCGCAGGTGCGCGGGGCCTGGGGCGAGCTGCAACTGCGGCGCGTCGCCGAGATCGCCGGCATGGTCGAGCACTGCGACTTCGTGACGCAGGAGACGGCGTCCAATGCAGACGACCGCACGATCCGGCCCGACATGAAAGTCACCCTGGCTGGCGGCCGGTTCGTCTACGTCGACTCGAAGGTGCCGCTGGCGGCGTTCCTGGAGGCGCAGGAGTGCGACGACGAGCGCGGACGCGCCGAGAAGCTGGCCGCGTTCGCGCGCAACGTCCGGGGTCACGTCGACGCGCTCGGCGGGAAGAACTACTTCAGGGCGTCCACGGCGACGCCCGAGTTCGTGGTGCTGTTCATCCCGAGCGAGGCGCTGGCGGCCGAGGCGGCGGCACAGCTGCCCGACCTGCACGAGTACGCGGCGCGGCGCAACGTCGTGCTCGCCACGCCGACCACGCTGATCGCACTGCTGCGGGCGGTGGCCTACGGCTGGCGGCAGGCGGCGCTGGCCGAGTCGGCGTCCGAGGTGTTCGCGCTGGGGCGCGAGCTGTACGACCGGTTGGGCACGCTCGGCGGTCACTTCGACCGGCTGGGCCGCTCGCTGAACGGCGCCGTCCGGGCGTACAACGTGGCGCTGGGGTCGCTGGAGTCGCGGGTCCTGGTGACCGGACGCCGCCTGCGCGACCTGCAGCTGACGGACGCCGACCTGGCCGCGCCGGCGGCGGTCGAGGAGGTGGCGCGCCCGGTCACGGCGCCCGAGCTGGCCGCGGACGCCGAGGCGCAGGTGGGCGTCCCGCCGTGAGCGGCACCCGCCGGCATGGCGTCCGGCTGAGTCACCCGGCAAGATGAGCCGGTGACCACGCACACCGCACGTCCGGATCTCAGCCGCAGCGTGACAGCCGACGACGTCGAAACTGCCGCCGCCAGGCTCTCCACCGTCGCCCGCCGGACGCCGCTCGAACGCTGCGAGCGGCTGTCGGAGGCGACACATGCCGACATCTGGCTCAAGCGGGAGGACCTGCAGCCCGTGCGCTCGTACAAGCTGCGCGGCGCCTACAACCTGATCGCGCAGCTGTCCGACGCCGAGCGTGCGGCCGGGGTGGTGTGCGCCTCGGCGGGCAACCACGGCCAGGGCGTGGCCCTCGCGTGCGCCCGCCTGGGCATTCGCGGGCGGATCTTCGTGCCGACCACCACGCCCCGGCAGAAGCGCGACCGGATGATCCACCTCGGCGGCGAGTTCGTCGAGCTCGTCGTGCGCGGGGACACCTACGACGACGCGTCCTCGGCTGCGGCGCACGCCGCCCACGAGGCCGGGGCGACGATCGTGCCCGCCTTCGACGATCCCCGGACGATCGCCGGCCAGGGCACGGTGGTGCGCGAGGTCGTCGAGCAGTTCGGCAAGGCGCCCGACACGATCCTGATCCCCGTGGGCGGGGGCGGGCTGCTGGGCGGGTCGCTGACGTGGCTGGCCGAGCGGCACCCCTCGGTCAAGGTCGTGGGGGTCGAGCCCGCCGGGGCGGCGGGCATGACGGTGGCGCTCGACGCCGGGTACCCGCGCGACCTGCAGCGCCTCGACACCTTCGTGGACGGGGCTGCCGTCCGGCGGGTCGGCGACTACACATTCGCGATCGCCCGCCGGCACTCCCCGCGCCTGATCACCGTGCCCGAGGGGCGCGTCTGCTCGGAGATGCTGTCGCTCTACCAGACCGAGGGCATCATCGCCGAGCCGGCCGGCGCCCTCGCCACGGCCGCGCTCGGGCTGTACGAGCCGCGCCCGGGCGAGCGGGTGGTCGCGATCGTCTCCGGGGGGAACAACGACGTGTCGCGGTACTCCGAGATCGTCGAGCGCTCGCTGGTCTACGAGGGCCGCAAGCACTACTTCCTCGTGAACTTCCCCCAGGAGCCGGGGGCGCTGCGGCGGTTCCTCGACGAGGTGCTCGGTCCCGACGACGACATCACGCTGTTCGAGTACGTGAAGCGGTCGAACCGCGAGCTCGGCCCGGCGCTGGTCGGCATCGAACTGGGCGACCCGTCCGGCTACTCGGCGCTGCTCGACCGCATGGATGCCAGCCCGATGACCGTCGAGGTCGTCTCGCCCGACAGCCCGTTCTACCGGTTCCTGGTCTGATCTCGCTCTGTTCATTATGCTGAACCATGTTCGGCATGCTGTACGAGGAGGTCTGAGATGAGGGTCGGCTTCGCGGGACTCGGGGTGATGGGGCGTCCGATGGCCCGGTTCGTCTCCGGACGCCTCCGCTCGACGGGCGGAACGCTGGTGCTGCTCGAGCGCGATCGGACGCGCGTCGGCGAGGAGTTCCCCGACGCCGACTGGGCCGCCGACCCCTCCGATCTCGGACGCCGGTGCGACCTGGTCGTCCTCGTCGTGCCGTCGATCGTCGAGATCCGTGCGCTCGTCCTCGGCGACGACGGGATCGCCGCGGAGGCGTCCGGGCCGTTGACCGTGGTGGTCTGCTCGACGACCTCGCCCGACGACGTCCGCACCCTGGCCGCCGACGTCGCCGGCGCGAGCCACCCCGTGCGCATCGTGGACGCACCCGTCTCCGGCGGCGCCGAGGGCGCCGAGGCCGGCACGCTGTCGATCATGGTCGGGGGCGCGGACGCCGACGTCGCCCCGGTCCTCGACGTCCTGTCAGCCGCCGGGACGCCGACACACCTCGGTCCACTCGGCGCCGGCCAGGTCGCCAAGGCGTGCAACCAGCTCGTCGTGGCTGCTGAGGTGACGGCGCTCGCGGAGGCGTCCCTGCTGGCCGAACGCGCCGGACTCGACGTGGCCGCGATGTTCGACGTGCTCGGCCGCGGCTACGCCGCCAGCCGGGTGCTGGAGGTCAAGAAGGCCCGCTTCGCCAACCACGACCACTCCCCCTCGGGCCCGGCGAAGTTCATGATCAAGGACCTCACCGCCGCCGTCGGCGAGGCCGAGCGCACCGGCCTGCGGCTGGTGACCGCGGAGACCCTCCTGAGCGCCTTCACCGAGCTGACCGAGGCCGGCCTCGGCGACTACGACACCGCGGTCATGCAGCGGTTCATCGAGTCGCGTTCGGAGGAGTGGCCGCGTCCGTGAGCCTCGCCCGGCGGGCCTCGGTCGCGTAGTCCTCGACGACGGACGCCCCCGCGTGGGCGTCCAGCAGCGCCTGCCAGCGCCGCAGCCGGTCGGCCTGCGTGGCCTCGTCGGCGACCAGGAACGGCGAGTGCGTCGTGTAGAGCGCCAGGAAGTCCTCCGCAGGCAATTCGCGAGTCCACGAGGTGCGATACACCTCGACCGGCCCGAACGGCGGACGCGGGGCGGAGTCGGTCTCGTCCACGAGCGCCGAGCCGCGCACGGCGTCCTGGATCGCGTCGAACTCCTGCTGCCACCCCGGACGCGGCCGCCGGTCGTTCCAGATCATCGCCAGCGTGCCGCCCGGACGCAGCACCCGCGCGGCCTCGGCGCTGGCCACCTCGACGTCCATCCAGTGCCACGCCTGGCCCACGACGACGGCGTCCAGGCTGGCGTCCGGCAGCTCGAGTCGCTCGGCGGTGCCGACGATCGTGCGGACGCCCGGGTGGCGTCCGCGCAGCACGGCCAGCAGCCGCTCGGAC
>DAIRTI010000157.1:0-6258 GCA_036803965.1 Propioniciclava sp.
CCGGCAGCGGTTCTGGGGCTGCCCGATCCCGATCGTGCACTGCCCGTCCTGCGGCGAGGTGCCGGTGCCCGAGGACCAGCTGCCCGTCGTGCTGCCCGACCTGCGCGGTGCGGCCCTGGCCCCGAAGGGCACGTCGCCGCTGGCCTCGCCGGAGGCGGCGGCCTGGCGCGAGGTGGCCTGCCCGTCCTGCGGCGCCCCGGCCCAGCGCGACGCCGACACGATGGACACCTTCGTCGACAGCTCTTGGTACTACTTCCGGTACTGCTCGGCGCACGACGAGACTCAAGCATTCGATCCGGACGCCGTCGCGCGCTGGCTGCCCGTGCGGCAGTACATCGGTGGTGTCGAGCACGCGATCCTGCACCTGCTGTACAGCCGGTTCTTCACCAAGGTGCTGCATGACATGGGCCTGATCGGCTTCGACGAGCCGTTCGCGTCGCTGATGAACCAGGGCCAGGTCATCAACCAGGGCAAGGCGATGAGCAAGTCGCTGGGCAACGGGGTCGACCTGGGCGCCCAGATCGACGAGTTCGGGGTGGACGCCGTCCGCATGACGGTGGTCTTCGCCGGCCCGCCCGAGGACGACATCGACTGGGCCGACGTGTCGCCCGGGGCGTCCGTGAAGTTCCTGCAGCGGGCCTACCGGCTGGCCGGCGACGTCGCTTCACCGCGTGGGGCCGACCCGACGTCCGGGGAGGTCGCCCTGCGGCGGACGACCCACCGCGCGATCGCCGACGTGACCGAGGCGCTGGACTCGCACCGCTTCAACGTGGCCATCGCGCGCGTGATGGAGCTGGTCAACGCCACGCGCAAGGCGATCGACTCAGGCTGCGGGCCAGCCGATCCGGCCGTGCGCGAGGCCGTCGAGTTCGTCGCGCAGGCGCTGAGCGTCGTCGCGCCCTACGTGGCCGAGGAGATGTGGGAGACCCTGGGGCACGCGCCCTCGGTGGCGCGGTCGTCGTGGCCGAGCGCCGACCCGGCGCTGCTGGTGCAGGAGACCGTCACCCTGGTCGTCCAGGTGCAGGGCAAGGTTCGGGCCAAGCTCGAGGTGCCGGCCGGCATCACCGAGGACGATGCCACCGCCGCGGCCCTGGCCGACGCCGGCGTGCAGCGGGCCCTGGACGGTCGCGCCGTCGGCAAGGTGATCGTCCGGCTGCCGAGGATGGTCTCGATCGTCCCCGCCTGAGGCTTCCCGGCGGGTCGGCTGGAGGAGTTGTCCACAGATTCGGCCCTTCGTGACGCAAACCGGGGGCCGGTGCCCATTGTGTGGGCGTGACGGAGGTGGACACACGCTCGACCGCCGTCGGCGACGTCGTGCGCCGGCGGCTGGAGCAACTGCTGGGCCAGGGGGCGGGGCCGACCGCCGGGCGCGAGCCCGCGGCGGCGTCCAGACCTACACCGGACGCCCGTGGCGCGATCGCGTCGGGCATCACTGAGGACGAAGATGCGGACACGGATGCCGAGGACCAGTGGGTCCCGGACGTGGCCCCTTCGGCGCTCCACAAGCGAGCGCGGCTGAGCCGGCCGGCGTCCCTGCCGAAGGCCTCCGAAGCCGGACGCCGAGCGCTCTCGTTCGGCCGGCAGCATCTCGTCGTGGTGGCGATCATCGCGCTGGTCGGCTGCCTGTGGGCGGGCTTCTCGATGACGCAGGCGCGCACGCTTCCGCTGGCCGTGGCGAGCTCGGCCGCACCGACGGCGTCCGTCGTGCCCAGCGCGAGTCCGACCCCGATGCTGCAGGTGCACGTGCTGGGTGCGGTGAGGGCGCCGGGGGTCGTGCGACTGCCGCAGGGGTCCAGAGTCGCGGATGCCATCGCCGCGGCCGGCGGGCTCACCGAGCAGGCGCGTCCGGGGGAGCTGAATCTGGCCGCGCTGGTGGCCGACGGAAGCCAGATCCTCATCGGGACTGCTTCGTCGCCGGGTGGGCAGGTGCGCGGCGTAGGGGACTCGTCGGGTGGATCCAGCGGTGGGGGAGGCGGAACGGGAGCAGCGGCGTCCGGCCTGATCAACCTGAACACGGCCACTGCCGCCCAGCTCGACACGCTGCCCGGGGTCGGTCCGGTGACGGCGGAGGCGATCCTCGCCTGGCGCACCAAGCACGGGAAGTTCAGCCGTGTCGAGGAACTGCAGGAGGTCGACGGCATCGGCACCAAGACCTACGCCCAACTCGCGCCCAAGGTGACCGTGTGATGCCTGGTTCGGAGAGTGAGGAACGAGCCCAGGATCGGGTGGATCTGCGACCCGCCGCGCTGGGGGTCGCCGCCTGGGCCGGATCGTTCGCCGCGACCTCGGGCGATCGCACCTGGTGGCTGGCGGCGGCCGGCGTTGCGGTCGTGTTGGCGGCCGGTTCGGCTCTAAGACGGCGACGCCTGGGGCTCGCGATGGCGCTCCTGCTCGCGGTCTGTCTGGGCGCCGGGGTGCTGCGGGTGGTCCAACTCGACGACGGGCCGCTGTCACGGCTCGCGCGCGACGGGGCCGTCGTGGAGGTGGACGCCGTCCTGCGCGGCGGGGCTCGGGTCTTCCCGGGCACGGCCACGCGGCCGGAGTCATGGGTCTGCCAGGCGACCTTGAGCGCCGTGAGCGGACGCGGCGAGGCCTGGGCCTCGGGGGCGCCGATCGAGCTGAGCGCGACCGGCGATGCGGTGGCCCAGTGGCGGACGCTCCCGCAGGGCACGGCCGTGCACCTCACGGTCAAGCTGGGTATCCCGGACGCCGACGACGGCATGGCCGCCACCGCGCGGGCCCGCGACTCCCCGGTCGTGCTGTCTCCGCCGGGCCCGGTGGACGCCGCGGTGGAGCGGGTTCGCGCCGGCCTGAGAGAGGCGAGCGCCGGGCTCGGCCCGGACGTCCGCGGGCTGGTGCCCGCGCTCGTCGTGGGCGACACGAGCCGGATGGACGCCTCGCTCGTGATGCGGTTCAAGACGACCGGCCTCACCCACTTGACCGCGGTGTCCGGTGCGAACCTCGTGCTGCTGCTGGCGTTCGTGCGGGCGGCGGCCGTGCGTGTCGGCGTCCGGGGACGGTGGCTGACGGGGCTGCTGGGGGTGACCGTCTTCGGCTTCGTCGCGCTGTGCCTGGGGGAGCCGAGCGTGGTCCGGGCGGCCGCGATGGGGTTGGTCGGCCTGGCGGCGCTCGGGTCTGGCGGACGCGGCAGGCAGGGGGTGCGCTACCTGTCGGTCGCGGTGCTGGGCCTGGTGCTCTGGGATCCCTGGATCGCTCGGTCGATCGGGTTCGCGCTGTCCGTGACGGCGTCCGCGGGCCTGTTGTGGTGGGCCGGGCGTTGGACGGCAGTGTTGTCGCGGTGGGCGCCGGCTTGGCTGGCCGAGGCGGTGGCGGTGCCTCTGGCGGCGCAGCTCGCCACCCAGCCGGTCGTGACCGCGATCTCGGGGCAGATCAGCGTCGTCGGCCTGCTGGCGAATGCGGTGGCGGGGCCGCTCGTGGGGCCTGCCACCGTCTGCGGTTTCCTCGCCGCGGCGGTCTCGGTGCTGTCGGTGCCCGCGGCCTCGGTGCTGGCGTGGCTGGCCGGTTGGTGCGCGCAGGGCCTGGTCTGGATCGCGCGCCTCGGCGACGCCCTGCCCGGAGCGGCGACCTCCTGGCCGACGACGCCGTGGGCGATCGTGCTGGTCGGGCTCGTGTGCTGGCTGGTCGGCCTGCTGGTGCCGCATCTGCTCGCGCGCCGCTGGCTGTCGCTGGCCTGCGCGGTGCTGCTGATCGTGACGCTGTTGCGGACGCCAGCCCCCGTGGGGTGGCCGCCCGCGTCCTGGTCGATCGTCTCGTGCGACGTCGGGCAGGGGGACGCCACCGTGATCCGTGCCGGGCCGGGCCAGGCGGTGGTTGTGGATGCCGGTCCCGACCCAGCGCTGCTGAAGCGCTGCCTCGACCAGCTCGGCGTCGCGCGCGTGCCGCTGGTGGTGCTCACCCACCTCCACGCCGACCACGTGACCGGAGTCACCACGCTGGCCGACCGAGGCGTCCAGGTCGTCGTGACATCGAGCGTCCGGACCCCGGCATCCGGAGAGCGACTCGTCGACGGGCTCGCGGCGTCCGGGGCGCAACACGTGACGGCGTCGGCGGGGGCGTCCTGGACGGTGGGGGAGGCCCACGTCGAGGTGTTGGCCGCCGAGCCGATGCTGGCAGTGACGGGGGAGGCCGACGGGGAGTCGGCCGACGAGAACAACGCCTCCCTCCTGCTCCGCGTCACCGTGGACGGCATCGCACTGCTGCTCGCCGGCGACACCGAGGACACCGGCCAGGAGCACCTGATGCCCCTGCGCGACCGGGTGGACGTCGACGTGCTGCTGATCCCGCACCACGGCAGCTCGCGGCAGTACCCCGACTTCCTGGCCGCGACGACTCCCGAGGTGGCCCTGATCAGCGTGGGCGCGAAGAACGACTACGGCCACCCGACCAAGAAGACGCTGCAACTCGCGTCCCAGCTGGCACCGAACGTCATCCGGACCGACCAGCACGGCAGCATCGCGATCGTCCGCCACGACGGCCGCCTTGAGGCCACCACCCAACGCTGACGTGTGACGAAAACGTCGGCGCCGCCTGGCATGCTGTCCACCGTGAACGGACCTGGACGCGCAGACGCACCCGGACGCTTCGGGCGCGTGGTGCTGGTGCAGGGTCCGGAGACCCTGCTCGCCGAGCGCGCGGTGGCGCGCGTCGTCGGCGAGGCGCGGCGCGAGCGGCCGGAGGCGTCCGTCACGACGCTGGACGCCGCCACGCTCGACGCGGGCACGCTGGCCGAGGCGACCGGCGGGTCGCTCTTCGCCAGCGACCAGATCGTCGTCGTCGAGGGCCTGGACGCCCTGCCGGCCGACCTGTTCGACGCGGTCGCCGCGCTGGCGTCCGACCCGATCGACGACCTGGCCCTGGCGCTCGTCCACCCGGGCGGCGTGAAGGGCAGGGGGCTGCTCGACCGGCTCAAGAAGGCCGGCGTCGAGGTCGTCGACTGCCCCACCATCAAGGCGTGGGAGCTACCCCAGTTCGCCATTGCCGAGGCGCGCCAGGCCGGCGGACGCCTCGATCCCCCGACCGCGACGACGCTGGTCGCGGCCATCGGCGCCGACGTCCGCGGCATCGTGGGGGCGGTCCGGCAGCTGCTGGCCGACTCAGAAGACGGTCACATCACCGAAGCGGTCGCGCGGCGTTACTTCGCGGGGCGCGCCGACGTCACCTCGTTCGGGGTCGCGGACGCCGTCATGGCCGGCAAGCGCGACGAGGCCCTCGGCTCGCTGCGCTGGGCGCTGGAGAACGGGGTCGCGCCGGTGCTCATCTGCAGCGCGATGGCCGCCGGGCTTCGCAACCTCGGCCGTTACCTGGACGCCCGTGACGCCCGCATGCGCGACGCCGACCTGGCCCGCACCATCGGCGTCCCACCCTGGAAGGTGAAAGACCTGGCCCGGCAGGCCGGCGACTGGACGCCCCATGGCCTGGCCGAGTCGATCAGGACCGTGGCGCGGGTGGACGCCGAGATCAAGGGGGCGGCGTCCGACCCCGGCTTCTCGCTGGAGCAGATGGTGATCGAGGTCAGCGCCCAGCGGGGCCGGCGTCCGGCGGGCCGGCGCTGAGGCGTCCGGATCGATCGGGCGGACAACGCAACATCGCCCCGCGGCCGAGGTGGCCCGGGGCGATGCGGAAGTCAGATCAGAGCGCGGCGGCCTTGGCGGCGATCGCCGACTTGCGGTTCGCGGCCTGGTTCTTGTGGATGACGCCCTTGCTCACGGCGCGGTCGAGAGCCTTGCAGGCCACGCGGGCCATCTCCTGAGCCTTCTCGGTATCCCCGGCCTCGACGGCCTCCCGGAACTTGCGCACGTGGGTGCGCAGGGCGGACTTGACGGCCTTATTGCGCAGGCGCGCCTTCTCGTTGGTGAGAATCCGCTTCTTCTGGGACTTGATGTTTGCCACTCCAGCAGCCTTCGGTCGGTGTTGATCCGGGGAAGCGCCCAGGGGCGGACGCGATTGCCCAGCTTAGCAGCGGCCTCCGGGGCGCCCAAATCAACCGACGACGCCTACGCGACGCGCCTGGATTGGGCCGCCTGTCAGGCGACATGCGAGACACCCGGGCCGACCGACGACGAGTACGCCATGGGTTCAGGCCCATGAGATGATGGCTCGTCTCGTCCCACACACGCTCCAGGAAGTCGCATTGAGCTCCCCGAAGCCCGGTCACACGCCGCCGGAGATCATCCGGAACTTCAGCATCATCGCGCACATCGACCACGGCAAGTCCACGCTGGCCGACCGCATGCTGCA
>DAIRTI010000158.1:0-6205 GCA_036803965.1 Propioniciclava sp.
CAGGCGGACGCCATCCTGCTCGGCGCGGTCGGCGCGGCGCCGGGGTCCAAGACGATCCCGAGCGGGCTGCTGGAGCGCGGGCTGCTGCTGCGGCTGCGCTTCCTGCTGGACCATTACGTCAACCTGCGGCCGTCCAAGCTGTACCCGGGCGTGCCGACGCCGTTGTCGGACGCCGTCACCGGACGCGGGCCGATCGACTTCGTCGTGGTGCGCGAGGGCACCGAGGGCCTGTACTGCGGCAACGGCGGCGCGGTGCGCGTCGGGACGCCTCACGAGATCGCCACCGAGGTGAGCGTCAACACGGCGTTCGGGGTCGAGCGGGTCGTGCGCGACGCGTACGCCCGCGCGATGAAGCGGCGCAAGAAGCTGACCCTCGTGCACAAGCACAACGTGCTGGTGAACGCGGGTGGCCTGTGGAACCGGCTGTTCACCGAGGTCGGGGAGGAATTCCCGGAGGTGACGACGGACTACCTGCACATCGACGCCACCACGATCGCGTTCGTGAACGATCCGCAGCGCTTCGACGTCATCGTGACCGACAACCTGTTCGGCGACATCATCACCGACCTGGCCGGCGCGGTCACGGGCGGCATCGGGCTGGCGGCGTCCGGGAACATCAACCCCGAGGGCGCCTCGCCGTCGATGTTCGAGCCCGTGCACGGCTCGGCCCCCGACATCGCCGGGAAGGGCATCGCTGATCCGACCGCCACGATCTCCTCGGTCGCGATGATGCTCGAGCACCTCGGCCTCGACGCCGACGCCCGCCGCATCGAGGCCGCCGTGGACGCCGACATGGAGTCCCGCGGTGGGGCGTCCCGGTCGACGTCCGAGATCGGCGATGCGATCGCGGCCCAGCTGGGCTGACGCCGGCTGATTCGGCCCGTTCGATCTTGTGGCCGAAGGTCCGGCCTCCCACCCGGAGGCCGGACCGGCTGTTCATGAGGCTGATCCTCGGGTCCTGGCGGCTGGGTAGGGAGTTCCTCGGCGGCTGGGTAGGGAAGTGATCAGTCCAGTCGGCCCTCGACCGCCCATCCCGCGGGGGCATTCCTGCGCTGGATGGGCTCCTCGCTCCCAGAATCGGCGTGATGCGCGTCTGGTGTCGATTCCGCCCCGCGCCACCCGGCCTCAAGCAGTCTCAAGCTGCCCGTCTGCGCTGTGGGTACCGCGGGGTCACTCCGAGGAGCCGGGCCCGTCGGTAAGTCAGGCGCTCGATGTAGAGGTCGAGCAACCCTTCCTGCCGGGTCAGTGTGATCGCCGCGAACGGGACGATCTGCCAGCCGACGAGACCGAGTTCGGCCCAACGCTGGCGATCGTCCTCGAAGGCTCCTCGGTCGCCATGGTGCTCATAACCGTCGACCTCGAAGCCGATGTGTAGTTCGGGCACGGCGGCATCGATGAACGCCAGGCCTGGACCCGTGTGCACTAGGTAGTTGGTGCACACAGCCCAAGGCAGCCGCAGCCCCCGCATAATCCGGTGAAGCATCCGTTCGGCTTCCGACCAGGGTTCGTCCCGGGAGTCGTGCAGAACATCCGCCCGGACGCCGTTGCCAGGACGGCCGGGAGTCGCGGCCAGGGCGTCGTTCAGGTCGTCGATCCGGACCACTCGCCTTCGCAGAGCTTGATCGACGACTTCGCCACCGATCTCGGGGATCAGGTCCACCACGCTGAGGGCGGGCGCCATGACGGCGAGACCCTGGTCGCGGAGCGTCAGGTAGCCCGGGACGGTCCGCCGACTCCAGCGGAACGGCCGTGTGGCGGCAGCCCCGGACCGACGGGCGACATCGATCCGGCCGACCGGCAACTCCGGCCACCAGGTGAGGGCGGCGGCCGCGCGTCCGCAGACCACCGACCGCGGATCGTGCAGTGCCGCCGCACGGGCAAGGAGAGTGAGCGTCGGCCGAGTCGTCGCGTCCCGGTAGACGCCTGGCAGGACTCTCACCAGCCGCCCCCTCTCCAAGCCCGCAGTGATGACCGAGTGGGAACAGAGGGCGCTCGCGACCAGTCCGTCTCCGCTTCCGAGCGCGCGTTGCAATGCATCGTTCATGCCTACACATAAGGCATCGCGTGTCACCATCCACAGACGGGTCTCCCCGCCGCGAGGAATGGCACGCGGGCAGCGCGGCTGGTGCCAATCGCGGGGCGGATCCTGCACCAGTCGCTCGACACGCCGTTCCTGGGGATGAGGAGACCATCCGGCGCAGGAATTCCCCCGCGGGGCGCCGCCCGCCCCGCGGAGATCGGTGGTTGAGCCGCTCTGTCAAGAACGGCCGTAGGCCGCTCGGAGGGGATGATGACGCGGTGGCCTCAGTCGCGGTGCCCTCAGTCGCGGCGCCAGAAGACCCGGGGCTCGCCGAAGACGTAGGCGCGGGCCCACCACAGGGCCTCGATGGCGACGGCGCCGATGGCGCCGACGATGAGTCCGGTGGTCATGAGGTCGGTGTTGGACGAGTCCAGCAGGAACAGCCGCTGCGTCAGCGGCGTGGTGAAGATCAGCACGTATGCCGCCAGCGACACGGCCACCAGCGCGACCTTCCACCACTCGTAGGGGCGCGCCACGACGGCGAGCACCCACGTGGCGGCCACGATGAGCGCGGCGAGCACCGCGGCCGACTCCTGGGGCGAGACCCCTCCCCCGGCCGGCACGGCCCCCTGCCCGCGCACGAGCAGATAGGTCACGAACGCCGCGGCGGCGATCACGACGCCGGCCGGGAGCCCCAGCCGCAGGACGCGCCGGACGAACCCCGGATGCGCCCGCTCGTGGTTCGGCGCCAGCGACAACAGGAACGCGGGGATGCCGATCGTGAACCACCCCGTGATCGTCACGTGGATCGGCAGGAACGGGAACGGCAGCTGCCACAGCACGACCAGCAGCGCCAGCACCGCCGAGTAGACGGTCTTGGTGAGGAAGAGGTTCGCGACCCGCTCGATGTTGCCGATGACGCGGCGTCCCTCGGCGACGACGTGCGGCAGCGAGGCGAACGCGTCGTCCAGCAGCACGATCTTCGCGACCGCGCGTGTCGCGGCCGACCCGGAGCCCATCGCGACGCCCAGGTCGGCGTCCTTGAGCGCGAGCACGTCGTTGACGCCGTCGCCGGTCATCGCGACGGTGCGTCCCTGGCTCTGCAGCGCGGCCACCATCCCGCGCTTCTGGTGCGGCGTGACGCGTCCGAAGACGCTGGACGCCTCGACCGCCGCCGCGAGGGCCTCGGGATCGGTCAGGTCGCGGGCGTCCACGGGATCGCCCTGCACGACGCCCAGCGAGCGCGTCACCGCCCCGACCGACGCCGCGTTGTCGCCCGAGATCACCTTGACGTCGACGCCCTGGTCGGCGAAGTAGGCCAGCGTCGCGGCGGCGTCCGGACGCACCCGCTGCCGCAGCACGATCAGCGCCGCGGGGTCGACCGTGCCGGGCGCCTCGGGGGCGTCCACGGCGACGTCGGTGCTTCCCAGCAGGAGGACCCGCAGCCCGGACGCCCCCAGTTCGTCGGCCCGGTGCGCGACCTCCCCGGACGCCAGCACGTCGGGCGCGCCCAGCACCCAGTGACCGTGCTCGGCGAAGCTGACCCCCGACCACTTCCGGGCCGAGGTGAAGGGGGCCCGCGCGGTCGACTCCCAGGTCGAGTCGGGCTCCGGCAGTGCGTCCGCGATCGCACGCGCCGAGGCGTTGGGACGCCCATCCGCCCGCACGACCTGGGCGAGCACCGCGCGCACGTCGGCGTCCGAGTGGCCGCCGAGGGCCAGGATGTCGCCGCACTCCATGCCGTGCTCGGTGAGGGTGCCGGTCTTGTCGGCACAGACGACGTCGACGCGCGCGAGCCCCTCGATGGCCGGCAGTTCCTGGACCAGGCACCGGCGGCGTCCGAGCCGGACGACTCCCAGCGCGAAAGCGACCGACGTCAGCAGGACCAGCCCCTCGGGCACCATTGGCACCAGCGCGCCGGCCATACGCAGCACGGCGTGGCGCCAGTCGCCCTGGACGAGCTGCCACTGCGTCCACACGGTCGCCAGCCCGACCGGCACGAGCAGCCAGGTGATCAGTTTCAGGATCTGGTTGATGCCCTGCTGCAGTTCCGAGCGGACCAGCGTGAACCTGGACGCCTCCGCGGTCAGCTGGGCGGCGTACGCGTCCGCCCCGACCTTGGTCGCGCGGTACGCCCCGGTGCCGGAGACCACGAAGCTGCCCGACATCACCTCCGCCCCGGCCGGCTTGGGCTCGGCGTCGTTCTCGCCGGTCAGCAGCGACTCGTCGACCTCCAGGTAGTCGGACTCGACGACCTCGCCGTCGACGACGATCTGGTCGCCGGGGCCCAACTCGACGATGTCGTCGAGGACGATCCGCTCGCGGTCGAGAGGGCCCGTCCCGGACGCCCTCCGCACGACCGGCTTGGCCTCGCCCACGACGGCGAGGCTGTCGAGCGTGCGCTTGGCGCGGATCTCCTGGACGATGCCGATGCCCGAGTTGGCGATGATCAGCAGGCCGAAGGCGGCGTTGATCCACGACCCGGTCGCCAGGACGATCACCAGCAGCACCGACAGGATCGCGTTGATCCGGGTGAACACGTTGGCGCGGACGATGTCACCGACGGTCCGGCCGCTGCGCGGCGGCAGTGTGTTGACGTGGCCGGCCTCCACCCGGCTGGCGACGTCGGCGTCCGTGAGGCCTGCAGCACGCGGGTCGTCGGTGGGCACGCGGCCACTCTGCCACAAGGGGGAAGAGCGGACGCCGCCGCCCCCCTACCCACAAATCCTGAGAATCTCACCTCAGAAAGTTGAAAGATCCTCAGCTTTTCCTTAGTATCTTGTCCGTCGCTCCGCCAGACCAGGTGGATTCACCGACAGACAACCAGGGCCCCCGATGGGCCCGATCAGCGCGTCCGGAGGCTCGTTCTCAGGCCGGACCCCCGCTGGGAGAGTCCCAGGCGCATGAGACTCGGCCCGCTGAGCAAGCAGTTCGCGGCCGTGAGCCTCAGACATGGAAGGACATCGTTCCCACATGACCAAGACGCTGACCCGCTTCGCCTCGGTGGCGGCCGCCACGACGGTCGCCGGCACCGGCCTCGTCCTCGCCGCGGCCTCCCCCGCGCAGGCCGACACGTCCGTCTGGGACAAGGTCGCCTACTGCGAGTCGACCAACAACTGGTCGATCAACACCGGCAACGGCTTCTACGGAGGCCTCCAGTTCACCATCTCGACGTGGAACTCGTTTGGCGGCCAGGAGTTCGCCGACCGCGCCGACCACGCCACCAAGGCCGAGCAGATCACCGTGGCGCAGCGCGTGCTCGCCGTGCAGGGCCCGGGTGCGTGGCCCGTCTGCTCCAAGTACGCCGGCCTGACCAAGGAGAACGGCGGCGCGTCCTACAGCGCCCCGGCCTCCACCGCCGTCTCGACCACCAAGGCCGCCACCGCGGCCGCCAAGCCGGCGAGCACCTCGTCGACCGCGTCCAAGGCGACCACCACGAAGAAGGCCACCGTCAAGAAGGCCACGTCTTCGGCCGAGGGGACCTACACGGTCAAGGCCGGCGACACGCTGTGGAAGATCGCCCAAGACAACGGCATCTCCGACTGGCACAGCATCTACAACCTGAACGCCGATCAGATCGAGAACCCGGATCTGATCTACGTCGGCCAGCACTTCGTGCTCAGCTGACCCGCTCCGGCGGCCGTCATTCCCCGACGGCGGCGCGCCGCGAGCAGGGCAAGGGACCTCGCCTCAGGCGGGGTCCCTTGTTTAGTCCCGGGACGCCGTCGGCGGACGAGAACGCGAAGCCGGCCGGCGCCCACGAGAGGCGGCCGGCCGGCAGAAGAGGCAAAGCGTCAGCGAGCGGCGGTGCCCTCGATGTAGTCCTCGGTGTCGGCGCCGGTGTTGACCCAGGCCATCAGCTTGCGCAGCTCGCGTCCCGTGGTCTCGATCGGGTGCACCTCGGCCTTGGCGCGCAGCGCCTTGAACTCGGGGGCGCCGGCGTCCTGGTCGGCGATGAAGCGCGCCGCGAAGGCCCCGGACTGGATGTCGGCCAGGATCTCCTTCATGCGCTGCTTGGTGCCGGCGTCGACGACCCGCGGACCCGACACGTAGTCGCCGTACTCAGCGGTGTCGGAGACCGACCAGCGCTGCTTGGCGATGCCGCCCTCGTACATGAGGTCGACGATCAGCTTCAGCTCGTGCAGGCACTCGAAGTAGGCCACCTCGGGCTGGTAGCCGGCCTCG
>DAIRTI010000159.1:0-6174 GCA_036803965.1 Propioniciclava sp.
GTCGCCGCGCGGTAAGACGCAAACGCGCCTGCGCCGACGGCGGCGACGACCGCGAGAACCCCGAGCAGGCGTCCCTGGCCACCGACGGCCAGGACGCCACGGCCTGGAAGACCGAGCGCTATGGCAAGTCGGCGCTCTTCAACGGACGCAAACCGGGCGTCGGGCTGCTGCTCGACCTCGGCGCCGTCAAGACGGTCTCGTCCGTGACGGTGACGCTGATCACGGGCAGCACCGACGTCGAACTCCGGGTGCCCAAGGACGCCGCGACGGCCCCCTCGATGGCCACGCAGGCCGACTGGACGGTCGTCGCGTCCGCCCCGGGCAGCACCGGCGTGACGACGCTCACTCCGGCGTCCCCGGTGCAGACCCGCTACCTGCTGGTCTACGTGACGAAGCTGCCCGAGCTCAGCCCCGGCGGCGGCTACCAGGCCGGAATCGCCGAGGTGCGGGTGCTGTCCTGACGGCAGTGCGTCCGGGAATGGCGGCCGGGAGCGCAGGGGCGTCCGGAGGGCGTCCGGGAATACGGGACACCCGCGCGACGTTCGGCCCCACGAGACGCAGATCAGTGCAATGAGATTCGCCCCAGGGACGCATCAGTGCAATGACTCTCGCCGGAAAACGGCGAAATTCATTGCACTGATCGCGGGGCCGGGGGCCGCAGCCGAGCACCGATAGGCTGTCCCACCAAGGCAACCGCCGGCCCGGGCCGGCACAGGCAGCAGTGAGGGATCCATGGGCGACGTCCGCGAAGTCATCATCATCGGCTCCGGTCCGACCGGCTACACGGCGGCGATCTACGCCGCCCGGGCCAGCCTGAAGCCGCTGGTGTTCGAAGGCGCCCTGGAGGCCGGCGGCGCGCTCATGAACACCACCGAGGTCGAGAACTTCCCGGGCTTCCCCGAGGGCATCATGGGCCCCGAGCTGATGGCCAACATGAAGGCCCAGGCCGAGCGGTTCGGCGCCGAGTTGATCCCCGACGACGTCGTCGCGGTCGACCTCGCCGGCGAGATCAAGCGCGTCCAGGACTCCGAGGGCACCTGGCACGAGGCCCGGACGGTCATCCTCGCGATGGGCTCGGGCTACCGCCGCATGGGGCTCGCCGACGAGGACCGCCTCTCCGGCAAGGGCGTCTCCTGGTGCGCGACCTGCGATGGCTTCTTCTTCCGTAACAAGCCGATCGCGGTCATCGGCGGCGGCGACTCGGCGCTGGAAGAGGCGATGTTCCTATCGCGCTTCGGCACCAAGGTGACGGTCGTGCACCGCCGCGACGAGCTGCGCGCCTCCCGCATCATGCAGGACCGCGCCAAGGCCGACCCCAAGATCGAGTTCGCGTTCAACGCCGTCGTCGAGGGCATCCTCGGCGAGAACACCGTCGAGGGCGTCGTCCTGCGCGACACCGTGACGGGCGAGACCCGCGTCCTGGACGCCCAGGGCGTCTTCGTCGCCATCGGGCACGACCCGCGGTCGGCCCTGGTCGCCGGACAGGTCGAGACGGACGCCGCGGGTTACGTCCTCACGCTGCCGGGCTCGACCGCGACCAACGTGCCGGGCGTCTTCGCCGCGGGCGACCTGGTCGACCACACCTACCGCCAGGCCGTCACCGCCGCGGGCACCGGCTGCTCCGCTGCCCTGGACGCCGAGCGCTACCTGATGGCCCACCAGGCCACGCCCGAGTACGACACGGCCGCGCCGGCCGAACTGTCGCGCTGATCCGCCGGGCACCCCGACCACACAACCAGGAGGAACGCATGTCAGAGGTCGCCGACGTCACGGACGCCACCTTCGAGCAGCTGGTCGTCAAGTCACCCAAGCCGGTCATGGTCGACTACTGGGCCGACTGGTGCGGCCCGTGCCGGCAGCTCTCGCCGATCGTCGACGAACTCGCACGCCAGTACGGCGACAAGGTGACGTTCGTCAAGCTCGACACCAACACCAACCCGGACACCCCGGCGCGCTACGGCGTCCTCGGCCTGCCGACGCTGCAGATCTGGTCGGGCGGCGAGGTCGTCAACGCGATGACCGGCGCGAAGTCCAAGAGCGCCCTGATCAAGGCCCTCGCCGACTTCATCTGAGCCCGCCGCCGAACCGACGCGACGGCGTCCGGGCCGCAACTCAGTTGTCGGCCTTGCCGCCCGCGCGCAGCGGGGGCAGGGTCGACCAGGGGAACGAGATCCACTGGTCGGTGCGCTTCCACACGTAGTCGCACGCGATGACCGAGCGCGGCTTCTCGTAGAGCACGGCCGTGCGGGACTCAGCCGCGTAGCGGTCGCAGAAGTCGCGGACCATCCGGAGCGTCTCGCCGGTGTCGGCCACGTCGTCGATGATCAGGACGCGCTGGCCGTCCATGTAGTTGGTGGCCGGCAGGGGCGGCAGGAAGACCGGCTCGGGCAGTCGCTCGTTGACGCCGGTGTAGAACTCGACGTTGATGATGTGCAGGTTCTTGTTGTCGAGCGCGTAGGCGATGGCGCCGGCGGGCAGCAGGCCGCCGCGGGTGATCGAGAGCAGTATGTCGGGTTCGTAGCCCGAATCGATGACCTGCTTCGTCAGGTCGCGCGCCGCCGCGCCGAACTGCTCCCAACCCAGAACCTCACGCTCATCCGCCATGCGGTCCATTCTGGCGGATCGGCGCGGACCTACGTTTCCGATCGTGCCATTCGATCGGTCCGCTGCTGGACCCGCGCGGCGATCGCGAGTTGGGCGAGCGTCCCGATGCCCAGCAGGGCCACGGCGACGTCGTCGCGCCCCATCACGACGGCGGCCAGGAACGCCGCCAGGGCGACCACGTCGACGGTGAGCGCAACGGTGATCCAGGTGTCCGGACGGCGCGCCGCCTGCATGGCGACCACGACGACCGAGAAGTAGATCCACGCGGCGAAGATCACCGCGAGCCCGAGCAGGATCGCAACCGTCGGCCCCGGACGCCCGTGCAGCTGCCAGACGGACGCCGTGCCGAGCGCCCCGCTCGGGAGAACAGCGAGCAGCAGCAGGCCGATGCCGGTCAGGACGAGGTACCTGACCGTCGCATCGAGCACACCGGGAAGCCGCACAGCAGTATTGTAAGGAAACTCTCAGGAAATCCCGCATCGCGGCGCGCCGGTGAGATGAAGGTTCTGGCCGTTCGGCCAGGGGGATACCTCCCCCGGGGAGTCCTTCCCCCGCATCAGCCCCAGTGACCGCTTGAATCGCGCGTGACGGCGTCCGGACGCCGTGAAGTCGGGTTGGCGGCGTCCCCAATACTGCGAACCTGAACAGAACCTGAGAGCCCCGCGCCGAATCGCCGGCTGCGCGATCTCCACGAGACCCCGGACGCCTCAGGCTCCGGCCTCCGTCGCCCGGAAGACCGGAGTGGCCCAGCAGCGTCCGTCGAACGCGCAGGCGAGGACCTCGATCGGCCAGCGCTCCTGGACCAGATCGAGCGTGGCCGGTCCGCCCGCGAGGACCGCCGTGGCGAGGACGTCGGCCGTCACGATGTCGTCGGCTACGACGGTCACCTGGCTGAACGTGGGGTCGGCGCCGGTGCGCCACACGTGCTCGCCGCGCTCCGCGACGCCGGAGGTGGCGACGGCGCGGCGTCCGCCCGGGCTGGCGTACTGGCTGAGCAGCGCGGTTCGGTCGTCCGGGTCGACGATGCCGACCACCCATGGCCGGCCGTCCGCCTGGGCCCCACTGACCAGCACGTCGCCGCCGGCGTTGACGCACCAGTCGGCGCCCGCGGCGTCCAGGATCGTCGCCGACTCGGCGATGGCGAGCGCCTTGACGATGCCGGAAAGGTCGAGGACGCCGTCCGGCCGGTGGGGCGTGAAGGCCCCTTCGGTTCGCGTCCGCCACTCGACGGCGGCGTCGTAGACCTCCCTGAACTCGGCGCTCGCGCGCGTGACGGGCAGTTCGCGCCGGGCGACCCGGGCCGCCTCGCTGCCCGGCCGGTAGAGGGAGAATCGGTCCTCGATGTGTTCGAAGGCCTGCCGCAGCCGGATTCCCAGTTCAGGCCGGACGCCGTCGGCGGCGGTCACGCTGACGGCCGTCCCCATCGCCTGGAAGACGAACGGCTCGGCCACCTCAGGCGGCGGCCTGGTCGAGCGCGGACTGCAGCGAGGTGAGGTAGCTCTCTGAGGTGTACGTGGCGCCGCTGACCGTCGAGATGTCGGCGCTCTGGGCGGCCAGGGTCTCGGACTTCAGCACCGGGATCGCGCGGCTGTTGATCTGGCGCGACTTGGAGTCGCTCGCGTTGGCCGTCGCGTTCACCGTCGTGATGGCGCCCCCGGAGACCTGGATCGTCACCTGCACGCTGCCGAACCTGTTGGTGGACGCCGTGCCGGTGTAGGAGCCGTCCTTGAGCGCCGAGGCCCCTGCCCCGGCGGAGGGGGCGGTCGTCGTGCCGGACGCGGTGGTGGACGACCCACTCGAGGTCTTCGTCCCCGACGAGGACGGGGACGACCCCGTCGTAGTGGTGGTCGTGGACGGCTGGGCCGGCGCGGTGGTCTGGCCGTGGGTCGTCCCGACCTGCCAGCCCAGGGCCAGGACGCCGACGGACGCCACTGCGGACGCGATCTTCGCTCGGGTGCTCACCAGACGAACCTCTCTCGATGGATCTGCTCGGGCGGCGTCTCGGCGGCGAGGGCGTCCGCGACCACGAGGTCGGCAGCGGCGTCCGGGCCGCAGACGTAGACGTCGCTGGACGCGAGCCCCGGGCACAGGCCGGCCAGCCTGAGCCCGGCCTGCGGGCCGGGCAGCCAGGATTCGCGACCCGCGGCGTCCCGGCCCCGATGTCCGACCAGGGTGTACAGGCGCGCGCCCCGGGCCCGGCAGAGCGCCTCGATCTCGTCCAGCAGGTACAACTGCTCGGGTGCGGAGGCGCGCAGGATCACGGTGGCGCGTCCTGGCACGACGCCGGTCTGCTCCAGCAGTGCCCGGATGGGCGCGATCCCGATGCCGATGCCCACCACGACCAGGTTCGGGGACGTGCGGGCGGCGTCCGAGAAGAGGCCGTAGGGGCCCTCGAAGGCGACGCGCGTCCCCGGACGAACGCGCAGCAGGCGTTCGGTGCCGGCGCCGAGGGCACGCACGGTGATGCGCAGCGTGGAACCCGTCGGGGCCGCCGACAGTGAGAAGGGGTGCTGGTGCCACCACAGTCCCGGGGCGAGGAAGCGCCAGTGGAAGTACTGGCCGGCGGAAGCGTCCAGGTCGGCGAGACGGCGTCCGGTCATCGTGATACTGACCACGTCGGACGCCTCGTGCTCCACCGCGGTCACCACCAGCCGGTGCTCGAGCGAGAAGAACAGCGGCCGGAACACCCTGAAGCAGAGGATGACGAAGAAGGTGGCGAGCCAGACTGCGACCCAGTACCAGTGGGCGAGGCCGCCCGCGAACACGTCACCCAGCGAGAACTGGTGCGGCAGCCCGGCCAGCACAGCCGCGTACGTGACCAGGTGGATCGCCTTCCAGGCCTCGAACGGCAGCGCCTTCTTCAGCGCGACCACCGAGCTGACCGACACCGCGGTCAGCAGCAGCAACGCCACGACCGCCAGGACGAAGTCGCCGATGCCCCACAACGAGAGGAACTCGGCGAGCACGGTGAGCTGATCGGCGAACGCGTAGCCCCCCAGCAGGAACACCGCGTGGGCGACGAGCCCGCCGAAGGTGAGCTGCCCGAGCCGGGCGTGGAGGGCGGTCGCGCGGTCCTGGCCGAGTGTCCGGTCGATGACCGGGACGCGAGCGGTCAACCACAGCATCAAGATCATGGACGCCGTGGCGACCAGTCCGCTGACGATGCCGGCCGCCTTGAGGACGCCCGCGAGGGAGCCGACGCCGGCCAGTCCCCCGCCGGCGATCCAGAGCGCGACCGGGGCTGCGAGCGACGTCCAGCCGACGACCTGCAGGAGGTCGCGCCGCCAGGCCCGCCGGTCGCGCTGTGCTCCGTAGCGAGCGGCGTCGAGGCCGGCCAGACCCTGCTCGGTCGCCTGGGCTCTGCTGAGTGTCGCGGTCACCCGTCAAGCATGCAGTCGCGCTCTGTGAGGCTGCTGTGCGGGCGCCTTGATTCGTCTCTTGGTTACCCCGGGACGCGGAACGGCCCGCACCCCGGAGGGTGCGGGCCGCCACAGTGAGCGAGGACTAGCTTTCGCACGCCACCTTGGCGTTGAAGTCCTTGATCATCTCGTCCCAGATCGGGACGAACTT
>DAIRTI010000160.1:0-3249 GCA_036803965.1 Propioniciclava sp.
CGGCACGAGACGCGTCCGGCGTTCGCCGCCGACGCCCAGATCCCCGAGACGTGGGATTGCCCGCGCTGCGGCCTGCCGGCGAACCTCGACTCCGAGAACCCGCCGCCGCCGCCGAAGATCACGCCGTACAAGACGCATCTCGCCTACGTGAAGGAGCGTCGGTCGGACGCCGAGGCCGCCGCGATCCTGTCGGAGGCCCTCGACCAGCTGCGCGCCCGCCGAGCCGCGGGCGAGGTCATTTACTGAGCCCTGAGGCTCAGAGCGCGCCGACCCTGAGGGTCAGAACACGCAGTCGTAGTAGTTGATGCGGGTCGCGGCGTCGGCGTCCACGAACCACAGCGTGCGGGACGTGCCACGCGCGACGCCCCCGGGGATCGACGGGTCGTCGGCGAACGCGCGGGCCACGGCGTGCGCCTTCTCGCGGCCGCTGACCAGGAACCACACCTCGCGCGACGACCGGATCGTCTCCATGGACACGCTGATGCGCTGTGCCGGCGGCTTCGGTGCGTCGTTGACCGGGATCACGGTGTGCGTGGACGCCTCGAACGAGGCGTGGCCGGGGAAGATGCCGGCCACGTGGCCGTCCTCGCCGAGGCCGAGCAGGCAGATGTCGAAGCGGGTGTCGCCGAGCTCCTTGGCGTAGGTGGCCGCCGAGTTGCCGTTGTCGACGACACCGTCGGCCGAGGGCATCGGATGCGTCCGGGCGGGGTCGAGCGGGAACCGGCCGGCCAGCAGCGCGAGCGTCTGGCCGGCGTTGCGCTCAGGATCGTCGGTCGGCAGGAACCGCTCGTCGCCCCACCAGAGCTCGAGGCGTCCCGGGTCGAGTTCGGAGCCCTCCACCAGCGCGCCCAGGCGCTCGTACACGCGGTTCGCGATGCGGCCGCCGGTCAGGCACAGCTCGGCGACGCGCCCGCCCGACTGGAGCCCGACGAGCGCCTCCAGCAGCGCCTGGGCCGCCCCCTCGGTCAGGTCGTTGGCGGTCGCGTACCGGTGGAGTTCGCTCATCGGCTCAGACTCCCTCTCGAAAAGGATGGCCCCCCCTTTCCTGCCGCGCCCGCGTCGGCGGCTCCCGCGGAGCCTACCGCGCGGCGGCGAGCGCCCTCTCGACCGAGGTCACAAGCTCGTTGTCCCAGGAGACGACGAACTTGCTGACGCCCTCGTCCTCGAGCACGGCGAACACGTCGTCGAGGTCGACGCCGGCGGCGTCCAGGGCGTCCATCACCTTGACGCCGTCGGCGCCGGTGCCCTCCATGGGGGCGCCGAGCTCGCCGTGGTCGGCGAACGCGAGCAGCGTCTTCTCGGGCATCGTGTTCACGACGCCCCGGGCGACGAGGTCGGAGACATAGAGCGTGTCGGAGTAGGCCGCGTTCTTGGTGCCCGTGGACGCCCACAGCGGACGCTGCTTGTTCGCGCCCTTGGCGGCCAGCTTGGCGAACCGCTCACCGCCGAAGACCTCGCCGAACGCGGCCAGCGCGACCTGGGCGTTCGCGATCGCGCCCTTGCCCAGCAGGGCCTTGGCCTCGGGGGTGCCGATGTCTTCGAGCCGCTTGTCGAGCTCGGTGTCGACCCGGGAGATGAAGAAGGACGCCACCGAGTGGATCTTCGACAGGTCGTGCCCGGCGGCGTCCGCCTGCTCGAGGCCGGCGAGGTAGGCGTCCATGACGCCCCGGTAGCGCTCCTCGGAGAAGATCAGCGTGACGTTGACCGAGATGCCCTTGCCGATCGTCTCGGTGATGGCGGGCAGGCCCTCCAAAGTGGCGGGGATCTTGATCAGCACGTTCTCGCGGTCGACCAGGTCGTGCAGTTCCTTGGCCTCGGCGATCGTGGCGTCGGTGTCGTGGGCCAGGCCCGGGGCGACCTCGATCGAGACGCGTCCGTCGTAGCCGCCCGTCGAGGCGTACAGGCCGGCGAACAGGTCGCAGGCGTCGCGCACGTCGGTGGCCCACAGCCGCTTGATCGCCGTGGCGGTGCCGACGTCGCCCAGCGCCGCGATGTCGTCGTGGTAGTCGTCGCTGCCGGTCAGAGCGGCGGCGAAGATCGTGGGGTTCGTGGTGACGCCGGTGACCGAGTACTCGGAGATGAGCTGCGCCAGGTTGCCGCTGCGCAGCCGCTCGCGGGACAGGTCGTCGAGCCAGATCGAGACGCCGGCGTCGGCGAGGGACTTCAGACGTGCGTTCATTGGGTACTCCTGTCGGTCGACGAGGGCGCCACGCGCCACATTCAGGTTCACTCTAGTTTGGGGCGCTCAGTGGGCGACCAGCGGTTGCCAGGAAATGCCCCGGGAACGACAACGGCTAGACTCGCGCCAAGCCATCGGGAGGTTCACGTTCGCATGCAGCAGATGCCGGACGCCGACGCGGCAGTCGCGTCGAGGCGTCCGCGGGGGGTGCGGGCCGTGGTGGCCGCCTACGTCGCGCTGACCAAGCCGCGCATCATCGAACTCCTCATCGTCACCACCATCCCGGCGATGTTCCTGGCCGCCCGCGGCGTCCCCCCGCTGCCGCTGCTGATCTGCACCCTGGTCGGCGGCACGCTGTCGGCCGGCGGCGCCAACGTGTTCAACTCGGTCTACGACCGCGACATCGACGCGTCCATGCACCGCACGCGGCGGCGTCCGATGGTGCGTCACCTGGTGCCGACCGTCCACGCGTACGCGTTCGGCATCGCCCTGTCGCTGGTCGCGACCCTGCTGCTCGGGTTCGGCGCGAACTGGCTGTCGGCCGGCCTCGCGGTCTGCGCGACCCTCTACTACGTCTTCGTCTACACGATCTGGCTCAAGCGCCGCACGCCCCAGAACATCGTGTGGGGCGGCATCGCGGGCTGCTTTCCGCCCCTGATCGGCTGGACGGCCGTGACCAACGCGATCGCGCTGCCGCCGCTGATCCTGTTCGCGGTGGTCTTCGTCTGGACGCCCGCGCACACCTGGGCGCTGGGGCTGCGCTACCGCGACGACTACGCCAGGGCCGACGTGCCGATGCTGCCGGTCGTCCGTGACGCTCCGGCCGTCGCCCGGCGCATCCTCGTCTACACGCTCGCGACGGTCGCGCTCAGCCTGACCCTGTGGCCGGCCGCTGGCACCGGCTGGCTCTACCCGGCCGTCACGACGGTCGCGGGGGGCTGGATGATCGTCGAGGCCGTCGCCCTGCTGCGCCGCGCGAACGCGGGCCTCACCGACGCCCAGCTGGCGCCGATGCGGCTGTTCCACACCTCCAACAGCTACCTGGCGCTGATCGCCCTGGCCGCCGCGCT
>DAIRTI010000160.1:3349-6051 GCA_036803965.1 Propioniciclava sp.
CGTGAGCGCGACGACGCCCCACACCGCCCAGGCGTGGATCTTGGCCGTCCACTCCAGCGGCAGGCCGCTGCGGGTCGCGGCGCCGTCGCCGCTGTTGGGCCCCGCGCCGGTGACGACGACGCCGAGCAGCACGACGACGAGGCCGAGCCAGAAGATCGCCTGCGCCAGCAGGCGGGCGCGCGGGTCGGCGTCCACGGGCGTCAGGCCGAAGGTCAGATGCACGATCTCCATCGAGACGGCGATCAGGACCACGGACGCCACCATGTGCAGCCCGACGACCCACGGGTTCAGCTGGGCGAGCACCGACAGCCCGCCGATCACCGCCTGGGCGACGATGCCCAGCCCGATCGCGACGCTGAGCCCGAGCAGGCGGGCGGGCTGGCGTCCGGCCCGGACGGCCCGGCGGGCCGTCCAGAACAGCCCGATCGCCAGCGCGACCAGCACGAACGTCAGCAGCCGGTTACCGAACTCGATGAGGCCGTGGATGCCGTACTCCGGCACCGGCACGTAGGACGCCCCACTGCACCGCGGCCATGTCGGGCAGCCCAGCCCCGACTTCGTGAGCCGGACGAGGGCGCCGGTCCAGACGATCACCATGTTCGCGGCCAGGGACGCCAGCGCCCAGCGGCGCAGCGCACGGTCGGCGTCCGGGCGGGCGGTCACGACATCCATCGGAAGGCCTTTCTCGCGAGCAGCAGGCAGAGCGCGGCCCAGGCCGCCAGGACCAGCACGGGCCAGCCGGACGCCGTCCCGCCGGCCCAGCCGCGCAGCAGCTCGCCGAGGGCCCCGAAGGGCAGCAGGCGCAGCATGGGCTGCACGACGGCCGGGTAGGCGGACACCGGCAGGACGACCGCCCCGCCGGCGGCCACGACGATGTAGACGAGGTTGGCCAGCCCGAGGACGGCCTCGGCGCGCAGGCGTCCGGCGAGGGTGAGAGCGAGACCGGCGAACGCCATGACGGCCAGCGCTGCGCCCGTCAGCGCGGCGAGAGTCTGCGGCCACGTCGGCGCCGGACGCCAGCCCAGGAGCCCGGCGACGACGCCGAGCAGCACGAGTTGCCCGGCCGCGACCGACGCGGTGGCCAGCGCCTTGCCCGCGATCAGGTCGGCCTTGGACAGCGGCGTGGCCACCAGCCGTTCCAGGACGCCCTGGCGGCGCTCGAAGCCGGTGTTGATCGCCAGCGAGGTGAACCCGGTCGACCACAGCGCCAGCGCCATCACCGAGGCCGGGAACGTGGCGACCTCGAGCCCGAGGCGTCCACCGAACAGCAGGCCACCGACCAGCAGCCCGACCGGGATCACCAGGTTGAGGATCAGCTGCTCGCCGTTGCGGACCAGCATCGCGACCTCGATGCGCGCGTGGTTGACGATGCGGCGGGCCCGCGGTGCGGCGGCCGGGGCGGGGGAGAGATCGAGGCTCATGCGGCCCCCCAGGGTCCTTGGGTACCGCGGGTGTGGGCGAGGAAGACCTGCTCGAGGCTGGCGTCCCGGGTCAGGTCGGCGACGGTGCCGTCCAGGACGATCCGCCCGGCGTCCATGAGCCACACGTGCCCGGCGAGCTCGGCGGCCTCGTCCATGGCGTGCGTGGTCAGCAGGACGCCCACCCCGGCGGCCGCAAGCGCCCGGATGACGTCCCAGGTGCGGTGCCGGACGTGCGGGTCCAGGCCGGCCGTCGGCTCGTCGAGGAAGACGAACTCGGGGCGTCCGATCAGCGCCCCGGCCAGGTTGACCAGCTGCTGCTGGCCGCCCGAGAGCCGCCGGTAGGGCGTCTGGGCGAAGTCGGACGCCCCCAGCTCGGCCAGCAGGGCGTCCGGGTCGTGCGGGTGCGCGTACAGCGACGCGAGGTAGTGCAACAGCTCCCGCGGACGGACGCCCGACCAGGCCCCGGTCGCCTGCGGCATGAGGCCGACGCGGGCGGCGGCGTCCGGGCTGCCGGGACGGTGCCCGAGGACGGAGATGCGTCCGGCGTCCGGGGTCAGCAGGCCGGTGCAGCAGCGGATCGCGGTGGTCTTGCCCGCACCGTTGGGGCCCAGCAGCGCGGTGATCGCCCCGGGGCCGGCCGAGAACGACAGGCCGTCCAGGACGCGGCGCCCGCCCAGCGACAAGGCGACGTCGTCGACGACCAGGGAGGCTGCGGGCACCGGGTCAGTCTAGATACTCGCGCGGCGGCGTCCGGCGAGCGCCGCCGGCGCCCGGAACGCCGGAACGGCCCCGACCGCGAGGGTCGGAGCCGTCCGTGAGGTGAGGGGCGAGTGCCGGTCAGGGAGCCGGGATCTGGTCCTTGACGGGGGTCGCCTGGGCCGACGCCGACGGCGTCCCCGCGCCGAGGGAGGGCGGCAGAGTGGCGTCCTCGATCTCGACGAAGTCGGAGGACGTCGCCATGGGCTGGTCGATGCGCATCCGGAAGAAGGACGCCCACACGAAGTAGACCGACGCGAGGAAGAAGACCACCGCGAGCACCATGACCAGCGTGTTCAGGCCGCCCGCCCGCATCGAGACGCCCAGGTCGACGGCCAGCAGGCCGAACAGCGTGGTGAACTTGATGACGGGGTTCAGGGCCACCGAGGAGGTGTCCTTGTAGGGGTCGCCGACCGTGTCGCCGACGATGGACGCGTCGTGCAGCTCCGTGCCCTTGGCGCCCAGGTCGACCTCGACGATCTTCTTGGCGTTGTCCCAGGCGCCGCCGGCGTTCGCCATGAAGAT
>DAIRTI010000161.1:0-5973 GCA_036803965.1 Propioniciclava sp.
CAACGCGGACGCGAAAGTCTCGCACAAGTCAAAAGATTTACAGAGCACTAGTGTTTGGGGCGACCTGTATGGTCGGGCAGGGCTGCCGACTTTTGGGCTCCGCACCTCGACCGCGACCTGGGTGAGGTCCCAAAGGGTGTCCTCGCGTCGCGCGCATCGACCGATGTGCGCTTGCATGCGATGCTGATGAACGGATGCGCAACGGAGGGCCGCCGCACCGGAGGGACGCCAATGACTGACCACGACGACGACCTCTACGAGGCCGCGACGCGCTACCACGTGCAGGGCGAGACGATGGACGCCATCGCCCGCACCCTGGGCACCTCGCGCTCGACGGTGTCGAGGCTGCTGAGCAGGGCCCGCGAGGAGGGCATCGTCCGGATCAGCGTCGCCCCGCGGCAGGGCGCGCAGTCGGAACTCGCCCGCGCCCTGGCCGAGCCGTTCGGCATCGCCGTGCACCTGGTCGCGGTCGGGGCGTCCGCGCGGCCGGCGGCGCGGCTGTCGCGGGTGGCTCGGCACGCGGCGGCCGTCCTCGCCGACGCGGTGGCCGATCACGCGACGATCGGCGTCGGCTGGGGCGTCACGCTCACCGAGATTGCCCACCACGTCGAGGCGCGTCCGCTCGTCGGAGCCACACTGGTCCCACTGATGGGCAGCGCGAACCCCCGCGATCCGGACAGCCCGCACGTCGGCGTCCTGCTGCAGACGCTGGGGGAGGCGTTCGACGCGCGGGTCGTCCAGTTCCCCGTGCCGGCCTTCTTCGACTACGCCGAGACCCGCGACGCGATGTGGCGCGAGCGGTCGGTGCGCTACGTCCTCGACCTGCGCGCCCGGCTCGACGTCGCGGTCTTCGGGGTCGGCTCGCTGCGGGCGTCCATCCCGTCGCACGTCTACACGGCCGGCTTCCTGGACGAGCGCGAGGTCGCCGAGCTGGACGCCGCCGGCGTCGTCGGCGACGTGTGCACGGTCCTGCTGCGCGAGGACGGCTCCTACGCCGACGTCGAGGTCAACCGCCGCTCGACCGGACTGCTGCCGCCCGACCTGGCCCGCATCCCGCGTCGGCTCTGCGTCGTGGCCGACCCGCTGCGCGCGCCGGTGCTGGTGGGAGCCCTGCGGGCCGGCTGTGTCACCGACCTGGTCTGCGACGACGTCACGGCGCGGGCGGTGGCGGACCGGCTCTGACCGGCTGCACGTCCATCCTGCACGTTCGTTCACAGCAGGTGGCCCGATGTGCACTCATGGGCGATCGACCCTAGCGGCATGGCCATTGTCGGACGCCTCGCCTAGCGTTTCGACCAGGCGGCACCGCGGGCCGCCGGCCAAGAAGGGGTGGTGCGCAGGTGAGGAGACTGACCGCTGACGTCGTCGTCATCGGCGGCGGATCGACCGGCGCGGGCGTCGTGCGGGACGCCGCGATGCGCGGGTTCTCGGCCGTCCTGGTGGACCGGTCCGACCTGGCCCAGGGCACCACCGGACGCTTCCACGGCCTGCTCCACTCGGGCGGCCGCTACGTGGTCAGCGACCCCGGCTCGGCGACCGAATGCGCGTCCGAGAACGCCATCCTCTCCCGCATCCAGGCGCCGGCGATCGAGCGCACCGGCGGGCTCTTCGTGGCCACCCCCGGCGACGATCCCGACTACGGCGATCGCTTCCTCGCCGGCGCCGCCGCGACCGGCGTCCCGGCGTCCGAGATCTCGGTCGCCGAGGCGCTGCGCCGCGAGCCCCGGCTCAACCCGGGCATCTTCCGCGCGATCGAGGTCGAGGACGGCTCGGTCGACGGCTGGCAACTCGTGTGGGGCGCGGTGAACTCGGCGAGACAGTACGGCGCGCAGGTGCTCACCTACCATCCCGTCACCAAGATCGACACCGACGGCGAGCGGGTCAGGTCCGTGCACTGCCACGACCAGCGCCGCGACGAGGAGGTCGTGATCGACTGCTCGTTCGTCCTCAACTGCGCCGGCCCGTGGGCGGGCCGGATCAGCGAGATGACCGGGCTCAACCCCGTGCCGGTCGTCCCGGGCCGGGGCATAATGATCGCGATGAACCACCGGCTGGTGAACACCGTGGTCAACCGCCTGATCTACCCGGCCGATGGCGACATCCTCGTGCCCGTCCACACTGTCTCGATCATCGGCACGACCGACTCCCACGAGACCGATCCTGATCACCTGCCGATCCCCGCCGACGAGGTGCAGCAGATGCTGGACGCCGGCGAGCGCCTGATCCCCGGCTTCCGCCAGGCGCGGGCCGTGCACGCGTGGGCAGGGTCGCGTCCGCTGATCAAGGACGAGCGCGTCTCCGCCATGGACACCCGGCACATGAGCCGCGGCATGGCGATCGTCGACCATCTCGAGCGCGACGGCGTCCGGGGCCTGCTGACGATCGGCGGCGGCAAGCTCACCACCTACCGCCTGATGGCCGAGCACATCGTGGACGCCATGTGCGAGCAGCTCGGGGAGACCCGCGAGTGCCGGACGGCGTCCGAGGAAACTCCCTACGAGACCGGCGGCCACCACTATGTCGTGACCCACCGGCTCGAAGACCGCGAGGCCGACCGCCTCGACGACCAGATCGTCTGCGAGTGCGAGTTGGTGAACCGGCGCATGTTCACCGACCAACTCGTGAAGCAGTCCGACGGCACGCTTGACGACCTGCGCCGCCAGCTGCGCCTCGGCATGGGTCCTTGTCAGGGGGCGTTCTGCTCCGCGCGTGCGGCGGGCATCGCCCACGACGAGGACGCCATCGACGCCGACCGCGCCACCGGCCTGCTGCGGCTGTTCCTCAAGAACCGCTGGATCGGCCTGTGGCCCATCCTGTACGGCGACCAGGTGCGGCAGACCGCGCTCGCCCAGTGGATCTACGCCGGCACGCTCGACATCGAGCACCTGCCGCAGCCGGCCGAGGAGGTCGTCCGATGACCCCGCGTACGAATGGGGCCCGGGACGCGATCGTCGTCGGCGCCGGGCTCGCCGGGCTGGCCGCCGCGCTGCGCCTGGCGCGCTCCGGGGCGTCCGTGACGCTGGTCACGAAGGGCGTCGGCGGGCTGCAACTGTCGCAGGGCAGCCTCGACGTGCTCGGCTACGCCCCGGAGCGCGTCAGCCGCCCCTACGACGAACTGCCGGCCTTCGCCGACGCCAACCCGGGCCACCCGTACGGACTGCTCGGCCCGGACGCCGTCCGTGCGGCCGTCGACTTCGTGACCGGCGTCGCCGGCTCGTCCCTCCTCGCCCCCGGCGACGGCACGAACCTGCAGCTGCCCACCGCGGTCGGAGCCGTCCGGCCCACGGCGGTCGCGCAGCCGAGCATGGTCGCGGGGCAGGTGATCGACGGCAAGAAGTTCGTCGTCGTCGGCCTGCGTCGGCTCAAGGACTTCCAGGCGTCCCTGGTGGCGGCCAACCTCGCCCGCACGGTGCCGCCGGGCGGCGGGGGCGTCGAGGCGCGTCACGCCTGGATCGACGTCGAGGTGCGTCCCGGTGAGCACGACACCTCGGGCCTCAACCACGCCCGTGCCCTCGACGACCCGGGCTTCCGCGAGCGGTTCGCCCGCGCGGTCGCCGGCGTCGTGCGCGACGGCGAGACCGTCCTGCTGCCGGCCGTCCTCGGCCTGGACGCCCCCGACGCCTTCCCCGACCTGCAGAGCCTCATCGGCCACCCCGTCGCCGAGGTGCCGCTGCCCCCGCCGGGGGTGCCGGGGCTCCGGCTGTTCCGGGCCCTGTCCGCCGCGGCCCGGGACACCGGCGTCCGGTTCATCAACGGGTCGCCGGTCGTCGGGCTGGTCACCGAGGCGGGTCGGGTCTCCGCGCTGGTCGTCGGCGAGACCGGACGCCGCGTCGAGCTGCGCGGCCGGGCGTTCGTCCATGCCCCGGGAGGCTTCGAGAGCGGCGCCCTCGCGGTCGACTCCTACGGCCGCATCACCGAGACGGCGCTGGGGCTGCCCGTCACCTGCGAGGACGCGTCCGGCCTGATCAGCGAAGACTTCTGGGGCACCGACCAGGCCCTGTTCCGCGTCGGCGTCGCGGTCGACGACGCCATGCGCGTCCTGGACGCCGATGGTGCGGTCGTCCACCCCAACCTCCACGCGGCCGGCGGCGTCCTCGCCGGGGCGTCCCGCTGGCACGAGAAGTCCGGCGAGGGCATCGCCGCCGCCAGCGGCGTCCGGGCCGCCGAGACGATCCTGCAGGAGGCACGGTGACCAAGAAGCTGGACCTGACGCCCGTGACGGCGCTGCCGGGCCGCGCGTTCCGGAGGGTGAGCGACGGCGTCAAGGACGTGACCGGCACCTCCCCGGCGGCCGTCGAACGGTTCCACAACGCACTCGCCCGCGCGACCCTCGACCACTGCGTCAAGTGCACGATCTGCGAGACCGTGTGCCCCGTCTCGGCGGTGACCCCGCTGTTCCCGGGGCCGAAGTTCGTCGGCCCGCAGGGGGAACGGTTCCGCCACGGCGAGTCGGTCGACCACTCGGTCGACTACTGCTCGAGCTGCGGCGCGTGCACGCTGGCCTGTCCCCAGGGCGTCCAGATCGCGGAGCTGAACTCGATGGCGCGGGCGGCGATGAAGGCGCAGAACGGCATGCCGATCCGCGACCAGATCATCTCGCGCACCACGATCATGGGCGCCGCGATGACGCCGGTCGCGCCGGTGGCCAACGCGGTGCTGGGCTTCAAGCCGGCGCGCGTGGTGATGGAGAAGGTCGTCGGCATCCACCGGGACGCCCCGATGCCGGTGGCGGCGGGGGAGACGATCCAGGGCTGGCTGAAACGCCGTCCGGCGCCGACGAAGGCGCCCACGCGCGGCCCGCTGGTCTACTTCCACGGCTGCGCGGGCGGCTACTTCGAGGTGGAGGCGTCCAAGCAGGCGATCGAGGTGCTGGAGCACCTGGGCTACGAGGTGGTCGTCCCGAAGCAGGGCTGTTGCGGCCTGGCCGAGCAGAGCAACGGGCTGTTCGAGTCGGCGACGGCGTCCGTGCGCAAGCTGGTCGCCCAGCTGCGCTCGGCGGGCACCGACCTGACGATCGTGTCGACGTCCGGCTCTTGCACCGGGATGCTCAAGCACGAAGCCCACGAGATCCTGGGCGTCGAGGATGCCGAACTGGCCGACGTCGGCTCGCGGATCCGCGAGATCTCCGAGTTCCTGCTGGAGCTGTACGACGCCGGTGACCTGCCGGTCGAGCTGTTCGGGCGCATCGACGAAACCGTGCCGTACCACGCCCCCTGCCAGCTGAAGAGCCAGGGCATGGGGACGCCCGCCGCCGACGTCCTGCGGTTGATCCCGGGGCTGACGGTGGTCGACTCCAACGCCACCTGCTGCGGCATCGCGGGCACGTACGGCCTCAAGAAAGAGAAGTACGAGATCGCCCAGGCCGTCGGCAAGCCGCTGTTCGACATGGTGCGCGCCACCAACGACCACCTGGCCGTCTGCGACACCGAGACCTGCCGCTGGCAGATCGAGAAGTCGTCCGGGGTGCGCACGGTGCACCCAATCACTCTGATCCACCGCGCCCTCGGGCTCAGCAAGGAGGGTGCCGAATGAGCGCGTCCGTCGTCGTCGCCCCGACCGAGTTCTACGACGCGTACGTCTTCGACATGGACGGCACGATCTACCTCGGCGACCACTTGCTGCCCGGGGCGGCCCGGATGATCCACGAGCTGCGGCGCCGGGAGATCCCGGTGCGATTCCTGTCCAACAACCCCACCAAGGACCCGCAGCAGTACGCCGACAAGCTCGCCAAGCTGGGGCTGCCGACCCCCATCGAGGACATCGCGAACACGGTCGTCACGACCACCCGGTGGCTGACCGAGCACCACCCGGACGCCGTCGTGTTCCCCGTGGCGGAGGAGCCCCTGAAGCGCGCGCTCGCCGCGGCGGGGATCCGGATGAGCGAGAACCCCGAGGAGATTGACATCGTGATCGCCTCCTACGACCGGGGCTTCGACTACCGCAAGCTGCAGATCGCCTTCGACGCGATCTGGT
>DAIRTI010000162.1:0-3637 GCA_036803965.1 Propioniciclava sp.
CCCCCTGCGCGCCGACGTGGCCGCCGCCGTGGCGTCCGGACTGCCGACCGTCGCCGAGTGCGCCGGGCTGCTCTACCTGGCCCGCAGCCTCGACGGCGAGCCCATGGCGGGCGCGTTGCCGATCGAGGCGCGGATGAGCCCGCGGCTCACGATGGGCTACGGCGAGGCCGCCCCGGACGCCGACTCGGTCGTCGCGCGGCGCGGTGAGCCGGTGCGGTTCCACGCCTTCCACCGCACGGTCGTCGACCCCCCGGACGCCGACCCGACCCTGTCCGCGACCCTGCACGCGTCCTACCAGCACGTGCACTGGGCCGGCCATCCGCAGCTCGCCCAGCGGTTCGCGGACGCCGCGGCGGCCTTCGCGGCCCGTCCGGTGCCGCGCTGGGTGACGCCGGTTGGCTTGGTGGCCCTGCCCGAGCCGGACCTCCGTCACCACGGCGACGCCGATTTCGTCCCCGGCCTGGTCGACCTGGCCGTCAACGTGCGCTCGGACCGCCCCCCGTCCTGGCTCGTGGACGCCGTCGGCGCCGGTGTGGGTCGCTGGGCCGCCTACCCGGACGCGCGCCCGGCCCGGGCGGCGCTGGCCGCCCGCCACGGCGTGGGCGAGGAGCACGTCCTGCCCAACGCCGGTGCCGCCGAGGCGTTCACCCTGGTGGCGCGGGCGTTGGGGCCGCGGCGTCCGGTCGTGGTGCACCCCCAGTTCACCGAGCCCGAGGCCGCCCTGCGCGCCGCCGGGATCGACGTCCGCCGCGTCCTTCTGCTCGACGCCGACGGGTTCACGCTCGACCCGGCGCGCGTGCCCGAGAACGCCGACCTCGTCATCATCGGCAACCCCACCAACCCGACCGGCGTCCTGCACCCGGCGGCGACCCTGCGCGCGCTCGTGCGTCCCGGACGCGTCCTGGTCGTCGACGAGGCCTTCATGGACTTCGTCCCCGGCGAGCACGAGTCGCTCGCGACGGAGGCAGCGCTCGGCGACCTGCCTGGCGTCCTGGTCGTGCGGTCATTGACCAAGCTCTGGGGCATCGCGGGGCTGCGGGCGGGCTACGTCGTCGGCGACCCCGCCCTGATCGCGCGGCTCGCCGAGGCGCAGCGGCCCTGGGCCGTCTCCACGCCGGCGCTCGACGCCATGGTCGCCTGCTGCACCCCCGCCGCCCTGGCCGAGGCGGACGCCGCCGCCCGTGCCCTCGCGCCCGACCGCGACGCCCTGGTCGCCGCGCTGGCGTCAGCGGGCTACCACGTCGCCGGAGACCCCCGGACGCCGTTCGTCCTGGTCGACACGAGCCCGGCCGGGCCGGGATCGGTGCGCCCGGCCCTCGCCGAGGCGGGGTTCGCGGTGCGCCGCGGGGAGTCCTTCCCTGGACTCGGCCCGGCCTGGATCCGAGTCGCCGTCCGCGATCCCGGGACCAGCCGCGCCCTCGCGGACGCCCTCGCCCGCCTTCGCCGGGCCGACGGAGCAGGCCGATGAACGGCCTAGTCCCAGGTGTAGTCGAGGATGCCGGCCGGCGGGACCGGCGTCCAGTCGACATCGCGGTGACCGCCGCCGGCGTGGATCGTCCGCAGCACCTGCATCGGACCGGCGTGGGTCACGGCGACCACGGTCTGGCCGTCCGCGGACGCCCGCAGCCGGCTCAGCCAGCCCGACACCCGCGCGTACACGTCGGCCACCGACTCCCCGCCGCCCCAGCGCACCTCATGCAGGTGCTGTCCGGGTGGGGTCGGCTCGGCGGTCAACTCCGAGCCGAGCCGCCCCTCCATGTCGCCCAAAGCCTGCTCGCGCAGCTCCGCCGCCCGGACGACCGGCAGCCCGAGCGCGTTCCCGATGATCGCGGCGGTCTCCAGGGCACGCTCCAGGTCCGACGACACCAGCAGCGCCGCCCCGCACCCGGCCAGCTCGCGTGCGACGGCGTCCGCCTGCTCGCGTCCGCGGGGTGTCAGCCGGACGCCCGCCGCCTGACCCTGGACCCGGCCGGCGACGTTCCACTCCGACTCGCCGTGTCGGACGAGCAGCAGGCGGATCACAGCCGCGACTCTAGGCAAACCCCGCCGACCCGTCGACCGGGCGGTCTCACGGCGGCGACTGGAGGGGCACCAAGGCGACCGCTGGGGCAGGATTCGCCGAATCCGTCACACCAGCCGCACGAACGTCCAGTCCTGACTGGAGTTTCCGCCGGATCGCGTGACGGATTCGGCGTCACGGCCCCTCACCACCCACGTGCAGTCTCGGAGAGCGGTCCGCACTCCGACCACCAGGAAGTAGGCCCATGACCCAGACCTCCCCGCAAGCCGGCGCATCCGCAACCCTGCTGGCCCGGACGCTCGCGTCCATCGCGCCGGCCGATCGCGAGGCGCAGACCGCCGCCGAGGCGCGCCAGCTCACGCTCACCAAGCCACCCGGCGCGCTCGGCCAGCTCGAGGACCTCGGCAACCGCCTCGCCGCCATCGCCGGCGCCTGCCCGCCCCCCGTGCCCGAGCCGGCCGCTGTGTGCGTGTTCGCGGGCGACCACGGCGTCCACGCGCAGGGGGTCTCGCCGTGGCCGCAGGAGGTCACCACCCAGATGGTCGCCAACATGCTCGGCGGGGGAGCGGCGGTGAGCGTCCTGGCCCGGCACGTGGGCGCCGAACTGCGCGTCTACGACGTGGGCGTCGCCAGCCCGCTGCCGGACGACCCCACCCTGCGCGGACGTCCCATCGCGCCCGGCACCGCCGACCTGACCACCGGCCCCGCCATGACCGCTGACCAGTGCGCCACCGCGATCGAGGCCGGCATCACCGCGGCCCTGGACGCCGTCGCCGACGGCCACCGCTGCCTGATCCCGGGCGAGGTGGGCATCGGCAACACCACCCCGGCCGCCGCCCTCATCGCGGTCTTCACGGGGCGTCCCACGGCCGAGGTCACCGGGACCGGCGCCGGCGCCGACCCGGAGACGCTGCGCCGCAAGATCGACCTGGTGACAAGGGCGATCGCGCGGGACGGCGTCCGGGCCGATGACCCGTTGTCGGCGCTGGCGTCCGTCGGCGGGTTCGAGCATGCGGCGATCGTCGGGCTGATCCTGGGCGGGGCGGCGTCCCGGGTGCCGGTCATCCTGGACGGCGTCGTCTCCTGCTCGGCAGCCCTCGTCGCCACCGCCTTCTGCCCGGACGCCCTCGGCTACCTCATCGCCGGCCACGCCGGGGTCGAACCGGGCATCCGCGCCGCCCTGGACGCCCTCAGCCTCGCCCCCGTCGTCGCCCTCGACATGCGGCTGGGGGAGGGGTCCGGCGCGCTGACCGCGCTGCCGATCGTGCAGGCGTCCGCGAAGATCCTGCGCGAGATGGCGACCTTCGACTCGGCGGGCGTGAGCGAACGATGAGAACCCTCGTGCTCGGCGGGGCGCGCTCGGGCAAGTCCAGTTTCGCCGAGCGACTGGCCTCGAGTTCGGACGCCGTCGACTACGTCGCGACATCGCCGCGGCGTCCGGACGACCCCGAGTGGGACGCCCGCATCGCCGCCCACGTCGCCCGGCGCCCGGCCTCTTGGCGGACCGTAGAGACCCTCGACGTCGCGGGCGTCCTCGCCGAGCCGCGCGAGGCAACGGTCCTGGTCGACTGCCTCACCCTGTGGCTGTCGGCCGTCATGGACCGGCTCGGCTGCTGG
>DAIRTI010000162.1:3737-5767 GCA_036803965.1 Propioniciclava sp.
ATCGTGCCCGCGACGGCGTCCGGACGCCTCTTCCGCGACCGGATGGGCGTCCTGAACACCTCGATCGCAGCCGCCTGCGACGAGGTGTGGTTCCTGACCGCCGGCCTGCCGCAGCGACTGAAGGGCTGAGATGGACACCCGCCCGCCCCACCCGTTGCACGCCGCTATCGGGCTCTTCACGGTCGTCCCCGTGCCGCCGATGCCGGTCGACCGCGCCACCGCGCAGCGCGCGATCCTGGCGCTGCCCTGGGTCGGGCTGCTCGTCGGACTGGCCGCCGCGGCGGCGTCCGTCATCGTGGACGCCGTTGGTGGCGGCCGGCTGCTGGCCGCGATCGCCGCGCTCGGCGTGCTGGCGGCGGTGACCGGCGAGATGCACCTCGACGGCCTCGCCGACACCGCCGACGGCCTCGGCTCCCGCAAGCCCGGACCCGAGGCGCTGACGATCATGCGGGCGTCCGACATCGGGCCGATGGGCGTCGCGGCGCTGGTCCTGGTGCTGCTCGCGGACGCCGCCGCGCTGACCTCCCCACGCCTGGGTCAGCACCCTGGTGACCTCGCCCTGACCGCGGTCGTCGCCGCGCTGCCCATGGTCGGACGCGTCCCGGCCCTGGTGGCGACGCTGGCGCCGCCGGCGCGTCCGGACGGCTTCGGGGCCCTGTTCGCCAGGGTGGTCCCGCGCGGCGCGATCATCGTGGACTCCGCCGCCGTCGCCGCGGTCACCTTCGTGCTGGGCACCCTCGCTCGCGGCCCGCTCAGCGGCGGCGTCCTCGTGCTCGCAGCCCTGCTCGCGTGGGCCGTCGCCGCAGCCTGGCAGCGCCACCTCACCCGACGCCTGAGCGGCACGACCGGCGACACCTACGGCTCGCTGATCGAGGTCGCCCAGCTGGCGTTCGTCGTCCTGGCTGCCCTGGCGTTCTGAAGTTCGGGGCGTGCGACCGACGGCCCGGAAACTCTGGAATTATTCTGCGATCGGAACTACCCTAAGAAGGCCGAAGACGACACGCCCAGGAGGTCGCATGGCCGCTGATTCCCAGAGTGTGCGTTTCGGCGGGTCCGGTCACAGTTCTGAGGGTGGGACGGACTGGGCCGGTGCGCTCCGTGACTCGCGGCTGCGAGTCACCCCTACTCGGCTCGCAGTCCTCGCCGCGGTCGAAGAGATCCCGCACGCCGACGCCGACACGGTGATCCAGCGTGTTCGGGCTCGCATCGGCAGCGTCTCGACCCAGGCGGTGTACGACTCGCTGCACACGCTCGTGGGGGCGAGGATGCTGCGTCGTATCGAGCCGGCAGGCCATCCGGCTCGGTACGAGACACGTACCGGAGACAACCACCACCACCTCGTCTGCCGGGTGTGCGCGACTCTCACCGATGTCGACTGTGCCGTCGGCTCCCAACCGTGTTTGCAGCCTTCGGACGACCACGGATACCTCGTCGACGAGGCGGAAGTCGTGTATTGGGGGCTGTGCCCGAAATGCCAGTCCCAGACCGCCGCAGACACCGAATCACCACCACCAACAGTCCCATCAACGACGACCTGAAGGAAGGGAAGAGTATGTCCGTCAACGAAACCGAGCAGGACGCGGTGAAGGTCAACGCTCCCGACAACGATGCCGAGCTCAAGCAGATGAACGAGGCCGGCCCCGGAGAGCAGGCGTCCGGCTGCCCCGTGATGCATGAGCTGGTAGCACCCACGCAGGGCGACGCCAACCAGCAGTGGTGGCCGAACCGGCTCAACCTGAAGATCCTCGCCAAGAACCAGCCCGCCATCAACCCGCTCGGCGAGTTCGACTACGGCGCCGCCTTCGAGGCCCTCGACCTCAACGAGGTCAAGAGCGACATCGCGCAGGTGTTGACCACCTCTCAGGACTGGTGGCCCGCCGACTTCGGCCACTACGGCCCGCTGATGATCCGGATGGCATGGCACTCGGCCGGCACCTACCGGGTCATGGACGGCCGCGGCGGAGCCGGCACAGGTCAGCAGCGGTTCGCCCCGCTCAACAGCTGGCCCGACAACGGGAACCTCGACAAGG
>DAIRTI010000163.1:0-5538 GCA_036803965.1 Propioniciclava sp.
CTCTACGAGATGGACTACCTGCGCGAGGGCATCGGCCTGCGCGCCATGGCGCAGAAGGATCCGCTGGTCGAGTACCAGCGCGAGGGCGCCCAGATGTTCTCCGCGATGATGGACGCCTTCATGGAGGAGGTCGTCACCTACCTGTTCAACCTCGAGGTCAACGTGCAGCCCGCGCCCCAGGTCGGTGTCATGACGGACGCCGAGGGTCGCGTCCGCACCGCGCGCACGCTGGGCGCGGAGGCCGACTCCCACAGCGCCCGGCACGTGCTCAGCGGCCCCGACGAGGGCGGTCGTGTCCAGCAGGCCGTGGAGGACGAGCCCCCGGCCGAGGACGAGGCGCCCGAGCTGTCCGAGGCGGAGGCCCGCGTGGCGTCGGCCAAGAAGGCGCAGGCCCAGCGGGCGCAGCGGTCGAAGAAGAAGAGGCACTGAGCGTGCTGGTGTTCAGGCCGGTGTCGGAGGACGAACTGCGCGGGCTCGCGCAGGGCAGGGTCCTGACCGGGCCGGCCTGGGCTGCCACGCCGTCGTTCCGGGACGCCTTCGGCCTCGATCCGGGCGACGACGAGGATGCCGAGCGCACCGCCCTGTACATCGCGGCGCTGGCCGGGCTGATCCAGCACGGCCGCCGCCTGGTGGTCGTCGCCGAGACCCCCGCCCGCGACAGCGGCACCGACTTCGGTGCCGTCGGGGTCGACCGGCTCGCGTTCGAGCACGTCACCGCGCTGTTCGCCGACGACCCGTCCGCGCAGCCGCTCGCCGAGGCCACGCGGTCGGCCATCGCGCAGCTGGGCGTCGAGGACGCCTGGGGTCACCCCGCCCACGGGGCCCTGCTGGCGGAGGCCGACCTGCTCTGGTACGGGCCCGAGGAGTGGGCCGTCCTGGCGGCCTGCTGACGCCAACGGCGTCCGGTCTCGTTTGCATGTGTGACTTTGGCTGACACACTGTCCGCATGCCGCGATCGCTGTGGAAAGGGGCCGTCTCGTTCGGCCTGGTCACGATCCCTGTGAAGATGTACGGGGCCACGGAGGAGCGGGACATCTCCTTCCGGCAGGTGCACGACGCCGACGGCGGCCGCATCAAGTACAAGCGCGTGTGCGATGTGTGCGGCGAGGAGGTGCCCTTCGAGCACATCGCCAAGGGCTACGACGCCGGCGACGGCCGAGTGGTCATGCTGGAGCCGTCCGACTTCGACGACCTGCCGCTGCCCTCGGCGAAGGCGATCGAGATCGTCCAGTTCGTCGATATCGAGTCGATCGACCCGACCTACTTCGCGCGGTCGTACTTCCTGGAGGCGGAGGGGCCCGGCGTCAAGCCGTACGTGCTGCTGCGGCAGGCGCTGACCGAGGCCAACCGCGCGGGCATCGTCAAGGTCGCGGTGCGCTCGCGCGAGACCCTGGCCCTGGTGCGGGCGCACGACGACATCCTGATGCTGCACACGATGCTGTGGCCCGACGAGCTGCGCGACGGCTCGTTCGCGGCGCCGCCGTCGGAGATCAAGGCCAACCCGGCCGAGGTGGCGATGGCGAAGATGTTCATCGACCAGCTCACCGGCGAGTTCGACCCGACCCAGTTCACCGACGCCTACCGCGAGGCTCTGGAGCAGGTGGTGGCGGCGAAGCTGGCCGGCGTCCCGATGCCCGCCGAGGCCCCCGCCGAGGCCAGACAGGACGCCGAGGTCGTCGACCTGGTGGCCACGCTGAAGGCGTCCGTCGAGGCCGCCAAGAAGCGCCGCGAGGAGGCCGCTGCCGCCTCACCCAAGAAGAAGGCGAAGGCGGGCTGATACCGGCGAATCTGTGGCTCCAGGGCGCCTGGGGCGCAGATCGTCGCGCGTGTCGCCCCCTGTGGCGCGCAGATTGGTGCTCCCGCCCGGCGGGGGTGGCGTGGCATACTCCTGCCGTGGATGCCATCGCGCGTGTGCCCCTGCCCGTCAACGAGCCCAACAAGACCTACGCCCCCGGCACGCCCGAGCGCGCCGAGCTGGAGCGCACGCTGGCCGAGTTCTACACGGCCGAGCCCGTCGAGATCACCGGAGTGTTCGGCGACCAACGGCGTCCGGGCACCGGCGACGACCGGCTGAACGTGACGATGCCCTCCGAGCATCGGCATGTGCTCGGGGTGGTGACGCAGGCGTCGCACGCGGACGCCGAGGCGGCCATCGCCGGCGCGCTGCGGGTGGCGCCGGAGTGGGCGTCCCTGCCGTTCTCGGAGCGGGCTGCGGTGTTCCTGCGCGCGGCCGACCTGCTCGCCGGGCCCTACCGGGCGAGGATCAACGCGGCGACGATGCTGGGGCAGGGCAAAACCGTCCAGCAGGCGGAGATCGACTCGGCGTGCGAGCTGATCGACTTCCTGCGCTTCAACGTGGCGTTCGCCGAGGAGATCTACGCGTCGCAGCCGAAGAGCTCGCCGGGGGTGTGGAACCGGATGGAGTACCGGCCGCTGGAGGGCTTCGTCTACGCGATCACGCCGTTCAACTTCACCGCCATCGGCGGCAACCTGCCCACGTCGCCCGCGATCATGGGCAACGTCGTCGTGTGGAAGCCGGCGCTGACGCAGAGCCTGTCCGCGCACGTCTTCATGGACGCCCTCGAGGCGGCCGGGCTGCCGCGCGGGGTGATCAACATGGTGCCGGGGCACGGGGCGCTCGTGTCGGACATCGCGCTGTCGAGCGAGTATCTGGCCGGCATTCACTTCACCGGATCGACGCGGGTGTTCCAGGGGCTGTGGAGGCAGGTGGGCGAGAACATCGCCGGCTACCGCGGCTACCCGCGCCTGGTGGGGGAGACCGGCGGCAAGGACTTCGTCGTCGCACACCCCAGCGCCGATCCTGCGGCCCTGGTGACGGCGTTGGTGCGCGGGGCGTTCGAGTACTCGGGCCAGAAGTGCTCGGCGGCGTCCCGGGCCTACATCCCGCGGTCGCTGTGGCGCTCCGTCGAGGCAGAGCTGGTCGGGCAGACCGAGGCGCTGGCCGTCGGGGACGTGCGCGATCTGTCGAACTTCACGTCGGCGGTCATCGACGATCGTGCGTTCCGCAAGCTGTCTGGGGTCCTGGACGCCTGCCGTGCGGATTCATCGATGAAGGTCCTGGCGGGCGGGACGTGCGACGACTCGGTGGGCTGGTACGTCCGGCCGACGGTCGTGACGTCCGACGACCCTCGGGCCGACATCTTCGTCACCGAGTACTTCGGGCCGATCCTGGGAGTGTACGTCTACGACGACGCGCGCTACGACGAGATGCTCGACCTGGTCGACGGTGCCTCGGCGTACGCCCTGACCGGCTCGGTGTTCGCCACCGATCGGCGGGTCATCGAGGCCACGATGCAGCGGCTCCGCTTCACCGCCGGCAACTTCTACATCAACGACAAGCCGACCGGCGCCGTCGTGGGCCAGCAGCCGTTCGGCGGCGCGCGGGCGTCCGGGACGAACGACAAGGCCGGCTCGCTGTGGAACCTGATCCGCTGGGCCAGCCCCCGCGCGATCAAGGAGACCCTGGTGCCGCCGACGGCGTCCGGCTACCCGCACATGCTCTGATCGCTGACGCTCTCGGCTGTTGCGCAGCTGAAACCCTGTACGACGCGCCGCTTCCTGTACAGTTGCCCAGCTGACTGTGCATTCGTACAGTGAAGTGCATGGACGCGCTGGCTGACCTCACCGGACGGGCCAAGATCCGCAACGCGGCGCTGGCCGCGTTCGCCGAGGAGGGCGACGGAGCCAGCGTCCGCCAGATCGCGAGGCGGGCGGGGGTGTCGCCGGCGCTGGTCCAGCACCACTTCGGCACCAAGGACGGCCTGCGCGAGGCGTGCGACGACTTCGTCCTGGCGTACTTCCGGGAGCAGGTCACAACCGGGGTGGACGAGCTGGGCATCGCCGATCCGGAGTACATCGCCGAGGTCTACCGCTCCGCACCCGTGGTGATCGGCTACCTCAACCGGCGCCTGATCGAGAACACGCCCAAGGCGCAGTGGATCTTCGACTCCCTGGTCGAGATCACCGTGCCCTACCTGGACGCGGACGCGGCGTCGCCGCCGCTCGACAGGGCCGCGGTGCTCGTGGCGATGAAGCTCGGGGTGCTCCTGCTGCGGCCCCACGTCGACCGCGTGCTTGGCCTTGGGGCGTCCGACCCGGCCGGCAACCCGCGGATCAGCGCCGCGCAACTCGACCTGCTCAACCCCGACCTCACCTCGCCGGAGGTCATGGCGGCCGCTCGGAAGGCGACCAGAACGGAGGCATCCGCGTGACGGCGGTCATCGAACTCGACTCTGTCACCAAGCACTACGGACGCACGCGCGCCCTCGACGGCCTCACCCTGCGGGTCGAGGAGGGCCAGGTGCACGGCTTCCTCGGCCCGAACGGCGCCGGCAAGACGACGACGATGCGCGTCCTGCTGGGCCTGCTCGGCGTCACTTCGGGACGCGTGGCCGTGTTCGGCCTGGACCCGTGGAAGGACGTGCCGGCCATTCACGCCCGGCTCGCCTACGTGCCCGGGGACGTGACGCTCTGGCCGAACCTCACCGGCGGCGAGACCCTCGACATCCTCGCCCGGCTGCACGGTGGGGGAGGCGATCGCCAGCGCTGGCTCGATCTGTTCGACCTCGACCCCACGAGGAAGAACCGCACCTACTCCAAGGGCAACCGGCAGAAGGTGGCGCTGGTGGCCGCGTTCGCCGCCGACCCCGATCTGCTCATCCTCGACGAGCCCACCTCGGGCCTCGACCCGCTGGTCGACCAGGCGTTCGTCCAGGCCGTCCGCGGCGAGCGCGCGCGGGGCAAAACGATCCTGCTGTCGAGCCACATCCTCAGCGAGGTCGAGCGGCTGTGCGACTGGGTCAGCATCATCCGGGAGGGTCGGCTGGTCGACTCCGCGCCGCTGGCCAGCCTGCGCGGCGCCCAGCAGACCCTGGTCACGGCGAGGGTCGGACGCCGCCCCGACCTGGCGCTGGAGGGGGTGTCCGTTCTCGAGGACTCCGACGACCAGCTCCGGCTGAGCGCGACGGCCGCCGCGCTGCCCGAGGTCTTGCGCCGACTCGCCGACGCCGGGGTCTACAACCTCGAGACCGGGGCGCCGTCGCTGGAGGACGTCTTCCTGGCCCACTACCAGCCGACGGGGTCGTGATGGTTGCCACCCTGGCCAGGGCGTACCTGCGCCGCTCCCGCTGGGGGCTGGCCGCCTGGGTGCTGCTGCTCGGGCTGCTGCCCGCCCTCATGGCGATCTCGACGGCGGCCGGCTACCCGACCCAGGCCGACCGGGACGCCTTCGCCCGCGAGTCGATGGCCAACCTCGCCGAACGGGCCCTGCGGGGGCCGATCTTCGAGGCGTCCACGGGCGGGCTCGTCGCCTGGACGCTGGCGTCCTCGGGGTCGCTGGTCGGCGCCGTGGTCGCGCTGATCTTCATCGTGCGGTATGCCCGTTCGGACGAGCAGGCCGGCCGCATCGAGCTGCAGCTGGCCGGACGCGCCACCCGCGCCGACCAGCTCCGGGCCGCCCTGCTGGTGGTCGGCGGCGCCCGCGTCGCGGTGGGCGTGGTGGCGTTCCTCCGCCTGGGC
>DAIRTI010000164.1:0-5529 GCA_036803965.1 Propioniciclava sp.
AGTTGATGAAGTCGGCGACGACCAGGAAGTAGCCGGCGTAGCCCTTGCCGATGATGACGTCTTCCTCGTACTCGGCCTGCTTCAGCGCGTACTCGGGGATGCCGTCGGGGAAGCGTCCGGCCAGGCCGGTGGCGACCTCCTTCACGAACCAGCTCGTCTCGGTCTCGCCCTCGGGCACCGGGAAGCGCGGCATGTAGGTGCCGCTGCCCTCGTCGAAGTGGATGGTGCAGCGCTCGGCGATCGCGAGCGTGTTGTCGCAGGCCTCGGGCAGGTTCGAGAACAGCTGCCGCATCGCCTCGGCCGGCTTGAGGTAGTAGCCGTTGCCGTCGAACCTGAACCGGCCCGGGGTGTCCCGGTTGGCCCCCGCCGAGACGCACAACAGGGTGTCGTGAGCATCGGCGTCCTCGGCATGCACGTAGTGCAGGTCGTTGGTGGCGACCAGCGGCAGGTTGAGCTCCTTGGCCAGCCGCAGCAGGTCGGCCCGGACGCGCGTCTCGATGTCGAGCCCGTGGTCCATGAGCTCGCAGTAGAAGTTGCCGGCCCCGAAGATGTCGCGGAACTCGGCGGCCGAGCGGACGGCGTCCGCGTACTGCCCCAGCCGCAGGTAGGTCTGCACCTCGCCCGACGGGCAGCCGGTGGTCGCGATCAGGCCCTTGGCGTAGCGGTTGAGGATCTCACGGTCGGCGCGCGGCTTGTAGAAGAAGCCCTCCAGGCTCGACAGGGACGACAGCCGGAACAGATTGTGCATGCCCGCGTCGTCGGACGCCCACATCGTCATGTGCGTGTAGGCGCCCTTGGCGGCCACGTCGTCGCCGGTGCCGTCGCCGAACTGGACGCGCTTGCGCTCGGAGCGGTGCGTCTTCGGGGTCAGGTACGCCTCGAGTCCGATGATCGGCTTCACGGGGCTGCCCTTGGCGGTCTTGTACCACTCGTACGCGCCGAACAGGTTGCCGTGGTCGGTCACCGCCAGCGCGGGCATGCCCATCTGTTCGGCGCCCTGGACGAGCCCCTTCAGCCGGGCGGCGCCGTCCAGCATCGAGAACTCGGAGTGGCAGTGCAGGTGAACGAAACCGTCCGGCATGGCGGGGGTTCGCGCCTCCTTCGTGAGCGGGCGATGTCGACGCCGGGCGGGGGAAGTCACCCGAGACCCCACACCCTAACCCGGGTGGGTGTCAGTTCCCGGACGCGACGCCGGGCGTGGGCGAACTGAGGTCGGGGACGCCGTGGGTGCGGTCCGCGCGCCTCAGGCGTCCAGCATCGCCAGCAGGGTCCGGACGGTCTGGAGGTTCCGGGCCGTGACGAAGCCGGGCTTCAGGGCCGTCGTCAGGCGGACGCCCAGCTTCGAACCGGCCACGCCGTCGGCGAAGTCGAGCCACAGCAGCGTGCCGTCGGCGTCCACCCGCTCGGACCCCGTGGCGACCTCGCGCAGGCGGGCCAGGACGGCGTCCGAGACCGGCACCGAGCTGAACCCGACGTGGACGCGTTTGGGATCCCCGTCGGCGAACGGGTGCTCCTCGGCGGCCCGGCGCACGAGGTCGCGTCCGGCCACGACGACGCCGATCGCGGCCCCGAAGCGCTCGGCGATCCCCGCGGTCAGCTCAGCGGCCAGGTCGGCGCCCGACTTCGGCGAGGTGAACACGACGTTGCCTGAGTTGATGTAGGTCGCCACGCCGGTCCAGCCCAGCTCGGACGCCAGCGTCCGCAGCTCGGCCATGGGCACCTTGTTGCGTCCGCCGATGTTGATCCCGCGCAGCAGGGCGACGTGGCGCACTGGCGCGGTCACCGGTCGGCTCCGCCGCCGCCCGTCTCGACGGCGGGCAGGTCCGGAACCTCGGGCACGTAGCTGGCGGCCCGCAGCCGGCCCTCCCGGGCGAGGTTGGTGTCGGCGGCCAGCACGATGTCGGTCGACTGCGCGGCGACGATCAGCCAGGTGCCGTCCTGCACCCGCTGCAGGACGAACGTCAGGACGCCGTTGCGCACGTCGGCCGGCACGTCGTCCGGGCCCACCTGCCCGGTCAGCTGCCAGCGCGTGACCACCACCGCGGCGTCCGGGCCGGCCTTGCGCAGCGAGACGCGGTCGAACTCCAGCGAGGCGTCCTTGAACGCACCCTCGAACGATCGCTTGAAGACCCGCTTGATCGACAGCCGGGAGGTCCACCAGAGGCCGACCTCGTTGACGTAGTCGGCGTCCTCGGCGAACAGCTTGGCGATCTTGCCGGCGTCCCGCGCTGCGAAGGCCTGGCTGAAGGCGTGGATTACCTCCAGGGGGCCCGCCAGCGGCGTCGGCCCGCTCGGCATGGGCAGGTACTCCCGGGAGGCCTCGGCCAGCTTCCGCAGGCGCCGCAGCTGCTTCTTCGTGCCGCCCCCGGACGCCAGCGCCGGCATGTCAGACCACCAGCGGACGCGCCGACGGCAGGATCGGCTTCGGCAGCTGCGACGGCGAGCCCTGCAGGAAGGCGTCCACGCCGTTGGCGCAGGAGCGCCCCTCGGCGATGGCCCACACGATCAGCGACTGGCCGCGTCCGGCGTCCCCGCACACGAAGACGCCCGGCACCGACGTGGCGAAGTCGTCGTCGCGCGAGACGTTGCCCCGGGCGTCCAGGTCGACACCGAGCTGCTCGACGAGGCCCTCGCGTTGCGGGTGCAGGAACCCCATAGCCAGCAGGACGAGGTCGGCGTCCAGGACGCGCTCACCGCCCTCGACCGGCACGAACCGGCCGCCCTCGAACCGGACCTCGTCCAGGCGCAGCCCGGTGACGTGGCCGTCGGCGCCGATGAACTCGCGCGTGTCGACCGAGTAGACGCGCTCGCCGCCCTCCTCGTGCGCGGAGCTGACCCGGTAGACCATCGGGTAGGTCGGCCACGGCTGGCCGGCCGGACGCCCGTGCGGCGGTTCGGGCAGGATCTCCAGCTGGGTGATCGACTCGGCCCCCTGGCGGATCGACGTGCCGAGGCAGTCGGCACCGGTGTCGCCGCCGCCGATGATGACGACCTTCTTGCCGGTCGCGACGATCTGGTCGGGCACCACCTGACCGACCGCGACCCGGTTGGCCTGGGGCAGGAACTCCATGGCCTGATGGATGCCGGCGAGCTCGCGTCCGGGCACGCCGAGGTCACGCGGCACGGTCGAGCCGATCGCCAGCACCACCGCGTCGTACTGCTCGCGCAGCTGGTCGCCGGTGATGTCCACGCCGACGTTGACGCCGGTGCGGAACACCGTCCCCTCGCGGACCATCTGCTTGACGCGCCGGTCGACGATCGCCTTCTCCATCTTGAACTCCGGGATGCCGTAGCGCAGTAGGCCGCCGACGGCGTCCGCGCGCTCGTAGACGACGACCGTGTGGCCCATCCGGGTGAGCTGCTGGGCGACCGCGAGGCCGGCCGGGCCGGAGCCCACGACGGCGACCGTCTTCAGCGTGTGCCACTCGCTCACGACCGGGACGACGCGGCGGTCGTCCCAGGCCTTGTCGGCGATCGCCACCTCGACGTTCTTGATCGTCACAGGGTCGCGGTTGATGCCCTCGACGCAGGCGGTCTCGCAGGGGGCCGGGCAGAGGCGTCCGGTGAACTCCGGGAAGTTGTTGGTCGCGTGCAGGCGCTCGGTCGCCTCGACCCAGGCGTCCCGGTAGATGAGGTCGTTCCACTCCGGGATCAGGTTGCCCAGCGGGCAGCCCGAGTGGCAGAACGGGATGCCGCAGTCCATGCAGCGGGCGGCCTGCGTCTCGATGATCGGCAGCAGGGCGCGTCCGGGCGAGTCGGGGTAGACCTCGCGCCAGTCGTGGACGCGTTCCGACACCGGACGCCGTTCCGCGACCTGGCGGGGGTACTTCATGAAGCCTCGGGGATCAGCCATGAGTCGCCTCCATCATCATCTTGACGGTCGTCTCTTCGTCCAGGCCCTGCGCCTCGGCCTGCGATCGGGCGGCCAGGACGCGCGCGTAGTCGCGCGGCAGCACCTTCGTGAAGCGCCGGGCCAGCTCGTCGCGGCCGGCGTCTAGGAGGGCCTTGGCGACGGTCGAGCCGGTCTCCTCGTGATGTCTCGTCAGCAGCTGGGTGACGCGGTCGAGATCGATCTCGGTGAGCTCGACCGGGTCGGCCAGCTCGGTGTTGAGCCGGCCCTGGTCGAGGTCGAGGATCCACGCCACGCCGCCGGACATGCCCGCCGCGACGTTGCGTCCGGTGTGGCCGAGGATCAGCGCCTCGCCGCCGGTCATGTACTCGCAGGCGTGGTCACCGACGCCCTCGACGACCGCGGTCGCGCCGGAGTTGCGCACGCAGAACCGCTCGCCCACCAGGCCGCGGATGAACAGCTCGCCCGACGTCGCGCCGTAGGCGATGACGTTGCCGGCGATGATCTGCTCCTCGGCCGCGAACGGCACGTCATCGGCCGGCCGGACGACGATGCGTCCACCCGAGAGGCCCTTGCCGAGGTAGTCGTTCGTGTCGCCGACCAGCCGCAGCGTGACACCTCGGGGCAGGAACGCGCCGAAGCTCTGTCCGCCGGTGCCAGTGAGGTCGATCTCGATCGTGTCGTCGGGCAGGCCCTCCCCGCGCGTGGCCTTGGTGACGTGGTGCCCCAGCATCGTGCCCACGGTGCGGTCGACGTTGCGGACGCCGCTGGCGAAGCGCACGTGCTCGCCTCTGTCGAGGGCCGGACGCGCCTGCTCGATGAGCCGGACGTCCAGCTTGGTCCGCAAGCCGTGGTCCTGGGTGGTGGTGTTGCGCAGGGCGGCGTCCTCGGGCAGGTCGACGCGGTGCAGGATCGGCGTGAGGTCCAGACCCTGGGCCTTCCAGTGGTCGATCGCGGCCCTCGTCCGCAGCAGCTCGACGTGACCCACGGCGTCCGCGAGCGTGCGGAAGCCCAGGGACGCCAGGATCTCGCGGACCTCCTCGGCGATGAACTGGAAGAAGTTCACGACGAAGTCGGGGTCGCCGGTGAACTTCTCGCGCAGCTCGGGGTTCTGGGTGGCGACGCCGACCGGGCAGGTGTCGAGGTGGCAGGCACGCATCATGATGCAGCCCGAGACGACCAGCGGCGCGGTCGCGAACCCGAACTCCTCCGCGCCGAGCAGGGCGGCCACGACGACGTCGCGTCCGGTCTTCAGCTGGCCGTCGACCTGGACGACGATGCGGTCGCGCAGCCCGTTGATCAGCAACGTCTGCTGGGTCTCGGCGAGGCCGAGCTCCCAGGGGCCGCCGGCGTGCTTGACCGAGGTGAGCGGAGCCGCGCCGGTGCCGCCGTCGTGGCCGGAGATGAGGACGACGTCCGCCTTGGCCTTGCTGACGCCGGCGGCGACCGTGCCGACGCCGACCTCGGCGACCAGCTTCACGTGGACGCGGGCCACCGGGTTGGCGCACTTGAGGTCGTGGATCAGCTGCTTGAGGTCCTCGATCGAGTAGATGTCGTGGTGCGGTGGCGGGCTGATCAGGCCGACGCCCGGCGTCGAGTGCCGGGTCTTGGCGACCCAGGGGTAGACCTTCTGGCCGGGCAGCTGGCCGCCCTCGCCGGGCTTGGCGCCCTGGGCCATC
>DAIRTI010000165.1:0-5447 GCA_036803965.1 Propioniciclava sp.
GAGGCCTCGGCGACCTCGAAGCCGTCACGGTCGAGGTAAGCGCGCAGCAGCATTCGTATCTGCGGCTCGTCGTCAACCACCAGCACCCGCGCCATGGGGACCATCCTTCCTCAGGAGCGCCGCCGGCCGCTCAGCCGAGCGTCGGCGCCCCTGATCGCCCGGACGCCGCGGGGGCGCCCTCGCCCACCTGGGCGGCGCAGGCGTCTCGCACGAGCGCGGCGAAGGCGTCCACGTCAGCCTCGGTGGTATCGAAGCCGCACATCCAGCGCACCTCGTTGACCGAGGCGTCCCAGTCGTAGAAGAAGAAGCGCTCGCGGACGGCGTCCGCGACCCCGTCCGGCAGCCGCACGAACACCCCGTTGGCCTGGGTGAGTCGCGCGAACCGCACCCCCGGCGTCCCCTCGAGCGCCCCGCGCAGCCTGGACGCCATCGCGTTCGCGTGGGACGCGTTGCGCAGCCACAGGTCGCCTTCGTAGAGCGCGATCAGTTGGGCCGACACGAAGCGCATCTTGGACGCCAGCTGCATCGCGTACTTGCGGGCGTAGACGAGCCCGGACGCCACCCCCGGCCGCAGCACCACGATCGCCTCCGCGCCCAGTGCGCCGTTCTTGGTGCCACCCAGACTGAGGACGTCGACGCCGGCGTCCGTGGTGAACGCGGCGAAGCCTGTGCCGAGCGCGGCCGCCGCGTTGGCGAGCCGGCTGCCGTCGACGTGGACGACCATGCCGAGCGAGTGCGCGTGCTCGCAGATCGCGGCGATCTCGTCGGGGGTGTACAGCGTGCCCAGCTCGCTCGACTGCGTGATCGAGACCGCGAGCGGCTGGGCGCGGTGCTCGTCGCCGAAGCCCCACGCCTCGACGTCGATCAGCTCGGGCGTGAGCTTGCCGTCGGGGGTAGGCACGGCGTACAGCTTCAGCCCGCCCATCCGCTCGGGGGCGCCGCCCTCGTCGACGTTGATGTGCGCGGTCTTGGCGCACACCACGGCCCCCCACCGCGGCAGGACGCTCTGCAGCGCCGTCACGTTCGCACCGGTGCCGTTGAACACCGGGTAGGCCTCGGCGTCCGGGCCGAAGTGGCCCCGGATCACCTCCTGCAGGCGCGCGGTGTAGACGTCGTTGCCGTACGAGGACTGGTGCCCGCCGTTCGCCGCCGCGACGGCGTCCAGGATCTCGGGGTGGACGCCGGAGTAGTTGTCGGACGCGAAGCCGCGCTTGGCCGGGTCGTGAAGTTGCATCCCGCCATTGTGCTCGCGGCTACGGCCACAGCGCGACGAAGCGCCGGGCCACCTCGGCGACGTGGGTGTGCTTCGACCAGTCGCGATCGGGCTGGGCCGCGCGGTCGGCGTCCGAGAACAGGGCCGTGACGCGCTCGATGTGGACGCTCGCCGGCGTCCCGGACAGCGCCTGCCCGACGGCGAGCAGCCAGGTCTCCGCCGCCGCCTTGGCCGCCACGTAGTTGGCATTGGACGCCGTTGGCGCGACCACGCCCGTGGACGAGACGATGGCGAACCGACCAGCCGGGGACGCCGCGATCGCGGGCAGGAACGCCCGGGTCGTGTTGCGCAGGGTGTCGACGATGCGGGCGCGCAGCCACTCCCAGTCCTCATCGGACTGGCCAGCGAGACCCTTGCCGCCGCGCCACCCGCCGACGAGGTGTAGGACGCCGTCCACCGGCCCGAGCCGCTCGGCAAGCGCCTGCACGGCGGCGAAGTCGGTCAGGTCGCAGACGCTCCGGGTCACCTCGATCGCCTCGTGGCCGGCCTCTCGCAGAGCCGCGGCGGTGGCGTCCCCGAGCGGGCTGCCGGCGCCGGCGATGACGACGCGCATGTCAGTCGTCCTTTCCCGTGATGCCCGCGGTCGAGGCGATGACGTCGCGCATCTTGGCCTCGAACGCCTCGTAGAACATCGACAACGGGAACTCGTCGTCCATCACGAGGTCGACCAGCTCGCGCGGCGCCCCGGTGAGCGGCAGGTCGCCGGCCTTCCAGCGCGAGGCCGGATGCGGCTCGACGGTCGAGGAGACCAGCTGGTAGGCCGCCAGCCAGTGGGCGATCTTGGGCCGGTCGATCGACTCCCAGTAGAGCTGCTCGATCGCGTCGCCGAGGGCGTTGACGCAGTCGGGCACCTTGTCCCATTCGATGGCGAGCCGGGTGTCCTTCCAGTGCAGGACGCGGCGCCGGTGCAGCCAGGCGAACAGCAGCTGTCCGCCGAGGCCGTCGTAGTTCCGGACGCGCGTGCCCGAGATCGCGAACCGGAAGATCCGGTCGAACAGGACGGCGTACTGCACCAACCGCGCGTGCTGGCGCAGGCGGTCGTCGTCGGCGTCCGGCTCGAGTTTGCGTCCGATGCGGCGCTCGATCCGCACAGCCTCGCGGAACGCCGTCAGGTCGCAGCGCAGCTCCTCCAGCGCGTAGAGGAAGAACGGCATCCGCTGCTTGATCATGAACGGGTCGAACGGCAGGTTGCCGCGCATGTGGGTGCGGTCGTGGATGAGGTCCCACATGACGAAGGTCTCCTCGGCCAGCGTCTGGTCGTCGAGCATCCGGGACGCCAGCTCGGGCAGCTCCAGCTTGGTGACCTCGACCGCCGCGCGCACGACCCGCCGGAAGCGGGCCGCCTCGCGGTCGGCGAAGATGGCCCCCCAGGTGAACGGCGGCGTCTGCCGGACCGCCACGGTCTCGGGGAACAGCACCGCCGAGTTGGTGTCGTAGCCGGGCGTGAAGTCGAGGAACCGCACGGGCACGAACATCGGGTTGGAGTAGTCGCCGGCCTCCAGCCGCGCGACGAAGTCGGGCCAGATCACCTGCAGCAGCACCGCCTCGACCAGCCGCTTGCGCGTGCCGTTCTGCGTGTACATCGGGAAGACCACGAGGTGGGTGAGCCCGTCAACGCGGTGGTTCTGCGGGGCGAACGCCACCAGAGAGTCGTGGAAGTCGGGGGCGCCGAAGTCCGCGGACGCCCACGCCTCGAAGTCGCGGACCAGAGCCGAGAGGTAGGCCTCGTCGTGGGGGAACAGCGGTGCCAGCTCGGCGATGCCCGAGACGATGGCCGCGACGTGCTCGCGGGCGGTGGGGTGCGCGACGGCGTCCTCGATCGCCCCGGAGGTGGACTGCAGCGGCTGCAGTGCCGTGGCCGCCTGCTTGATCCTGAGCCACGCGGCCTGCTGGGCGAGCCGCTCGGCCTCGACTGCGACGGTGGTCATGTCGCATCGTCGCACGGACCCACCCGGCTAAGCCATGGCCCCGGGCCAAACCGGCAGCGACGGCGTCCAGGCCCTGCTGACAGAATGTGAGGGTGCCACGCTTCCTCTCCGCGAGCCCGGACAGCAACCTGATCCCGCTGCCCTGGGACGTGCCGCTGGAGCACTGGCCGGCCGACCGGCTGGTGGCGTTGCCGCGCGGCATCTCGCGGCACGTGGTGCGGTTCATCCGGGTCGGCGACTCGGTCTACGCGGCCAAGGAGGTCATCGAGCACGCGGCCCTGCACGAGTATCGGATGCTGCACGACCTGCACCGCCTCCACACGCCCGCGGTCGAGGCGATCGCTGTTGTCACCGGCCGCCGGGACGCCGACCGGAAGCCCCTCGACCCGATCCTGCTGACCCGGCACCTGGAGTTCTCGCTGCCGTACCGCTCGCTGTTCTTCTCGGGCGTCCGTCAGGAGACGGTCTCGCGGCTGCTCGACGCGATGGTCGTCCTGCTGGTCCGGTTGCACCTGACCGGCTTCCTGTGGGGCGACGTGTCGCTGTCGAACGTGCTGTTCCGGCGGGACGCCGGCGAGTTCGCCGCGTACCTCGTGGACGCCGAGACCGGCGAGCTGCACGAGCGGCTCTCCGACGGCCAGCGCCGCCACGACCTGCAGATCGCCACGACGAACCTGTTCGGCGAGTTCTGCGATCTCGAGTCCGGACGCCTGCTCGACCCGTCGCTGGACCCGGCGCAACTCGTCGAGCAGATCCTGGCCCGGTACGAGGCCCTCTGGCGCGAGCTGACCGGCGTCGAGGAGTTCGCCGGCAGCGAGCTGCACCGCATCGAGAACCGCGTCCGGCGGCTCAACAACCTCGGCTTCGACGTCGCCGAACTCGAGGTGACGACCCTGTCGGACGGCAACAAGGTGCGCATCCAGCCCAAGGTCGTGGACGCCGGTCACCACTCCCGCCGCCTGCTGCGCCTGACCGGCCTCGACACCGAGGAGAACCAGGCCCGCCGGCTCCTCAACGACCTCGACACCTTCCGCGCCCGCACCAACCAGCAGCAGGTCGACGAGGCGGTCGTCGCCCACCAGTGGCTCCGGGACTGCTTCGAGCGCGTCGTCCGGGCGATCCCGCCCGAGCTGGCCGGCAAGCGCGACCCGGCGCAGATCTTCCACGAGGTGCTCGACTACCGCTGGTACGCGTCCCAGCACGCCTACCGCGAGGTGCCGCTCGACGAGGCCGTGCACGGCTACATCGACGAGGTGCTGCGGGCCCTGCCCGACGAGGCGCTGGGGGCCGACAGCGTCCCGCCGTCCGCGGCCGTACGCGCCCTGATCAGCCCCGAGGACGCGGGCGCCGACGAGGACGCCCCCTACGACCCCTGGGAGGCCTCCGCGGCCGACCCGGACGCCGAGCTGCTGCCCGACTTCCTCGACATCGACGCCCTGCGCCGCAAGGCCGCCGATCCGGACGCCTGAGGCGCGGCCGGGCCGCCCGGACGCCGCCGCTAGACTCCCGCCCATGACGTTCCACCTGTACGACAGCGCCCAGCGCGCGGTGGTCGAATTCCAGCCCCTCGTACCGGGGAAGGTCTCGATCTACTGCTGCGGCGCCACCGTACAGTCGGCCCCGCACCTCGGCCACGTGCGCAAAGAGGTCAACTTCGACGTCCTGCGTCGCTGGCTGACCCAGTCGGGCTACGAGGTGACGATGGTCACCAACGTCACCGACATCGACGACAAGATCCTCGCGAAGTCAGCCGAGGCCGGACGCCCCTGGTGGGCCCACGCGTACCTGTTCGAGGGCGCCTTCCACGACGCCTTCCGCTCCCTCGGCGTGGCCCGGCCCACCTATGAGCCCCGCGCCACCGGCCACGTCCCCGAGATGATCGAGCTGATGCAGCTCCTCATCGACCGCGGGCACGCCTACGCGGCCGCCGACGGCTCGGGCGACGTCTACTTCGACGTGAAGAGCTGGTCCGACTACGGCGAGCTCTCCGGCCAGAAGGTCGACGAGATGGCTCCGGCCGAGGACGCCGACCCGCGCGGCAAGCGCGATCCCCGCGACTTCGCGCTCTGGAAGGGCCACAAGCCCAGCGAACCGCTGACCGCCTCCTGGCCCTCGCCGTGGGGACGCGGCCGGCCGGGCTGGCACATCGAGTGCTCGGCGATGGCCGGCAAGTACCTCGGCGACGAGTTCGACATCCACGGCGGCGGGCTCGACCTGCGCTTCCCGCACCACGAGAACGAGCTGGC
>DAIRTI010000166.1:0-5239 GCA_036803965.1 Propioniciclava sp.
GCATCGGCGCGATCGAGCACCACTCCGAGTCGCCGGAGGCCTACTTCGCGCACACGCCGGGCCTCAAGGTGGTCACGATCGCCACGCCGTCGGACGCCTACTGGGCGGTCCAGCAGGCGGTCGCGTCCGAAGACCCGGTGATCCTGCTCGAGCCCAAGCGGCGCTACTACAGCCGCGGCGAGGTCGACCCGGACGCCGTCCCGGACCCGTTGCACGCGGCGCGCGTCGTGCGGCGGGGCAGCGATGCGACGCTGCTGGCGTACGGTCCCACCGTGCAGACCTGCCTGGACGCCGCCGAGGCCGCCGCCGCTGAGGGGCGCAGCCTGGAGGTGGTCGACCTTCGCTCGCTCGCGCCGCTCGACGACGACGCGATCCTCGCCTCGGTCGAACGCACGGGCCACTGCGTGGTCGTCCACGAGGCCCAGCGCTCGGGAGGGCTCGGCGCCGAGATCGCCGCGCGGGTCAGCGAGTCCTGCTTCTACAGCCTGGAGGCGCCGGTGCTGCGCGTCACCGGCTACGACATCCCCTACCCGCCGGCCCGCGCCGAGCACGCCTACCTGCCCGATGTCGACCGCGTCCTGGACGCCGTCGACCGCTCGCTGGCCCACTGACGAGGAGCGCCATGAAAACCTTCAACCTGCCCGACCCCGGCGAGGGGCTCGTCGAGGCTGAGATCGTGCGCTGGCTGGTCGCCCCTGGCGACACGGTCGCGGTCAACGACGCCGTCATCGAGATCGAGACCGCCAAGTCGCTGGTCGAACTGCCGACGCCGTACGCCGGCACCGTCGCCGCGCTGCTCGTCGGCGAGGGCGACATGGTCGCCGTGGGCGCCCCGATCCTGACGATCGACGACGGCTCGACCAACGGCGGCGCGCCCGTGGTGTCGGGTCCGGTGGTGGCCGGCGACGAATCTCCAGACCCCCAGGCGGCTGTGCAGTCGCCCGCGCCCGCGGAGGCCGTCGCTCCCGCGTCCGCCCAGTCCAGCAAGCCCACCCCTCTCGCCGGTCTGGTCGGAGACAAGGCGCCGTCCGAGGGCTCCGGTGCGGTGCTGGTCGGCTACGGCACGTCGGCGTCCACGGTGAGCCGGCGTCCGCGCAAGGGCGGCACGGTCGCCCGCGGCGAACGCGTCGAGGAGGTCAACGAGTCGTACGCGACCGATCAGCCGGTGTCGCGGCCCGTCGGAGAGGTCACCGCCCCCGGCACGCTCGGCGGTGAGCCGGTGCCCCCGCCTCTGCCGGAGCCCGGCGAACCGGCGCCGACGGCGTCCGAGCCCTCGGGGAAGCGGGCGAAACCGCAGGTCCGCAGGCTGGCGCGCGACCTGGGCGTCGACCTGGACGCCGTGGGCGGCACTGGCCCGGAGGGGGCGGTGACCGCGGTCGACGTCGCACGTGCAGCCTCGGGCGGCCAGGCGCCGGGAGGCACCGTCCGCAGGGTGCCGCTGCGCGGCGTGCGCCGCGAGATGGTGGCCTCGATGATGGAGTCGGTGAAGGTGCCGCAGGCGTCGCTGTGGGCCGACGTGGACGTGAGCGAGACCGTCCGGCTGATCGACGCGCTGAAGAAGCGGCGCGAGTTCGACGGGCTGCGCATCTCGCCGATCCTGATCCTGGCCCGCGCCGTGTGCCTGGCCATGGGACGCAGCCCCGAGGTCAACGGCTCGATCGACGTCGAGCGCAGCGAGATCATCGTGCCCTCCGACGTGAACCTGGGCATCGCCACCGCGACCGCCCGGGGCCTCGTGGTGCCCAACATCAAGGGCGCCAACACGCTCAGCCTCGTCGCGCTGGCCTCGGCGCTGAACGGCATCGTCACCGCCGCCCGCGAGGGGCGGATCACCCCGGCCGACTGCCGTGGCGGCACGTTCACGATCACCAACGTGGGCGTGTTCGGCATCGAGGGCGGGACCCCGATCCTGGTGCCTGGGGAAGCGGCGGTGCTGTGCCTGGGCACGATCGGCAAGCGGCCCTGCGTGGTGAAGGGACCGGAAGGTACCGACACGATCGAGATCCGCTCGATGGCCACGCTGACGCTGACGATCGATCACCGCGTGCTCGACGGTGAGTCGGGCGCACGCTTCCTCAACGACGTGGCGACCGTGCTGCGCGAGCCGGCGCTATCGCTACTGTTCTGAACGAGCACGCGGGCGCGCTGGTCAGATGCTGCGCAGGACGGCGGTCACCTTGCCGAGGATCGTGGCGCCACTGCCGTCGATCGGGGTGTAGGCCGGGTTCTGCGGCAGCAGCCAGACCTGCCCGAACTTGCGCTTGAACGTCTTGACGGTGGCCTCGTCGTCGATGAGGGCCGCGACGATGTCGCCGTTGACGGCGTCCGGCTGCTGGCGGACGACCACGTAGTCGCCGTCGCAGATCGCCGCCTCGATCATCGAGTCGCCGTGCACCTCGAGCAGGAACAGCGTGCCCTCGCCGACGATCTCGCGGGGGAGTGGGAAGACGTCCTGCACGCGCTCCTCGGCCAGGATCGGTCCGCCCGCCGCGATGCGGCCGACCACCGGCACGTTGACGGGGTGCCCGCCGGGGGAGAATTCCTGAGCCGGATCGAGCTCGGCGTCGACCCCGATCACCGGACGGGTGATGGGCGGCGCCGGCACCGGATCGGGCTCGGGCAGGTTGACCATCATCGCGCGGGGACGCTTGGGGTCTCGGTGCAGGAAGCCCTTGGCTTCGAGCACCTTCAACTGGTGGGTCACTGACGAAGGAGACGCCAGCCCGACGGCCTCGCCCATCTCGCGGATCGTGGGAGGGTAGCCCCGCGTCTCGGTGGACTCGCGGATCATCTCCAGGATCAGCCGCTGTCGCAGCGTGAGGCCCGCGGCGTCCATGGCGCCTTCGGGCAGGTTGCCGATCTTGCCCAGCTTCTTGGCCATCTTGGCCAGCGCGGCGATCTCGTCGTCGGTGGGACGACCGCGGCGGGTCTGAGCGGGGATGACCTTCTTCGACTTCGGCCGGCCGACCTTCTTCGGGGTGTCAGTGGTGCCCATGCAGACAATCTATTGACTCCCTCCGACAGATTTCAAACATCTGTACGACGTGTCGTACGATTCGCGTTGGACGCCGTCACGGCTGGTCCGCGGGCACCGTCGGACGACGCGGGGCACCGCCCACGAAAACTGTCAGTGGCGCCTGGTTGACTCGTGCCGAAGTCGAGAGCAGCTCGAACGATCGTGCGATTGGTACTTGCAATCGCGGTGACGTTCGATAATACTCTCGAACAGATGTTCGAGTCGATTGGAGACCCCGATGACCGCTCTGCTCGCAGATCCGGTGCCCGCGCCCAGCGCGAGGCCAGTGCCGGTGCGACCTGGCCGGTCCGACCGAGGCGCCAGCGCCCGGCGCCCGGTTGCCGTCCCGCCGCGCGGGTGGGCCCACGTGCCACGAGCGGCTGCGATTCCGGTCGGCGTCGAGCCGGCTGCGTCGTCCGTCGCGCAGGTCAGTTCCGTTGAGTTGGACGCCGTCCGTCCGGTCCGGCCTGTGGACGCCGAGGGTGCGGTTCCGGCGGTCCCGCCGGCGTCCTCGGCGCCCCGCTACGAATGGACGAACCGCGGCATCGCCGTGCTCCTGCTACTGGTGGCCGGCGTCGTCACGCTCATGACGGTGACGCTGATGAGCGCCTTCCTGGCGGTGAGTGACGAGCCGATCCCCGCGCGTCCGAGCGTGATGGCTGCGGTCGCCGCACCGTGATGTCGAGGCGGGCTTGCGGGTGTGGGCTGCGAGGCATAACCTCTACATCTAGTAGTTACACGGGTGTGCTTTACCCACAGGTAGTATTGGTGGTGCACAGCCGGGTACACAAGAAGTCCACACCGCCGTCCACAGGCCTGAGGCCGGGCCGGCGCGAGCGCGCATCGCGGGAAGGGGGCCGGGCATGCACTGTCCTTACTGCCGGCACGCCGACTCGCGCGTCCTCGATTCCCGCGTGGCCGAAGACGGCTCGAGCATCCGGCGCCGTCGCGAGTGCAAAGACTGCGGGCGCAGGTTCACCACGCTGGAGCAGATGCAACTCGTGGTCCTCAAGCGTTCGGGCGTCGTGGAGCCCTTCTCGCGCGAGAAGGTGATCGCCGGGGTCCGCAAGGCTTGTAAAGGGCGTCCGGTGACCGAGGCCCAACTCGCCAAGCTCGGTCAGCAGGTCGAGGAGTCGATCCGGGCGTCCGGCCAGGCGGAGGTTCCCGCCGAGCAGGTCGGGGTCGCGATCCTCGGCCCATTGTCCGAGCTCGACCCTGTGGCCTACCTGCGCTTCGCGTCCGTGTACAGGAATTACGACTCGGTCGACGACTTCGAGACCGAGATCCAGCGGCTCCGCGGCAGCTTGGGCAGCCCGCCCGAGTCGGCCGGCGCCGCGGCGTCCCCGTCTCAGACACCGGCTCCGGCCGATCAGCTCTTCTGATCCATCACCACGTTGACCCACCACGCCCCAGGAGGCATTCCCTCATGACCGACACCAAGACCGAGCGCACGAAGGCGTCCAGCGGCAAGCCCCAGGGGCTGTCCCTGCAGCGCGTCTTCACCACCGCTGGTGTCCATCCGTACGACGAGGTGACGTGGGAGCGCCGCGACGTCGTGCAGACGAACTGGAAGACCGGCGAGGTCGTCTTCGAGCAGCACGGGGTCGAGTTCCCCGACTTCTGGAGCCTGAACGCGTCCACGATCGTCACGACCAAGTACTTCCGGGGCGCGGTCGGCACCGATGGGCGTGAGGAGTCGCTGAAGACGATCGTCGACAGGGTCGTTGACACCTACCGCGCCGCAGGCGAGAAGTACGGCTACTTCGCCACGCCGGCCGACGCCGAGGTCTTCGGCGACGAGCTGAAGTGGATGCTGATCCACCAGTACTTCAGCTTCAACTCCCCGGTGTGGTTCAACGTCGGGACGCCGGCGCCGCAGCAGGTCTCGGCGTGCTTCATCCTGAGCGTCGACGACTCGATGGAGTCGATCCTGAACTGGTACAAGGAAGAGGGCTTCATCTTCAAGGGCGGCTCCGGCGCGGGGCTGAACCTGTCGCGCATCCGGTCGTCGAAGGAACTGCTGTCCAGCGGGGGCACGGCATCCGGTCCGGTCAGCTTCATGCGCGGCGCGGACGCCTCGGCCGGCACGATCAAGTCCGGCGGTGCGACGCGGCGGGCGGCGAAGATGGTCGTCCTCGACATCGACCACCCCGACATCGAGGAGTTCATCGAGACCAAGGCGCGCGAGGAGGACAAGATCCGCGCGCTGCGGGACGCCGGCTT
>DAIRTI010000167.1:0-4851 GCA_036803965.1 Propioniciclava sp.
CACACACTCCCGAACCGACCAACCCACCATGAACCCACGCCGACCAACACCCACCTCTTCGAGGAGACGGAGGCCGTGCACCGAACAGGCGGACGCACCCTCATCGGTGAAGAAGTGGGCGTCCACGAGCGTCTGCCCGTCCACCGCACGCGAATCGATGCCGACGGTGGTCAGGGGCCCGGACACGCGGTGGAACTCGATCGAGTCGATGGCGACCTCGCGGACCGTCGTGGCGGAGAGGAGGCGATCGGCCACCTCGCCCACCATCGCCGACCACGCGCCGACGAGTCCGGCGCGCCCGACGGCCGAACGATCGCGGTCGAGGGCGAGCAGCGCGCGGCAGCCCCGGCGACCCTCGTCGCGCCACCCCTGCCGAAGGGCCTCGGCGCGCCCCCCCTCGTCCAGACCGGCCTCCGCCAGCCACGCCTCGGCGTCCCGCCCCGACCCGACGACACCAGCCAGCGATCTCGCGCGCCCGGTGGCGACCGTCGTGGAAGCGGCACCACCGACCCGGAGCGCCCAGTGCACGTCATCGTCTGACCCCAGGACGGCCAAGTCGAGGTCGGTCGCGGCGCGCGGGGCCGCTGCGGTCGCCGCGAAGACCACGTCCTCAAGTTGAACGGAAGCGGGTTCCGACCACTCCCGTCCCAGAGCATGGACGACGGCGAGCAGTCGGGCGATGGGCGCGAAAGCGGCTTCGGCGTCTCGCTCATCTGGCCGGGTCCGCTGGAGGCTGGAGTGGGCACTCATCGAAAGGTCTCCTAGTGCCTACCGGGCGGGCCGGACTGCCCGGTCAAGACACCGAACAGCCCGTCGTCGATCGTCAGGTGGCGTTCCTGGGCCGGCGGGACCGCGACGGGGTCGTGGGGAACGGCCGACGTGTCGGAGTCCGGCGCGGGCACGTGGGCGTTGAGCGCGGGCCAGTAACGGTCCGCGGCGAAGGGGTAGTGAGGGAGGGCCACCAGCGGCGCGCCTGCGTCCACGAGCTTCTCGTAAGGAATCGGCACCCCGCGGACGTAGCAGTCGCCGAGGGCGAGCAGCGCGTCGCGCACCGATCCACCGTCCGCGGAGCTCAACTCTGCGAGCAGTCCGTCGACCACCCGCAGCATGGCGGCGTTCGTGCCTGCACCCTTGAGTACCCGGCCCCGGACCACGTCGGGGCGTTGCTCTCGCGCCTCCGCGGCGCGCAGGACCGCGACGGCGTCCGGGCCGGTGACCAGCGCGCAGCGGAACGGGTGATGGATCCGGCCGACGGCCAACGTCCGTGCGATGCTGGCCAGCGGGCCCGGGCCCGTCTGCGACCGTCGATCGATCCAGTCCGCGAGATCGGCCAGCCGCCGATCGAGCCCTTCTTCGGTCTTGGCCGAAACGAGCAGCACCGCCTGATCGCGACCTGGATGCGCCCGAACGCGATCCTCCAGGCCCCGCGCGGTTTCGACACCTGCGAGCACGACATGGGCGTTGGTACCGCTGACACCGAACGAGCTGATGGCCCCGACCCGAGGACGCCCCAGGTCAGGCCACGCCCGACGTTCGCGGTTGACGGCCCAATCGCCGTCCGACCAGCGGACGTGTGGGTTCGGCTCCGCGTAATGGATGCTCGGCGGAATCTCCTCCTGCCAAAGAGCGCCCAGGAGCGCGATCAAGCTGACCAGCCCCGAGGCCGCCAGGCAATGCCCGACGTTGGGCTTGGTCGACACGAGCCACCGCCGCCGGCGCGGCGCGCCGGAGGTGGCGTCGATGAGGGCGTTGACCTCGATGGGATCCCCGAGAGCGGTGCCTGTGCCGTGCGCGACCACGAGGTCCAGGGCGCCGATGCCGCACCCCGTCTGTCCGTTCACCCGCTCGATCAACTCCGCCTGGGCCTTGCCGCTCGGCGACATCAGACCGGTGGTGCGGCCATCGCTGTTGACCCCACTGGCCAGGATTCTGGCCAGGACGGTGAGATTGGCCGCGTGTGCGTCCCGGTCGCGCATGAGGATCACGGCGCACACCGCCTCGCCGGGCACGATGCCGTCCGCGCGGCTGTCGAAGGCTCGGCACGCGTCTTGTGCCGACAGCATGCCGGCACGGCGCATCGCCTCGATGTCGCGTGGGGTCGACAGCACCGCGGCACCGGCGACGATCGCGATGTCGCATTCGCCGACCTGCAGGTTCACGCACGCCTCGTGCAGCGCCACCAGGGCCGACGAACAGGCTGTGTTGATGGCCATCACAGGGCCACGCAAGTCGAGGAAGTGCGCCAGTCGAGCGGCAAGCACCGACACGTTGCCCCCCGCGATCGTGGCGTCGGCGGCTGCCACGAGCTCGCGATGGTCGCCCTCCTCGACGCCGACGAACACACCAACGCGTCCCTGGGTCAACAAGGCGGGCCCGATACCTCCCCGCTCGAGCGCCTGCCACATCTCGTGCAACAGCAGCCGCTGACGCGGGTCGGTGGCGGCGGCCTCCCGTGGTGACACTTCGAAGAACAGCGGGTCGAACTCGGCCGCGCCGGGGACTGCCCCGAGGGAGAACCGCGCCCCGGGGAAGCGGTCCTGGGGTGCCTCCGCGACGGCCGACCGGCCGGCCGCCAACATCGCCCAGAGATCCTCGACCGTCCTGGCCCCGGGGAACCGACCGCTGAGGCCGACCACCACGATCCTGGAGGGGTCGCCTGAGTACTCGCCAACGGGTTCGAGCGTGCCCACCGGAGCTTCCCGGCCGGGCTCGACGGACGAGGTGCGTGCCGGCGCCGGCGGCGTCGCGGCCGGAACCGACTCGGAGGACGCCGACTTGGAGGGCGCCGAATCGGAGTACAGAGACTCGATCACCGGCCCCGCTGTGTCCAGGAGGACATCCCGGATGCGCCGCAGTGTCGGGTGGGCGAAGACCACGTCCGGCGTGAGCCGGACGCCGATCAGCGCGGTGAGATCGGCCGTCAGCCGGGTGATGTTGATGGAGTCGAAGCCGTAGAAGGCGAGGTTCTCGTCGTCGTCGAGCTCTGCCGGGTCCAACCGTAGTTGCCGCCCCGCCGCCTCTCGCACCTCGAGCAGGAGACGGTCGGCGACGCTCCAGCCGGCCGTCGACTCCCGACGCAGCCGGCCGCGTTCGGAGGCCGGGCCGATGTCCGGCACCGCCCGTGCGGGCCGGGTGTCGGGGACCCGGACCGCGCCTCCGCCCTGCACCCGGAGGGGCATGGGCGCGGGCGTGCTGAGGTCAACCCAGCACCGAACCTTCTCGAAGGGATAGGCGGGCAGTCCGACGAAGGGCGCGGAGTCGAGCCCCAGTGCCGCCGAGTCGGGGAGAGAGCCGGCCAGGTAGGTGTCCGCCGCCGCGCGCTGTTGAGCGGAACGGACGGTGGAGCCGCGATCGTCGATGGACCCGGACGCCGCGGCCTCCAGTTGGGCGACGGCGTCGGCGCGGTCGGCGACGACGAACGCCGCACGATGGGCGAAGTGCTGGCGTCCCTCGAGCAGCGTTCGGCTCACGGCAGCCAACGAGACCGAGGGACGCCGCGCCAGATGGTCGGCCAACCTGGCCTGGACGCGACCGAGGGCCGCCGGCGTCTTCGCAGACACCGGCAACAGCCACGGACCGGGTCCGTCGTCGGCGAGTGCGTCCTCGGCCGCTCGGGTACCTGCGGAGCGCAGGAGCACATGCACGTTCGTGCCGCTGAACCCCATGGCACTGGCGGCCCCGAAGCGGTCCGTGCCGGCCGGCCAGCGTCCCGCAGTCGCCGGTCGCAGCGGGCTTCGCTCCCAGTCGATGTACCCGGAGGGCCGGTCGCAGTGGATCGCGGGGGGCACCGACTCGTTCCACATCGCCAGGAGCAAGGCGATGAGATTCACGACCCCCGCCGCGGAGATGGCGTGTCCGATGTTCGGCTTGACGCTCATGATCGGGACCGATCCTGTCCGGGCCCCGTGGGCGAGCAGCACCTCACCGAGGGCTCCCGCCTCGACAGGATCGCCCAGCGGCGTCCCGGTGCCGTGCGTCACGACCAGGCCGAGCGATGAGGCCGCCGCGTCCCGGCCGGCGTAGACACTGTCGAGCAGTTGCCGTTGGGCCAGGCCCGAGGGGGCCGCGATGCCGTTGGTGATGCCGTTGTTGTTGATGGCCGACGCCGTGATCGTCGCGTAGACGCGACGACGGTCGCGACGGGCCTCGGCCGCTCGCGCGAGGACCACCACTCCCACGGCCTCGCCGAGGACGGTCCCGTCGGCACCCTCGTCGAACGCGCGGCAAACACCGGTGGCCGACAGCATGCCGGCCCGACCCATCTCGTCTAGCTTGCCAGGCGTCGACATCACGTGAACGCCGGCGACGAGCGCCACGTCGCACTCACCGCGGCGCACGCTCTCGTGGGCCTGATGCAGGGCGACCAGGCTGGAGGCACAGGCCGCATTCACCGCAAAGGCCGGCCCCTTGAAGTCGAGGAAGTTCGACAGCGCAGCGGCCGCGACCGCGTTGTGGTTGGACGTCACGTCGCCCTGATCGCCCACGAGGGACGCGTAGTCGCCCTCCTCTATCCCGACGTAGGCGGCCACCCGTGCCGACGCCAGCGCAGGACCACCGTAGCCGGCGTCTTCGAGCGCCGACCACATTTCCTGCAGGAGGAGGCGTTGGCGAGGATCCAGGGCGTCCGCCGACCGCGGGGAGATGTTGAAGAACTGCGGGTCGAACTCGTCGATCCCCGCCAGTGGCGCGAAGGGGTGCAGCTCGCTCTCCCAACCGGCTCCAGGGCGGTCCGGAGGCCGGACCTCGCTGCGGCCGTCGGCCAGCAGAGTCCAGAGGTCGTCGACCGTCTCCGCGCCTGGGAAACGGCCGCTGAGCCCCACGATGGCCACGGCATCCGGGAGCTGCGCCTCC
>DAIRTI010000168.1:0-4789 GCA_036803965.1 Propioniciclava sp.
CCGGCGTCGTGGTCTTCGGGCCGGCCGCACGCTCGCTGCCCCAGCTGCCGATCACGGTGGACGCCGAGGGGTACCTCGTGGCCAGGAGCGACTTCACCGTCCCGGTCGGGCCGAGCTACTTCGAGCGCGACTCGTCCGCGGACTACAAGGAAGGTGACCAGTAATGGCCAAGCCGACGCAGATCGCCTCCGACGCCCCGGTCCTGCAGACGCAGCGTCCGCAGGCCAAGGACGGACGCCTGCGGCAGTTCGCCGGTCCCGGCGCCTGGCTCGACGACCGCGTGGGGCTCGGCAAGCTCGCCAACGCCAAGTTCGTCCTGCGCAAGGTCTACCCCAATCACTGGTCGTTCCTGCTGGGCGAGATCGCGCTCTACAGCTTCATCGTCCTGCTGCTGACCGGCGTCTTCCTGACGATCTGGTTCAAGCCGTCGATGGGCGAGATCGAATACGAGGGCAGCTACCAGCTGATGCGGGGCCTGCCGATGTCCGAGGCGTACGCCTCGACGCTGGCGCTGTCGTTCGACGTCCGCGGCGGGCTGCTGGTGCGCCAGATCCACCACTGGGCGGCGATCCTGTTCGTCGCGTCGCTCACCGTGCACATGCTGCGCGTGTTCTTCACCGGCGCGTTCCGCAAGCCGCGCGAGGTCAACTGGCTGATCGGCGTCGGCCTGATGTCGTTGTCGCTCATCGCGGGCTTCTCGGGCTACTCGCTGCCCGACGACCTGCTGTCGGGCACCGGTCTGCGCTTCGTCGACGGCCTGATCCGCTCGATCCCGCTGATCGGCACATGGGCCGAGTTCTTCGTGTTCGGCGGTGAGTTCCCGGGCAGCATGCTGATCCCGCGGCTGTACATGGTGCACATCCTGCTGATCCCCGCGATCCTGCTCGCGCTGATCGGCGCGCACATGACGCTGATGATCTACCAGAAGCACACCCAGTTCCCCGGCCCCGGCCGCACCGAGGGCAACGTGGTGGGCTACCCGTTCTTCCCCCACTTCATGACGAAGGCCGCGGGCTTCTTCTTCATCGTCTTCGGCGTGCTGATCCTCATGGGCGCCACGATGCAGATCAACCCGGTCTGGAACTTCGGCCCCTACAACCCGGCGCAGGTCACCGCGGGCAGCCAGCCCGACTGGTACATGGGCTGGGTCGAGGGTGCGATTCGCATCATGCCCAACTTCGAGACCCACGTCTTCGGCACGACCTGGTCCTGGAACATCTTCCTGCCCGGCGTGGTCCTGATGGGCCTGCTGTTCACCTCGCTGGCCGTCTACCCGTTCGTCGAGGCCTGGGTCACCGGTGACAAGTCCGAGCACCACCTGGTCGACCGTCCGCGCAACGCGCCCACCCGCACCGCGCTGGGCGTCGCCGGCATGACCTGCTACGGCATGTTCTGGCTGGCCGGCGGCAACGACCTGCTCGCGACCCAGTTCAAGGTGAGCCTGAACGCGGTCACCTACTTCATGCGCGTGGCGGTCTTCGTGGCCCCGATCATCGCCTTCATCATCACCAAGCGGATCTGCCTGGGGCTGCAGCGCAGCGACCGCGAGCGCCTGCTGCACGGCTCGGAATCGGGCATCATCGAGCGCTCGTCCGACGGCGGCTACTCCGAGGCGCACCGCCCGGTCTCCCACGGGGAGGCCTGGACGCTGACGCAGCACAAGCAGTACGAGCCGGTCGAGGCGACGCCGGCTGTCGACGAGAACGGCCTTCCCCAGACCCGCGGCGGCATCACCCGCCGGCGGGCCAGGTGGTCGCGCCGGTTCTTCTCCGACGACATCCGCAAGCCCACGCGGGCGGAGATCGAGGCCGCCCACGACCACCACGCGACGACGGACGAACGGGCCCTGGAGGGGGCCGGCGAGCCCGGGATCGACGCCTCCGACGAGGCGAAGGCCCTGGGCCACTGATCGTCGCCGGGCGCATTACCCTGGTGAGGTGCGATTCTCGACCACCAAGCCGGACTACGATCTGACCTACGACGACGTCTTCATGTCGCCGACCCGTTCGTCGATCCGGTCCCGTCTCGACGTCGACCTCACCAGCACCGACGGCCTCGCGCTGCCGCTGCCGCTGATCGTCGCGAACATGACGGCCATCTCCGGACGCCGCATGGCCGAGACCGTCGCCCGCCGCGGCGCGATCGCGATCTTCCCGCAGGACGTCCCCGCCCCCGTCCTGGTGCAGGCCATCGCGCGCATCAAGAACGCCCCGGTCGTCTTCGAGACCGCCATCCACGTCGCCCCCGACACCACCGCGGGCGAGGCACTGGCGCTCATCCCCAAGCGCGCCCACGGCGCCGCCGTCGTCGTCGACGACGGCTTCCCGATCGGCCTGGTAACCGCCGGCGAACTGGAGGGGCTCGACCGCTTCGTCCAGGTCCGCGAGGCCATGTCGCCGGCCGCCGAGCTGACGCTCGTGCCGGCGTCCGCGTCGCCCACCGAGGTCTTCGACACGCTCACCGAGCGCCGGCACAAGCTCGCCATCGGCATCGCCGAGGACGGCCGTCTCGTCGGCGTCCTGACCCAGAAGGGCGCCATGCGAGCAGCGCTCTACCAGCCCGCGCTCGATCCGTCCGGACGCCTCAGCGTCGGCACGGCGGTCGGCATCAGCGGGGACGCCGAGGGTCGCGCCCAGACGCTGCTGGACGCCGGTGCCGACGTGTTGGTGCTCGACACCGCCCACGGGCACCAGGAGCGGATGCTGACCGCGGTGACCCGGGTGCGGAAGGTGCGGGACAGGTTCGCGAAGGCGTCCGGACGCCGCGTGCCGATCGTGGCCGGCAACATCGTCACCCGCGAGGGCACCTCAGACCTGATCGAGGCGGGTGCGGACATCGTCAAGGTCGGCGTCGGGCCGGGCGCCATGTGCACCACCCGCATGCAGACGGGCGTGGGGCGTCCGCAGTTCTCGGCCGTCCTGGACTGCGCCGAGGCCGCCCGCGACATGGGCAAGTCGATCTGGGCCGACGGCGGCGTCCGGCACCCCCGCGACGTCGCCCTGGCGCTGGCGGCCGGAGCCGGCTCGGTGATGATCGGGTCGTGGTTCGCCGGCACCTACGAGTCCACGGGGCCGCTCATGACGGACGCCAACGGCCGCTCCTACAAGGAGTCGTTCGGCATGGCGTCCTCGCGGGCCGTGCGCGCCCGGACGCGCGAGCAGAAGCTGCTGGAGCGCGCCCGCGCCGCGCTGTTCGAGGAGGGCATCTCGAACTCCCGGATGTACCTCGACCCGTCCCGCCCCGGCGTGGAGGACCTGATCGACTTCATCGTGACCGGCGTCCGCTCGTCCTGCACGTACGCCGGTGCGCGGACCCTGGAGGACTTCCACGCCCGGGCGACCATCGGCGTCCAGTCTCGGTCTGGTTACGAGGAGGGCCGCCCGCTGCACGTCAGCTGGTGAGCGGGCCGGCCGCCGGTCTCAGGTGCCGATAGGGCTCAGTGCTGGTAGTCGCCCACGTAATACTCGTAGCACCAGCCGCAGACGGCCCACACGCCCAGCACGCCGCCGAGGATCGTGAGCCACCAGCCGAACACCGGCCCGAGCACGATGATCCCCAGCACCAGCGCGCAGGTGAACGGCCAGATGCTCCGCGGCGGGAAGAAGCCGAGCGCGCCGACGCCGTCGACGACCTCGGCGTCCTTGTGGTCCTCGGGACGCGCGGTCATCTTGCGGCCGACCGTGTGCAGGTAGAACCAGATCAGCAGCGCCATCAGGAAGCTGAGGACGAAGACCGTCAGCCCGATGGGCTCGATGTGCCCGTACACCGCGATCGACATCACGTAGTAGCTAGCGCCCGCCACGGCGAAGAACACCACGAGGAACATGAACAGCCGGGCTTCGACCTTCATCGCGCGTCCACCTCCTCGGACTCGATCTCGTTGAGCCGGTGCGCCAGCGGCTGGTCACCCTGGAACAGTTCGGGATGGTGCTTGTCGAACGCCGGGGACTCCGACCGGATGCGCGGCAGCGACCTGAAGTTGTGGCGGGGCGGCGGGCAGGACGTGGCCCACTCCAGCGAGCGGCCCCAGCCCCACGGGTCCTCCACGGTGACCTTCGGGTGGTTCCGGGAGATCCACACGTTCCAGATGAACGGCAGCATGGACGCCGCCAGCAGGAAGGCGCCAACGGTCGAGACCTGGTTCAGGAAGGTGAAGCCCTCGGTCGGCAGGTAGTCGGCGATGCGCCGCTGCATGCCCTCGACGCCCAGCCAGTGCTGCACCAGGAACGTCGTGTGGAAGCCGATGAACAGCAGCCAGAAGTGCACCTTGCCCCAGGTCTCGTCGAGCATCCGGCCGTACCACTTGGGCCACCAGAAGTAGAACCCGGCGAACATCGCGAAGACCACCGTGCCGAACAGCACGTAGTGGAAGTGCGCGACGACGAAGTAGGTGTCGGACACCTGGAAGTCCAGCGGCGGGGAGGCCAGGATGATGCCGGTCAGGCCGCCGAACAGAAACGTCGTCAGGAAGCCCACCGAGAACAGCAGCGGTGTGTCGAGCCGCACGGACCCGCCCCAGAGTGTGCCGATCCAATTGAAGAACTTCACCCCGGTGGGCACCGCGATCATGAACGTCATGAACGAGAAGTAGGGCAGGTTGACCGCTCCCGTGACGAACATGTGGTGAGCCCACACGGCGCAAGACAGGCCGCCGATGGCGAGCGTCGCGCCGACCAGCCCGATGTAGCCGAACACCGGCTTGCGCGCGAAGACCGGCAGGATCTCGGTGATCAGGCCGAAGAACGGCAGCGCGATGATGTACACCTCGGGATGCCCGAAGAACCAGAAC
>DAIRTI010000169.1:0-1699 GCA_036803965.1 Propioniciclava sp.
CGGTGATCGAGGTGGTCAGGTCGTCGACCCGCAGCAGGTTCGTGTGGCCGCCCGAGACCAAGAGCGCCCCGCACGGCTGGGGCAGCGGACCGTGCTCGATGAGGTCGACCGCGACGTGGCCGACCAGGTGGTTGACGCCGTAGAGCGGCTTGCCGGTCGCGGCGGCCAACGCCTTGGCCGAGGCGAGTCCGACCACCAGCGCGCCCATCAGGCCGGGCCCGGCGGTGACGGCGATGGCGTCCAGTTCGGACAGGTCGACGTCGGCCTCGGCGAGCGCGCGCCGCAGCGCCGGCACCATCGCCTGCAGATGGGCCCGCGAAGCCACCTCGGGGACGACCCCGCCCCAGCGCGCGTGCTGATCGACCGAGGACGCGACCACGTTGGCCAGCAGCTCCCGCCCGCGCACGATGCCGACGCCGGTCTCGTCGCAGGAGGACTCGATGCCCAGCACCAGCGGGCCGGTCATGCGCTGCACTCCCACTCCGGCGAGGCGACGTCGAGCGCCATGACAAGGGCGTGCAGGCCGGGGCCGTAGTAGTCGGCCCGCCGCGCCAGCGGCCGGAAGCCCAACGACTCGTACAACCCGCGGGCGGGCGCGTTGTCGACCTCGACCTCCAGCAGAACCTCCTCGGCCCCCGTGGCGTGCGCCCAGTCGATGCCGGCGCGCAAGAGGCGGCGTCCGATGCCGCGACCGCGCTGGTCAGCGCGCACGACCACGCGGTGCAGGTCGGCGACCTCGAACACCACCTGGAAGGTCGTCACGCCCAGGACGTCGCCCGCCGCGTCCCTCGCCACGAGCACGTGCCGGTCGGCGCCTTCGATCTCGGCGCGCCAGGCGTCGGCGCTCCAGCCGGACGCCTCGAAGCCCTCACGCTCGAGAGCCTCGATCGCGGGCAGGTCGTCGACTGTGGCGCGGGTGATGATCATCGGGCCCTCCTCAGCGCGATCCGGGGCTGCGGGATCGTGGTCTTGGGTGCGCTCGGCAGCGCCGCGTCCGGACGCCGCAGGTACAGCGGTTCCAGCCCGGCGTCGGGCAGGACGGACGCCCGGGCGGCGAGCGCTCCGGCGTCCAGGATCGTGGGTCCGGTGACCTCGGGCCGGACCAGGGACGCCCCCGGGCCCGCGAGCGGCAGGTCGGGAACCTCGGCGGGCGCGGTGACGAACGGCCCCTCGACCCGGACGCCCTCGTCGTAGACCGCCCAGTAGACCTCTTTGCGGCGGGCGTCCGAGACGACGGCGAATCGCCCGGGGGCGCCGGCGTCCGACCACTGGCGGGCGACGGCGTCCAGGCTGCAGACGCCCTTGACGGGACGCCCCAGCGCCAAGCCCAAGGTGGTGGCGGTGACGACGCCGACGCGCAGGCCGGTGAACGGTCCGGGGCCCACGCCGGCGACGAGCTCGTCAACGTCGCCCAAGCTCACGCCCGCCTCGGCGAGGATGCGGCTCACCAGCGGCATCAGCTGCTCGGCGTGGGCGCGGGGGTCGGCAACGGCGCCGGACGCGAGCACCACACCGTCGCGGGCGACTCCGGCCCGCACGTCGGTCGAGGTGTCCACGGCGAGGGTGACGGTCATGCGGGAACCTCCAGGGCGGCGACGGCCTCGGCCAGCTCCTTGCGGTGCCAGCGCTCGCCGACCGGGATCAGGAACACCCACCGCGTCTCGTCGTCGGGGTCGAGGCCGCGGACGATCTCGACCGC
>DAIRTI010000169.1:1799-4747 GCA_036803965.1 Propioniciclava sp.
CGGAGGGTGGGCAGGACGTCCGCGATGCGGCGGACGAGGTCCTGCGGCGGCCGGGGCCCGGGGAAGTTACGGGCGGCGATCGCCTGCAGGGACGCCCCGAGCAGGGCCGCCTCGTCGGCCGGACGCCCCGCGGCCAGCATCGCGGCACACAAGCCAGCGAGGGTGTCGCCGGACCCGGCCTGCGCCGTCCAGGCCGGCCCGGGGACGGCGACCGTGACGCGTCCGGAGGGGTCCGCCACATACTGGGTCGCCCCCTTGAGCAGCACCGTGGCGCCCGTCTCGGACGCCGCCCGGGTCACGTGCGCCACCGGGTCCTCCTCCACCGCGGTGCGGGGGACGCCGAGCAGGCCGGCCAGCTCGCCCGCGTGCGGAGTGAGCAGCACATCGGGCCGCAGGGCCGGCCGGGGCCGGTCCCCGCCCCCCGGCGCGTCGCCAGGACTTCCTCCCAGCATGGCGATGGCGTCGGCGTCCAGGACCATCGGGAGGCCCTCGTCGAGCAGCCGCTCGATGCGGACGGCGCCATCGCCGCGATCACCCCAGCCGCAGCCGAGAAGCCAGGCCTGGACGCGTCCGGGCGCCGTGACGACGTTCGGCAGGGCCGCGACCACGGCGTCCTTGGCCCCACCTAGGTAGCGGACGAACCCCGCCCCGCCGTGGACCGCGCCCATCGTCGACAGGACCGCCGCGCCCGGGTAAGTGGTCGACCCCGTGTCGACGCCGACCGCGCCGCGGGCGTACTTGTCCGAGGACGGCCCCGGCCACGGGTAGCGGGCCGCCACGTCGGCGGCCTCCCAGCAGTGCAGCAACGGCTCGGCCAACTCGAGCCCGATGTCGACGACCTCGACGCGTCCGCACCTGGACGCCGCCGGTTGCAGCACCTGACAGGCCTTGCGTCCGCCGAAGGTGACTGTCACGTCGGCGGCGAAGCTCGGGAAGGCGCGGCACGAGTCGCCCTCGAGCCCGGAGGGGAGGTCGACCGCGACCACCCGGGCGCCGAGGTCGGCACAGGCGTCCGCGAAGACCGCCGCCGGACCGCGCAGGCCGCCGCGTCCGCCGATGCCGAGGACGCCGTCGACGACGAGGTCCGCCTCGGGCAGGGCCTCGAGCGCGCTGAGTGCGTCCGTCTCGCGCCCACCGGCCCTCAGGAACGCCGCCCAACCTTCGTCGTGGGCGCTGGTCGTCGTCCGCCACGCCGTCACCTGGACGCCGCGCTCCAGCAGCCGCACCCCCGCCCATAGTGCGTCGCCGCCGTTGTTGCCGGACCCGACCGCCAGCAGCACCCGCGCGCCCCGGACGCCCCCGCGGAGTTCGCGCAGCTCATCCAGCAGCACCGCCGCCAGCCCGGACGCCGCCCTCTGCATCAGCGCCCCGGACGCGAGCAGATCGCCGGTCGCCTCCTCGGCGCGGCGGATCTCAGCGACGGAGTAGACGGCAATCATGGCCGACACTCTAGAGCGCGGTCACCCCCGAGGACGCCCCGCGATCGTCGCCCTCGCACACCACGACCGCGACGGCGACGCCGGCATCATGGCTGATCGACACATGGACGCGCCGCACGCCGAGCTCGGACGCCCGGGCGGCGACGGTGCCGGCCAGGGCGAACGAGGGCTGGCCGGCGGCGTCCGAGGAAAGGACGCAGTCGGTCCAGCGCAGGCCGCCGGGCGCACCCAGGGCCTTGGCGAGGGCCTCCTTGGCGGCGAAGCGCCCGGCGAGGGATTCGGGGCGTCCGGTCTGCTCTTCGGGCGTGAACAGCCGCTCCAAGACTCCGGGGCGCCCGGACGCCGCGGCGAACCTTTCGAGGGAGCAGACGTCGACCCCGATGCCGACGATCACGGCCGGGCCGCTACTCGACGGTGACCGACTTCGCGAGGTTGCGCGGCTGGTCGACGTCGTGGCCGAGCAGCGTCGCGACCTCGCAGGCGAAGATCTGCAGCGGGACGGTCGCCAGCAGTGGCTGCAGCAGCGTGGACGCCTTCGGCAGCCGGACGATCTCGTCGGCGTACGGCACGACGACCTCGTCGCCCTCCTCGGCCAGCACGATCGTCTGGGCCCCGCGGGCGCGGACCTCCTGGATGTTCGAGACGACCTTCTCGTGGAGCTGGTCGCGTCCGCGAGGCGGGACGACCACGAACACCGGCACGCCGGCGTCGACCAGGGCGATCGGCCCGTGCTTGAGCTCGCCGGCCGGGAAGCCCTCCGCGTGCAGGTAGGCGATCTCCTTGAGCTTGAGCGCCCCCTCCAGCGCGACCGGGTAGCCGACGTGGCGTCCGAGGAAGAGGAACGACCTCTTGTCCTTCAGGCGGCGCGCCAGGGCGTGGATCTGCTCGGTGTTGTCGAGCACCTGCTGGATCTTGGCCGGCATCCCTTCGAGCTCGGCCATCACGGCGGCGATCTCGTCGCCGAACTTCGTGCCACGCACCTGCGCCAGGTACAGCCCCAACAAGTACGCCGCCGCCACCTGCGTGGTGAAGCCCTTCGTGGACGCCACCCCGATCTCGGGACCGGCGTGGGTGTAGATGACGGCGTCCGACTCGCGCGGAATCGTCGCGCCGTTCGTGTTGCAGATCGCGATGACCCGGGCGCCCTGCTCGCGCGCGTGCCGGACGGCCATCAGCGTGTCGGCGGTCTCACCCGACTGCGAGATCGTCACCAATAGGGTCTCGGAGGTGATGATCGGGTCGCGGTAGCGGAACTCGGACGCGATCTCGACCTCGCACGGAATGCGGCACCAGTGCTCGATGGCGTACTTGGCGACCAGGCCGGCGTAGAACGCGGTTCCACAGGCCACGACGATGATCTTGTCGATGCGCTTGAGCTCGCTGTCGGGGATCCGGATCTCGTCGAGGGTGAGCGCCCGGCCCTCGTCGTAGCGCCCCAGCAGCGTGTCGAGCACGGCCTTGGGCTGCTCGTAGATCTCCTTGCGCATGAACCAGTCGTAGCCGGACTTC
>DAIRTI010000170.1:0-4623 GCA_036803965.1 Propioniciclava sp.
AGACGACGACGACGTTGCCGTGGGCGTCCGCGAGGCACTGGGTCTCGACGTGCCGCGGCTTGTCGAGATAGCGCTCGACGAAGCACTCGCCGCGCCCGAACGCGGTCACGGCCTCGCGCGTGGCGGACTCGAACAGCTCCGGGATGTCCTCGATCGTGCGGGCGACCTTGAGGCCGCGTCCGCCGCCGCCGAAGGCGGCCTTGATCGCGATCGGGACGCCGAACTCCTCGGCGAAGGCGACCACCTCGTCGGCGGACGCCACCGGGTCGGCCGTGCCGGGGACCAGCGGCGCGCCCACCTTGAGCGCGATGTGGCGGGCCTTGACCTTGTCGCCGAGGGCGTCGATCGCGGAGGGCGGTGGGCCGATCCAGGTCAGGCCGGCGTCGATCACGGCCTGGGCGAAGTGCGCGTTCTCGGCGAGGAAGCCGTAGCCGGGGTGCACCGCGTCGGCGCCGGACCGGATCGCCGCGTCGAGCAGCTTCGAGGAGTCCAGGTAGGTCTCGGCGGGGCTCTGGCCGTTCAGCGCGTACGCCTCGTCCGCAAGCCTGACGAACAGGGCGTCGGCGTCCGGATCCGCGTACACGGCGACGCTGGGCAGCCCGGCGTCCTTCGCTGCACGGATGACGCGGACGGCGATCTCGCCGCGGTTGGCCACCAGAACCTTGGTGATGGGCACTGTTCCTCCTCGAATCTCGCCGCGCGGGCGGCCGCAGCAGACGGCCGTGGCCCGCGTGGTTCGGAGTCTAGGACGTGCGCGGACGCCCGCGGAACGCCCGTTCCCCGCATGTGGACGCCCTCTGTGCAACGATCTCGCGCCGACCGCCGCCGACGGCGTCCACCCTCACCGGACGAACATCAGGGCGACGGGGATCGCCCACGCCAGGCCGAGCAGTTGGAGGGTCCGGTCGCCGAGGACGACCTCCTCGGGCTCGCCCGCCTGGCCGCGGTCGATCTCGTAGGCGTAGCGCATCATCGCGAGCGTGAACGGGGCGATGCTGACCTGCGCCCAGGCGATGCCGCCCCACTGCCCGCCCGAGGTGCGCTGGTCGAAGGCCCACAGGCTGTACGCCATGACCACGAGCGCCGCGGACATCGTCCAGACGAACCGCAGGTAGGTGGGCGTGTATCGCTCCAGGGACGCCCGCGTGCCGGCATCCGGGCCGAGCTGGATCATCTCCGAGTAGCGCTTCCCGGCCACCATGAACAGCGATCCGAAGGACGCCACCAGCAGGAACCACTGCGACAGCGGGATGCCGGACGCCACGCCGCCCGCGACCGCGCGCAGCAGAAAGCCGGACGCCACCACGGCCAGGTCGATGATCGGCTGGTGCTTGGCCAGCAGCGAGTACGCCAGCTGGAGCACCCAGTAGAAGGCGACGACGACGCCCAGCAGGGTCGCCGTCGAGAAGGCGATGGCGAGGGCGATCACGAGCAGGACGCCCGCCATCACCAGCGCGGTGGTGGGGGAGAGTTCCCCGGCCGCGATCGGACGCCGCCGCTTGGTGGGGTGCTGCCGGTCGGACTCGACGTCGCGCACGTCGTTGACCAGGTAGACCGAGGCGCTGATCGCGCAGAAGGCGACGAATGCGAGCAGGGAACTGACCAGCACCTGGGGCCGCAGGACGTAGCCCGCCGCGACCGGGGCGGCGAAGACCAGGACGTTCTTGACCCACTGCTTCGGCCGCATGGCGCGCAGCGGCGCCGGGATCCGCGAGCGGCGCGGTGCGATTTCGGTGCTGTCGGCCATCGGCCTCACCCTAGCGGGGTGGGCTCCCAGAGGTCGTGCCAGGCGATTCCCAGGCCGCGGAGCATCTCGCGCAGCAGCGGCAGCGAGAGCCCGATCACGTTGTGCGGGTCGCCGTCGATGCGCGTGACGTAGGGGCCGCCGAGCCCGTCGATCGTGAAGGCGCCGGCCACGTGGTCGGGCTCGCCGGTGGCGACGTACGCGTCGATCTCGGCGTCGTCCAGGTCGGCGAACGTGACCTTGGTGGCGGCGGTGCGGGTGACGCGGTCGACCGTGGCACCGCGGCGGACGACCAGATGGTGCCCGGTCAGCAGGACGCCCGTGCGCCCGCGCATCCGCTGCCAGGCCGCTACGGCGTCCGCGCGCGAGGCGGGCTTGCCGCACGGCGTCCCGTCGAGTTCGAGCAGCGAGTCGCAACCGAGGACGGCGACGTCACCGGCGTCCAACTCGGCGAAGACCGCCTCGGCCTTGAGGCGGGCCAGTTCGGCCACGAGTTCGGAGGTTGTGGACGCCGTGACGGACTCCTCGTCGACGCCCGAGACGCGCACGAACACGGCAACGCCGGCGCGCCGCAGGGTCTGCAGACGCGCCGGCGAGGCCGAGGCTAGAACGAATGGTGTCAGCAAGCCGTCGGCTACCCGAACAGGATGCTCTGGAGCAGGCCGCCCACCGAGGGCTGCTGCTGGGCCTGTGCCTGGGCTTGGGCCGGGGCCGCCTGTGCGCCGCCGAGGACCTGGCCGAGGATGTCGCCGAGGCCGCCGTACTGGGCCTGCGCCTGCTGGGCCTGCTGACCGCCGCCGAGGATCTGCCCGAGGACGTCGCCCAGACCGCTCGTCGCCGAGGCCGCGCCGGCGCCCGCACCGGCGCCGAGGAGGCTGCCGAGCACGCTACCCAGGCCGCCGGAGCCCGCGAGGCGCTTGGCCAGGTAGGCCATGACGATCGGCGCCACGAGCGGCATGAGCTTCTGGACGAGCCCGCCGCCGGTGCTGCCGAACAGCTGCATCTGCTGGTCGGCCGGCAGGATGTGGTTGACGATCTTGGCGCCGTCGTTGAGGTCGAGTTGGGCCAGGTCGATGGCACCGGTCTGCGGAGCGGCGTTGTCGTTGTCGATGTGCTGGGCCAGCGCGTTCGCGAAGCCGATCGCCCCCTGATCGTCGCCCATGTTCTGCTGGAGGCCCCCCAGCAGCGCCTCGGTGGCGGTGGCGGCCGCGGTCTGGACCTCGCCCGGGTCGTGGCCGAGAGCGGCGGCGATCTGATTGAAGTCGAGGTTGGCGAGGATGTCCTGGATTTCAGCCAAGGGAGCTCCTTTGTTCATGGGCTGACTTCGGTTTTCGAGACTAGCAGCAAGGGTGGCGCCGTCCCCAGGGGACGACCCCACCCTTTGGCGAATTCTTCGGCGCCCGGGGTTCGAGGACCGTCAGCGGCGCAGAGTCGCACGCCAGGCGTCCCGGCCGGGGAAGAGCGGCCCCCGGACGGTGTGCCAGTACGACTTCCAGCCGCCCGCGATGCGCGGGTTCTCGGGGGGCGCCAGCGTGCCCCGCTGCCGGCGCAGCGCCGAGAGGACCACCGCGAGCGCGGCCAGCTCCTCGTCGGTGGGATCGCCCCCGACGACCCGGAAGGCGGGGGCGTCCGGTGCCATGGTCGTCATAGCGGGATGTTCCCGTGCTTCTTCGGCGGCAGCTGCTGGCGCTTCGTGCGGAGCAGGCGGAGCGTCCGGATGACCGTCTCGCGGGTGGCGTGCGGGTAGATCACCTGGTCGATGTAGCCCCGCTCGGCCGCCACGTACGGGTTGGCCAGCTCGTCGTTGTACTCGTCGATGAGTTCCTTGCGGCGGACGTCGGGATTCTCGGCGTCGCCCAGCTCGCGGCGGTACAGGATGTTGACCGCGCCCTCGGCGCCCATGACCGCGATCTGGGCGGTCGGCCAGGCCAGGTTGACGTCGGCGCCGAGGTGCTTCGACCCCATAACGTCGTAGGCGCCGCCGTAGGCCTTGCGGGTGATGACCGTCAGCTTTGGGACCGTCGCCTCGGCGTACGCGTAGATCAGCTTGGCGCCGCGGCGGATGATGCCGTCGTACTCCTGGTCGGTGCCGGGGAGGAAGCCGGGGACATCGACGAACGTGAGCACCGGGATGTTGAACGCGTCGCACGTGCGGACGAACCGGGCCGCCTTCTCGGAGCTCTTGGTGTCGAGGCAGCCCGCGAAGACCATCGGCTGGTTGGCGACGATGCCGATCGCGCGTCCCTCGATGCGGCCGAAGCCGCACAGGATGTTCGGGGCGTAGAGCGGCTGCACCTCGAGGAACTCGTCGTCGTCGAGGACCGTCTTGATGACCTCGTGCATGTCGTACGGCTGGTTCGGCGAGTCGGGGATCAGCGTGTCGAGTTTGCGGTCGTGGTCGGTGATCGTCAGGTCGACCTCAGACTCGTCGTAGATCGGCGGGTCTTCGAGGTTGTTCTGCGGCAGATAGGTGATCAGCTCGCGGACGTACTCGATGGCGTCCGTCTCGTCGGCGGCCAGGTAGTGGGCGTTGCCCGACTTGGTGTTGTGGGTGCGCGCGCCGCCCAGCTCCTTGAGCGTGACGGTCTCGCCGGTGACGGTCTTGATGACGTCGGGCCCGGTGATGAACATCTGAGAGGTCTGGTCGACCATGACGACGAAGTCGGTGAGGGCCGGCCCGTAGACGTGGCCGCCGGCCGCGGCGCCCATGATCAGCGAGATCTGGGGGATCACGCCGGACGCCAGCACGTTGCGGTAGAAGATCTCGCCGTACAGGCCCAGGGAGACCACGCCTTCCTGGATGCGGGCGCCACCACCCTCGTTCATGCCGATGATCGGGCAGCCGGTCTTGATCGCGAAGTCGAGGATCTTGACGATCT
>DAIRTI010000171.1:0-4591 GCA_036803965.1 Propioniciclava sp.
TGGCAAACAAAAGCCCGCGTTGCGCGGGCTTTTGTTTGCATGGTGGTTCCTGACGGGTTAGGCGCATTCGCTGTATCCGCATACCCGGCATACGGAGCAGCCTCCTTCGTGCTCGACGACGCCGCCGCATTCCGGGCATGCGCCTCGCTCGAAGGGGGTGTCCTCCAGGTTGATTTCCTCTGCGCTCAGCTTGGAGTGCGCCTGGATGGCCTTGGCGACCGCATCGGCGCAGGAAAGAACCTTGTTTTCGCCAAAACCCGATTGTGCATGGCACGAAATGCCAAGCAGTTGCTTGATCACCTGGCGAGCCTGGACGCCGGCCTGTACGACGCGTCCACGCAGCTGGCCGGCGCGCAGCCGGACGCCACGATCGAGACCCCCTCGGTCGAGCCGAGCAGCACGGACGCCGTCTCGCCGTCGGTGTGGGACGCGCCGGCGGGGTCGGTGGTCGAGTCCACGGCGGGGTACGCCGCGGCCGGTCCGGCGGCGGCCGCTGGGGCTGCGGGGGCGGTGGCCGGCGCGGAGGCCGCCACCTGGGAGCCGAACGCGACCGTGCTGGAGCCCTCCGGCGAGGTGCCTGACGCCTCGACGGCCGCCGTCGCCGCCGAGAGCGGGCCGGACGCCGTGCCGATGACGAGCCCGTACGGCGGGCGCTCGGAGGAGGCCCGGGAGGCCGACGTGGTCGAGTCCGGGGAGGGCGCCGTACCGGCGGCCAGCACGCCGGTCGAGGCGGCGGGGTCGCCGCTCGCGTCCGTCGCCGCCGAGCCGACCAGCGACGAGCCCTCGGTCGTGGACGCCACCGCGATCGGGTCCGCAGCCGCGGGGGTGGCTGCGGCCGGTGTCGCTGCCGCAGCCGCCGGTGGTGCGGGGTCGTCCGATGCCGGTGCTGAGCCGGACGTGGAGCCCATGCCCGCCGTGGCGGCGGAACCCAGGCCCGATGCGCCCACTGTGATCGACGCCACCGGCATCGCGGCAGCCGGGGTCGCCACGGGTGGTGCGCAAGAGGCGACGGACGCCGAGCCGGCCGCCGAGGCGTCCGAGGATGAAGGACGCCTCGCCGACCCGCTGGTCCCGGTGTCGGGCGTGAACTCGGAGCCCGCGGAGGGTGACACAGCCGCCCAGACCGGGCTCAGCGGCCAGTTCCGGATGTACCCGACGCACACCCGCGAGACGATCTACCGGGACGCCGACGGCAACATCCTCTACTCGATCGTCCAGACCTTCGAGGAGATCTTCGGCGGCTCCACGGACTGACCGGCCGCGGCGCGGGTGGTCAGGGCGGCCCGCTTCTGCCACGCTCGCTCGGTAGCCTTGTCGAGACGGAGGCGGGAGGGAGGCTCGATCGAGATGTCCGTCACCGTTCGACGTGGCTTCGGGTTCGAGCAGCAGATCCCGTACGACACCCCCCAGTCTCTGGACGACCTGAGAGGCCCAACCTCCGGGGTCGTCCGGGTGCGCCCGCGGATCGACACCAGCCCCGACCCGGTGTACGACCTGGCCGATCCCGGCCAGCGATGGAGTCTCTACAACGCCGTCGTGCGTGAAGGGCTGCCGAGCGAGCAGGCCGCGATCCTCAACCGGGCCCTGCTGATCGATTCCTGGGCGGATCTGAATCTCCCCGCTCGTTGCCGGGCGACCTGGGAAGCCAGGTTTCCGGAGTTGGCGGCCGCTTCGCAGCCGACGGCGCCGTAGATGCGTGCCTTCCATCGACGTCTAGCCGAGATCGGCTTGGCAGAGATCGCGGAGTTCGGGTTCGTCCTCGCCGGCGGGTACGCCATTTCCGCCAACGGGATGGGGGATCGCCCGTCCGAGGATGTTGACCTGTTCACAAACCAAGCTGACGCGGACGAATTCGCGTGTGCCGTGGGTCGTCTCCGGAGCGCTTACCTGGCGGCGGGCCTTGAGGTGGAAGACGAACGAGTCCTGACCACCTTCGCGGAGTTCCTCGTCACCGAACCAGCCACTGGTGAGGGGAGTAGCGTCCAACTCGGACCTTTCCGCCTGCGGTCCTCGATGTCGGCCCGGTGCTCGATCCTCGTGACGCGGTCGGGGCCAAGATGTCCGCCCTGTGGTCACGCGGGGAGGTCCGTGACTACATCGACATCGACACCGTCATCGAGTCTGGCCGTTCGACAGCGACGACGTGCTCGCCATCGCAGACCAGTTCCAAGCCATGCCCATGGATCGAAGCACCCTTGCGGCTCGGTTCCGCGAGGCGGGCAGATACGACGACCGGGCTTTCGGTCGCTACGGCGTGAACTCCGAGCAGCGCAGTCGAATCGTGGCGGCCTTCCTGGACTGGGCCGACAAGAACGACTCGCCTGTAGGCGGCTGAGTTCGGGACTCACCCTGTGGCAATACACCCGCGGCGTCCCTACATCTCGTCCAGCGGTTCGTAACCCGGGGCGTCCGGGGTCGTCGGGGCGATATGGGTGGCCTTGAGGTGGCGGGTCCAGACGTACCAGGCCGCGAGGAACATGACCATCGACCCCACGGCCATCGTGACCAGCGAGTTGCCCAGCAGCGGCGCGATCAGGCCGGCGACGACGGCGTTGACGACCAGGCTGGCGAAGCCCTGGACGGACGCCGCCGCCCCGCGATGCGCGGGGAACAGATCGAGCATCGCCAGCGTCAGGATCGGGAACGTCATCGACATGCCGAACGTCAGGATCGGCAGCGCGGCGACCGACCAGGGCAGCCCCCGCGTGGCCGGGATCAGCGCGAAGACCAGGTTGATCAGTAGGCCCACGGTGCCGATCGCGTAGCCGGCGGTCGCGAGCCGATGGCCGGGCAGGTGCGCGAGGCGTCCGGACGCCCACGACCCCGTGATCATGCCGGTGACGATGGGGACGAACAGCATCCAGAAGTCCTGGGACCCGCCGTGCAGCATCGCCATCATCATCGGCGCGCCACTGATGTAGAGGAAGACGCCGCCGAAGTGCAGGGCGCCGTTGATGGCGAGGCGGCGTCCGTGGGGGTTGTTCCAGACGTGGGTGAGGCCGTCGAGGACGCGCCGCGCGCTGAACGCGTGCCGGTGCTCGGGCGGCAGCGGCTCGGGCAGCACGAGGGTCGCGAGGATCATCAGCGCCGCCCAGACGACCAGGAACCAGAAGATCGCGCGCCAGTCGCCCCAGCCGACGATCCAGCCGCCGACGATCGGCGCGATCGCGGGCGCCAGGCCGAAGATCATCGAGACGCTGGCCATCATCTTCTGCGCGCGTTCGCCGGCGAAGTAGTCGCGGACCATCGCGCGTCCGATGATCTGGGACGCCCCAGCGCCGGCCCCCTGCAATCCCCGCATGACGAGCAGGAACACCAGGTTGGGCGCCAGCGCGCAGCCGATGCTGGCGATCAGGTAGACGACGAGGCCGGCGATGATCACCGGACGACGGCCGCGGGCGTCCGAGAGAGGACCGTGGAACAGGCTGAACGCGGCGTACACGATCAGGTAGACGCTGACGATCTGCTGCAGGGCGACCGCGGAGGCGCCGAACTCGACGCCCATCTCGGTGAACGCGGGGAAGACGGTGTCGGTCGAGAAGGGGCCGAACATGCCGAGTCCCGCGAGGATCGCCACGATGACCGGATCGGGGGGACGCCTCTGCACGGCCCTCAGTCTCGACCCGCGGTGGCGTCCGGAGCCACACATTCCGGCACGTGACCCGGGCGGTTCGGAAACTCCCTCCGATCAAGGCGAATCGCCGCGTTCGGACGCCGATTCCGCGATCGAGCAGGGACTTCGCGACCCGCCCCCCGGTGCCCGCGCGGTGTGTGGCTGCCCGACGGGGTTCTCCGCGGCGGTAGCATCCTCGGTCATGGGGGGACGCTTCGTGGCCACGGTCGTGCTGGTGGCCTTCGCCACCTCGGGCTGCGGCGTCGCGGCAGCGCCCGCCCCGACGGCCGTCTCTTCCGCTGCCGTGACGACCGCACCGACGGCGTCCGCGGGACAACAAGCAGGGACGCCGGCGAGCGTGAGTCCGACGCCAGTGGTCCTGCCGACGAAACGTCCCACGCCCACGGCCACCTGGAAGAGCACCGCGCCGGAGGCGCCCGTCACCACGCCCTTCACGGTCGACGGGGTCGTGCTGGTGAACCGGGTGCATCCGCTGGCGTCCAGCTACGTGCCGCCGTGGTCGAAGGAGGCGAACGGCCTCGCTCCCGAGATGACCGCCGCACTGAAGCTGATGTTCGCGGACGCCAAGTCGCGGGGCATGACGCTGCAGGTCCGCAGCGGGTATCGCAGCTACTCGGATCAGGCGGCGGCCTACAACAACGCCAAGGGCCAGTACGACGCCAAGACCCTTGATCTGTACTTCGCCAAGCCCGGCATGAGCGAGCACCAGACCGGGCTCGCGGCCGACCTGACCGATGCGGCGGGGCATCGCGGCGACGACTTCCTGGCGACGCCCGAGGCGACCTACCTCGCCGAGCACGCCACGGACTTCGGCTTCATCATCCGCTACCCACTGAACCGCACCGACGTCACCGGGTACTCCTGGGAGCCCTGGCACGTCCGCTACGTAGGGACCGAAGTGGCCGCATACTTCGCCCAGCATCCCGGCCTGACGCTGGAGGAGTACCTCGGTCAGGC
>DAIRTI010000172.1:0-4587 GCA_036803965.1 Propioniciclava sp.
AGAGGTCGGTCAGCTCGGCGATCCGGGAGCGCAGGGTCGACTCGGCGGGGTGCCGCTCGGTCCAGGTGGCGTTCACCGAGCCGAGTCCGGTGACGGTGGCGCCGGCGGCGGTGAGTCGGGTGCGGCCCTGCGGATCGTGCTCGGCCAGCAGTCGGGGCAGGTGATCGTGGACGAGCCGGTCGAGCAGGCCGGGGCTGCCGCCCTCGCTGATCACCAGCCAGCCCTCCTGCCGGGCAGCGGACTCGTACTCGTTCAGCAGCACCGTCTTGCCCATTCCGCGTTCGCCGTCGATGAGCACGGTGAGCCCGGGTGTGCCCGGGTTGAGGGTGCTGAACGGCTCGGCGAAGGCGTCCAGGATGGCGTCCCGGCCGACGATGATGTACGGGTCGGCGCCGAACGTCGGTACGAACGGGTTCCCGGCCATGGGCGTCCCCCTCTCGATGTCTTTAGAGATCATAGAGGTAGCGCTTCAGTTTTAGAGGTCATTGATGGGGAGGCGGGGCGTGGTGTGCCGAGTTGAACTGCGTGGAAGTGAAACTCGGCGGCGCCCAGGTGCCCTCTGGCGTCCAGTCTCTGCGGGACGCCGTCGACCAGATCGACACGGACGCCGTGGGCGATCCGGTCTTTCGGCTCGTCGTGACCGGGACGGGGCCGGTCCTGGTCACCGACGACGGCACGATCACCGCCCCGCTGGTGGCCTTAGCCCCCTGAGCGCTCAGAAGTGGTCTTCGTGTTCGCCGCCGTAGTCGTCGGGGGGTTGGGGGCGTCCGAGGGTGGTGGTGCCGCATCCGGGCCGATCGGCCGGCCCGCGGCGTCCGACTTCGCGGAGCCGATTCGGGTCCCGGGGCGGTTGTGGGAGGCTGAGCGCATGCGCGTTCTGGTCACGGGAGGAGCCGGCTACATCGGCTCGCACACGTGCGTCGAGCTGCTCGACGCCGGTCACGAGGTCTTCGTCGTCGACGACCTGTCCAACTCGTCGGAGGAGGCGGTCCGCCGCATCGGCGAGCTGACCGGCAAGCAGGTGGGCTTCCTCGAGGCCGACGTCGCGGACGCCGACGCCCTCGGCGGCGTCTTCGACGAGTTCGCGCCCGAGGCCGTGATCCACTTCGCCGGGCTGAAGGCGGTGGGGGAGTCCGTGGCGCAACCGCTGCGCTACTACCGCGTCAACCTCGGCTCGACGTTGACCCTGCTCGAGACCATGGCCGCCCACGAGGTGTTCACGATCGTGTTCTCCTCGTCGGCGACCGTGTACGGCGAGGCGTCCGAACCCCCCTTCGCCGAGGACGCCCCCCGCGACGCCGTCAACCCGTACGGCTGGACGAAGCTGATGATCGAGCAGATCCTGACCGACACGGCGGCGTCCGACGACCGCTGGCGGGTCGCCCTGCTGCGCTACTTCAACCCCGTGGGCGCCCACGAGTCGGGGCGGATCGGCGAGGACCCGGCCGGCATTCCCAACAACCTCTTCCCGTTCGTGGCCCAGGTCGCCGTCGGACGCCGCGAGTTCCTCGGGGTCTTCGGCGACGACTACCCGACCCCGGACGGCACGGGCGTCCGCGACTACATCCACGTGACCGACCTGGCGCAGGGTCACCTGGCGGCCCTCGACAAGCTGGGCGAGGTCGCCGGCGTGCACGCCTGGAACCTAGGCACCGGGCAGGGGGCGTCCGTGCTGGACGTCGTCAAGGCGTTCGCGGCGGCGTCCGGGCGTGAGGTGCCCTACCGGATCCTGCCGCGCCGCGGCGGCGACGCCCCGGTCTCGCTGGCCGACCCGACGCGCGCGACGGCCGAGCTGGGCTGGCGCGCCACCCGGACGCTCGACCAGATGTGCGCCGACTCCTGGCGCTGGCAGAGCGCCAACCCGCAGGGCTACGCCTCGGATCAGGCTTGATCCGCCGGTACCGTCTCCCGATCAGAACCTCGGACCAGTCACAGCGGCGAGTTCGGAGCGATCGGGAGACGCTGCCGTTGATTACCGTGTCGCCCCGGCTCACTGCGACCGCGGTACGCGCCGGATAGCATCACGGGCGTGCCCACCGACGTCACCGCCCCGACGCTGCCTCGCCGCGCGGCCACGCAGCTGTCCTGGCTGACGGCCGCCGCCTGGGGCTTCGTGGCGACCGCGCTGGTGGCCTGGGGGACGATGAACGAGGCGTTCTCGTTCGACCCCGCCGGCTGGCCGAACGCCACCGTCGAGTCCCTGGGAAGCCTGCTGCCCTTCCCCGCCGCCGTGCTCGCGATCATCGCCGGCATGGCCCTGCTGGTCGGGCTGTGGTGGCGCATCCGGCCCACGGACGCCCGGCCGGGCCTGCGGCGTCCGGGCCTGGTGCTGACGATCTGGAGCCTGCCGATGCTGCTGGCGCCGCCGATCCTCAGCTCGGACGCCGTCCTGTACGCCGACTCCGGCTACGCGATCCTGAACGGCGTCAACACCTACGAGGCCGGGCTCGGCTCGGCCGGCGGGCCGTTCGCGGCCGGGGTCGACCCGCTGTGGCTGGGCCACGGCGTCGCCTACCCCCCGCTGACCCTGCTGGTGAACGCGTTGGTGGTGGCGCTGGCCGGCGCGCACCCCTACCTGTCGGTGGTGGGAATGCGCGTGCCGGCGCTGATCGGGGTGGCGCTGATGGGGGTCTCGCTGACCCGGATCGCGCGCTCCCGCGGCAAGGATCCGGCCGTCTCGCTGTGGTGGGGGCTGCTCAACCCGCTGCTGGTGTTCCACTTCATCGGGGGCGCCCACAACGACGCGCTGATGGCCGGGCTCTCGCTGACCGCGATCTGGCTGGTCGTGGAGTTCCCGGGCGTGTGGGCCCGCTGGATTCTCGCCCCGGTGCTCGTGGGCCTCGCGATGGCGCTCAAGCAACAGGCCGGCCTGACGGTGCTGGCCGTCGCGGGCGTGCCGATCCTGGACCAGCTGCGGCGCGCCACCCTGGGCCGCCGGCTGCTGCTGCTCGGCGTCCGGACCCTCGCCGTCACCGCGATCGCGGTCGTGGTGTTCGCGGCCGTCTCGGTGGCGTCCGGGCTGGGGGTGGGCTGGTCGAAGTGGCTGGCGCTGATGGGCGTGGCCGGCACGATCGCCCCGTTCGGCATGGTGTCGCAGTACGGCGGCATCCTGCTCACCTACCTGGGCATGGACCCGGGGCCGTTCAAGCTCGTCGTCGGGGTGATCTCGAACGTCGTGCTGCTGGCCGTGCTGGCGTGGATCGTGGTGCGCTGGAGCGACCGGCCCATCCACGCCGTGGGGTGGGCGTCGCTGGCGCTGGCGATCCTGGGGCAGGCGCTGCACCCCTGGTACGTGCCGTGGAGCCTCGCCGTGCTGGGCATCGACAACCTGACCCCGCGACAACGGAAGTGGCTCGCGGCGTTCGTCATCGGGTTCGTGGCGTGGAACTCGATCCAGTCGAGCGTCTGGTACAAGGTCAGGATCTAGCGTGCGGCGCGCGACCGCGCGGCCACGTCAGGCGCCTACTGCAGAGCCTCGATGACGGCCGTGGCCAGCAGTTGCTGGCCCTCGGCGGACGGCAGCCCGGACTCGCCCACCAGCGTCGACTTCCCCGCGAGCGGCTGGCCGATGTCGAGGTACTCGCCCTGGACGCCGGTCACCGCGGCCTTGACGCTCGCGGCGTGCAGCTTCTGCCAGTAGGGGACGGTGGACGACCCCCACATCGGCGACACCGCGATAATGCGCGCGTCGGGCAGGGCGGCGTCCAACTTCTTGAAGAACGTGCTCGACGCGGAGTCGATGTTCTGATCGCCATCCGCGGTGCCGACCGCGACCACGACGATGCTGGGGCTCTCGGCGGCGACCTTGGGGATCATCCCCTCGAACTTGGTGCACGGCGACTGCGGGCACTTCTTGGGGGCCACCAGGAACCCCATGCCGTCGACGGCGAGGTTCGTCGCCTGCCAGCCCAGCTTGTCCGAGACCAGGCTCGCCCAGCTCGTGCCCGAGCTGCCGGCGGTGAACCCGTCGCCGAGGAAGACGACCTGCTGGGTCTTCGTGCTGGTCGTCGTCGGGGTGTTGGTGGTGGTGGCCGGAGTGTCGGTCTTGGTGCTCGTGGCCGAGGTGGTGGGGGTGCCTGTTGTTGCCGGGGTGATGGGTGCGACGGATGCCGGCGTCGAGGTGCCCGACCTCAGGGCCAGCACCGCGACGACCAGGGCCACGACGCCCAGCGCGATGAGGCCCACGTCCGCCCATTTCAGAGGCGGCACCGTGAATCGTTTTCCGCCTGTCATGGTTCGCATCTTGCCAAATCGTGCGGGTGAGCGACCCCGCCGAGGCGGAAACGGGAGGGTCTGCTTGAGGGTTTGCTGCCCCTCGGGCAGGCCGAAGGGGCGTCCGGCGTCCGGGATAGGATCGGGGCTCGACCGACCGGAAGGTGCCCATGGATCTCGCCGCTCTGACCGCCGCCGGCGTCCCCGAACCGTTCGCGCCCCTGGGGCTCACGTTCGATGACGTGCTGCTGCAGCCGGTCCAAAGCGACGTGATCCCGGCCGAGGTCGACACGTCGACGCTCCTCACCCGCCGGATCACGCTGCGGACGCCGCTGCTCTCCTCGGCCATGGACACCGTCACCGAGGTGCGGATGG
>DAIRTI010000173.1:0-4498 GCA_036803965.1 Propioniciclava sp.
GACGGCCCGTAACCCTTCATGCCACTGCCGTCCACACACGATGACAACGTGACATCCGAGCCTTCGTAGCTATATCCGGGCAGCCGACGGACATACGCGATCGACACATCTCCGGTCATCGTGACCTTTGCGTCGTGCTGATCTTGGCGACGCGCCTTGTAGCGGTCGACCATCGGACCGGCGATCAGGTCCAGCACCGGACCCTCGGCCAGGCCGCCGGAGTGCAGCAGCTTGACGTCCTCGGCGACGAAGCGGCGGTAGACGTCCTCGGCTTCGGCGTAGAGGGCGTCCAGCTTCTTCATCTCCTCGTACTGCTGCTGGGTGCACGGCGTGGCCGAACCGCCCGACTCCGGGGTGCACAGGGGGGTCGCCGCGGCAGTCGGGCCCGTACCCACCACCGTCGGCGTCCCGGAGGTCGCCGGAGCCGCCGGGCCACAGCCGGTCAACACCATCCCGGCGGCCACCACAGCACACGCCGCCATCGCGCACACACGCATTGAAATCTCCTGGGGATCGAGACCCGACGATGATGACACGAAGGACGCCCACCCGGCACGGCGTCCATGACTTATCCACAGCCCGGCAAGCCGATTCCGCGCCCGGCGACCCGAGGAAGCCCTCCGTGGGGGACCCTTCAGGGACCGACCCGATGAATACGGCCGGCGCGCGTAGCACGATGGGGCCGTGAACAATCACCCAGTGCTGCGTCGGGACTCCGCGCGCCGCATCCTGGGTGGGGTCTGCGCAGGGCTGGCCCGCACGTGGAACGTCGACCCCCTCCTCGTCCGGGCGGCGTTGATCGTGGCCACGGTCGTCACCTCCGGCCTGGCCTTCTTCCTGTATCTGGCCCTGTGGCTGGCGGTTCCGAGCGACCGGACCGTCCGCCCGAGCAGGACGCGGAGCCCGCGCTCGATCCTGGCCGTCCTCGCGATTCTCCTTGCCGCGCTGGTGATCGCCGTCCCCGAGAGCCGGTTCGCCGGCGTCGGCATCGCGCTGCTGGGTGTGGTCGCGCTCGCCTGGTTCGCCCTGTCCCGCGGCGGACACCCCCACGCCGGGCGGCCCGGTTCGCTGCGCCCTCCGCACCCCGGCACCATGCCGCCCGCAGGCGAACCGTACGGCGCTCCCGAGTGGAAGCAGCCGCCGACCGCCCGCCATCACGAGACGCTCGGCGCGTGGTCCTACGACCAGCCCCCCGCCCGTCGCCCACGCGTCTGGCGGCGCGTCGTGCTCGCAACGCTGGCGTCCTGGCTGGTCCTGGGCATTGCCGACGCCGTCGGCGTCCAGGTGCGCGGGGTCGCGTACCCGGCGGCCGCCCTGGCCGTCATCGGGCTGGCGCTGATCGCTGCGTCCCGCCCTGAACGGGCGGCGTTCGGACGCCCCCGCGGCCTGGTCCCGGTAGGCCTGGTCGCGGCCCTCGTCACGATGTCGATGCTGATCCCCGCGACCGGGACGCCGGCGTCCGCCCAGGGCTACCGCGCGATCACCGATGCCAGCGAGCTGCCCAGCCAGATCCAGGTCGGCATGGGCACCCACACCGTCGACCTCAGCGGGCTCTCCCTCGACGAGGACCGCACGGTCACGGTCGTCCAGGACGCCGGATCGCTGACGCTGATCCTGCCGGCGTCTGCGGCTGTCTCCGCCCGCTACGAGGTCGACATGGGACGCGTCGAGACACCCCAGCACCGGGTGCAGGGCATGGACCTGAGCGTCTCCGAGTCCTACGCCGTGGCGCCCGGCGAGCCCGTCCTGACTGTCCTTGTCGAACTCGACATGGGTAACGTGGAGGTGCACCGATGACTCGGCGCACGGACGTGATGGGCCTCACCGTCGGGCTGTTGTTCCTGCTGATCGCCGCCGTCGGCCTCTGGTCGGCCTTCGGCTCGGTCGACTGGACGACCTTGGGAATCGCGCTCCCCATCGCGCTGGTCGCGATCGGCGTCATCGGCCTCGACGTCGACAGAAGGAAGTAAGGCCCCACCCGAAAGGAAACCGAAGATGAACAAGCCGTTCGTCCGTAGCACCACCAACAAGTACGTCGCCGGCGTCTGTGGCGGCGTCGCCGAGTACTTCAACATCGATCCGACGATCGTCCGCGTCGTGACCGTGCTGATCACGCTGTTCCTCCAGCCGATCGGGTGGTTCGTCTACCCGGCCCTGTGGCTGCTCATGCCGACCGACAACGGCGGTCCCTCCGGCATGGCCCAGCTCAGCAACTGGATGAAGCAGAGCAACCGCCGCTGAGAGCCTGCTCACGAGGGGCCGGGAGCGATCCCGGCCCCTCGGCGCGTCCGGACGCCGATTCGCCCGTCCCAGCGAACGCACGATCGCCGGCGGAGTCGCGCGCGGAGCGGGGGCAGGCAACAATGACCCGGTGACCACGACGCAGCCCTGGGTCCGGCATTACCAGCCGGGCGTCCACGCCGAGATCGACATCCCCACCGACTCACTCGTCGCGATGTTCGACCGCGCCGTCGCCGCCGGCGGGGACGCCGTCGCGTGCGAGTTCTTCGGCGCGACCACGACCTACGCCTCACTCGCCGACCAGGTGGCCCGGCTCGCCGACGCCCTCCGCCGCGTCGGCGTCAAGCAGGGCGACCGGGTGGCGATCGTCCTGCCGAACAGCCCGCAGCACATCGTGGCGTTCTACGCGATCCTGCGCCTGGGGGCCGTCGTCGTCGAGCACAACCCGCTCTACACCGCCCACGAACTGGCCGGCATGTTCGCCGACCACGGCGCGCGCGTCGCCATCGCCTGGGACGCATCCGTCGCCAAGCTCCCCCCGCTCGACCATGTCATCGCGGTCAACCTGCTGGACGCCTTCCCCACGCTCAAGCGGCTCGCGCTGGCCCTGCCGGTCAAGAAGCTCCGCGAGACCCGCGCTCGCCTGCACGCGGACGCCCCCGGCGCCACCCCCTGGAAGACCGCCCTCAAGGGAAGCAAGCTGGCGGCGTCCCACCCCGGACCGTCCGTCGACGACCTGGCGGTGATCCAGTACACCTCCGGCACGACCGGCCACTTCAAAGGCGCGATGCTCACGCACCTCAACCTGTACGCCAACGCGCTGCAGGGCGCTGCCTGGATGAAGGACGCCGTCGACGGCCGCGAGGTCAGCTACGCCCTGCTGCCGATGTTCCACGCGTTCGGCATGACGCTGTACCTGACGTTCGGGCTGCTCAAGCGGTCGCGGCTGGTGCTGTTCCCCACCTTCGACGTCGACATGGTGCTGGACGCCGCCAAGAAGTCGCCGCCGACGATCTACTGCGCCGTCCCGCCGATCTACGACAAGACCGCCCGGCGCGCTGCCGAGCGCGGGATCTCGCTGAAGACCGCCAAGTTCTGCATCTCCGGCGCGATGGCGCTCACCGACGAGATCGTGAACCGCTGGGAGTCCGTCTCCGGCGGGCTGCTCGTCGAGGGCTATGGACTCACCGAGTCGTCCCCGGTGGCGCTCGGCAACCCGTTCTGGCCAACCCGCCGGACCGGGACCATCGGCGTCCCCTTCCCGTCGACGCTCATGCGCGTGGTCGACCCTGACGATCCGACGCGCGACGTCCCGCAGGGGACGCCTGGCGAGCTGCTGCTCAAGGGTCCGCAGGTGTTCGGCGGCTACTGGAACGCGCCGGAGGAGACGGCGGCGTCCCTGCTGCCGGACGGCTGGCTGCGCACCGGCGACCTCGTCACCGTGGACGCCGACGGCTTCACCACGATCGTCGACCGGCTCAAGGAACTCATCATCACGGGCGGGTTCAATGTGGCGCCGTCCGAGGTCGAGGCCGAGTTGCTCGACCACCCGGACATCGCCGACGTCGCCGTCGTCGGCATCCCGGACGCCGTGGGCGGCGAGCGCGTCGTCGCGGCGGTCGTGTCGGCGTCCGGCAAGGAGCTGGACACCGCCGAGCTGCGCGCCTGGGCCAAGGAGCGGCTCGCGGCGTACAAGGTGCCGCGCGAGTTCGTCACCGTGCCCGAGCTGCCCAAGTCGCTGCTGGGCAAGGTGCTGCGCAAGCAGGTCCGCGACCAGCTGGCGTCGCGGGTCTGACCGTGGTCGCCGCGCCCGGGTCCGGCTGGCCCGGCGACCCTGCGGTCGCCGCCACTCCCGTCGCCACGTCGGCCGCCGAAGTGCGGGCGATCGCGGGTTCGGCGTCCCTGGTCGAACTGGACGCCGCCGTGTCGGTCTGCCGGGCGTGCCCGCGGCTGGTCGAGTGGCGCGAGCGGGTGGCGATCGAGAAGCGCGCATCCTTCGCCGGCGAGGACTACTGGGGACGCCCCGCGCCGTCGTTCGGCGACCCGGCGGCGTCCGTGCTGATCGTGGGCCTCGCGCCGGCCGCGCACGGCGCCAATCGCACCGGACGCATGTTCACCGGCGACCGCTCCGGCGACTGGCTCTACGCGGCGCTGCACCGGGCGGGGTACGCGTCGCAGGCGTCCAGCACACACGCCGGGGACGGGCTCGTGCTGAAGGGCGTCCGGATCACCGCGACCTGCCACTGCGCACCGCCGG
>DAIRTI010000174.1:0-4491 GCA_036803965.1 Propioniciclava sp.
CCAGAGACGCCGAAACCGTCACCCCCAGAGAACGCATCGGCGGATCGAGGCTCAGTCGGACGCCTCCCGCCCCACCTTGCCGGCCGCCGCGACGTAGGCCGCCGCATACGTGCGGGCGACCAGGGGGAGGGCGTCGCGTCCGGGCAGGAAACGCGGGTGATGCAGCCCGATGCCGTCGGTGCCCCCCGTCCCCGCGAAGCACATGACCGACGGCACGACCTGCCCGTACTCGGCGAAGTCGTCCGAGCCGCAGGACCGGAACGGAACCGGCGCCACCGGCACATCCACCGAACCCAGCACGCTGTCCACCCGCGCCACCAGGTCGAAATCGTTCACCAGCGCTGGACCACCCCGCTGGAAGTCCACCGCCACCGCGGCCCCCCGGGCGAACGCGATGCCCTCGGCCAGCCGCGGTATCGCCTCGTGCAGGTGGTCACGGATGAGGGACGAGAACGTCCGGATCGTCCCGTGACACGTCGCCGAACTCGCGATCACGTTCGGCGCAGTCCCACCCACGACCTGCCCCACCGAGACCACCGTCGGCTGCGTCGGGTCGATCTGCTGGGCCGTCAACTCCGACAGCCCGGTGATGATCGAAGCCAGCACGGTGATCGGGTCCAGCGCGTTGTGCGGGTAGGCGCCGTGGCCGCCGCGTCCGTGCACGGTGATCGTGAACGCGTCGAACGCCGCGTTGACCGCCCCGGCGCCGGTCGAAACGACCCCGCGCGCCACGAGCGGCTGCACGTGGACGCCGATCATCGCCTCGATGTCCTCGTCGTCGAGCAGGCCCGACGAGACCACGTCTCCCGCCCCGGTCGGCGAGACCTCCTCGCGCGGCTGCAACAGAGCCACCAGCCCGGCCGGCAATTCCACCGACCGCGCGGCCTGGAGCACGGCCCACAACGCCGCCAGGTGCACGTCGTGACCGCAGGCGTGCATGATGCCGCGGCGTTCCGACGACCACTCGACGCCGGTGTCCTCGGTCATGGGCAGCGCGTCCAGCTCGGCGCGCAGGGCCACCGACGCGCCGTCCGGACCCAGCCGCGCCCATCCCCCCGTGCCGGCGACGGGCGACCAGTCGAGCCACGGAGCGGCCTCGGTAAACATGTCCCGGGTCGGCATCTCGTCGCCGCCGAGGTGCGGGAACGCGTGGATCTCGCGACGGAGCGCCGCGGCGTCCGGAAGGACCCTGTCGATTCCAGCGAAGAGCGCGGCGAGGACGCCTGTCATGGCCTGAGAGTAATACGCGCCCCGCGTGCGTCGTACAGCGGAACGCGACTCTCGGCGTCCGGACTCACGACCTGCCTACGCCCGACGCAAGATCCCCCGTTTTCGTCCGGGGCGACGGAACGTACAATCAGCCCACCCAGCTCCGGGCGGGAGGCTCGCCATGCACATCGACTTCGCAGCCTCGGCACGGTCGACGGTCGGCATCGAGTGGGAGCTCGCGCTGGTGGACGCCGAGACGCTCGAACTCACCCCGCTCGCCCAGCCGCTGCTCGACCAGGTCGAGGGGGGCGAGCAGGGACCCATCCGCCAGGAGTTCCTCAAGAACATGATCGAGCTGGTGAGCGGGGTCCACCAGACGGTCGAATCGGCGGTCGGCGACCTCGACGAGACCCTGCGCGTCGCCGACCGGATGGCGCGCCAACTCGGCGCACGGCTGCTCGGTTCGGGGACGCACCCGTTCAGCCTCTCGCGCGCGCAACAGCCCTTCGACAAGCCCCGTTACAACGTGGTGGTCGACCGCAACCAGTGGTGGTCGCGTCAGCTCGCGATCTGCGGCACGCACATCCACGTCGGGATCGACCACCGCGACAAGGCCCTGCCGATCACCAACGGGCTGGCCCGCTTCTTCCCGTACCTGCTGTCGCTGTCGGCGTCCTCGCCGTTCTGGGAGTCGGAGGACACCGGCTACGCCTCCCAGCGGACGATGCTCTTCCAGCAACTGCCGACCAACGGCCTGCCGTACGCGATGGAGACGTGGGCCGAGTTCGAGGCGTACGCCGAGGAACTCTCCGAGGTCGGGATGATCACGGTGGCGAAGGAGATCCGCTGGGACGTCCGTCCGTCGCCCCACTTCGGCACCGTCGAGAACCGCACCCTCGACTCGGTGCCCACGCTGGCCGAGATCGGCTCGCTGACCGCGCTGACGCAGTGCCTGACCGAGTGGATGTCGCGCGAACTGGACGCCGGCCGCACCGTCCCGACGCTGCCGCCCTGGCTGGTCAAGGAAAACAAGTGGCGGGCCGCCCGCTACGGGTTGGAGGCCGAAATCATCACCCCGAACCCCGCGCAGCGGGTGCGGCCGCTGCGGCAGGGCTTCGAGGTCTGGTTGGAGAGACTGACCCCGATCGCCCGGCAGCTGCACTGCGAGCCGGAACTGCGGTTCATCGAGACGATCCTCGCCGACGGCCCCAGCTACCAGCGTCAGCGCGACGTCGCCGCCGCGCACGACGGCGACCTGCGCGCCGTGGTCGCCTCCCTGCTCGCCGAGACCGAGGCGGGGACGCCGCTGCCGCACCCAGGCCCCGCGGCGGCCTGATGACCACGGCGCCGGACGCGTGGGACCGCACCAACGGCGTCCCCCACTAACCTGTGCCGGGTGAAGCCGTTCCTGCTGCTCGCCACCCGCGACGACGACCAGGCCGCCGCCGCCGAGTACCGCTCGGTGCTGCGCCACACCGGCCTGGGGTCGGAGCGCCTGTTGCGCCAGATCCGGGTCGAGTCGGAGCCGATGCCAGCGGTGAATCTCGCCGACTACTCGGGCGTCCTGCTGGGGGGCAGTTCGTTCGACATCAGCAACCCGGCGAAGTCCGAGCTGCAGTTGCGGGTGGAGGCCGACCTGAGGACGCTCGTCGACGAGATCGTCGACCGCGACGTCCCCTTCCTGGGCCTCTGCTTCGGCATCGGGCTGGTGACCCACCACATCGGCGGCCACGTGGACAACACCTACGCCGAGGCCGTCGGCGCGATCGAGATCAGCCTCACCGCCGAGGGCCGGTCAGACCCGCTGCTGGACGGCATCTCCGACTCCTTCCACGCCTTCGTCGGTCACAAGGAGGGCTGCACCCGGACGCCGCCCCACGCTGTCCTGCTGGCGACCGGGGACGCGTGCCCGGTGCAGATGTACCGCGTGGGCGCGAACGTGTACGTCACGCAGTTCCACCCCGAGTTGGACGCCGACGACCTGGCCGAGCGGATGCGCATCTACCAGCACGCGGGATACTTCAGGCCCGAGGAGATGGACGACCTGGTCCGGATGGCAAGGGCCAGCCAGGTGAACGGCGAACAGCACCTACTGCTCTCCAACTTCGCCCGCCGCTACGCCGCATGAGCGACGTGAGGGGCCAGGCTCCCGTGCCTGCGCTGGTGAGCTAGACCTCAGTGAGGTGAGGCTGTGCTTGCATAATCGATGCCCCGGGAGACGAGGCCCATGCTGAGCACGGGGCCTGTCACATCGTCGCCCGACGACACCCCCTATCGGTCCGACGACCAAGCCGCCCGTTCACCGCGGCCCTCCTGACGGAACCGTGACCAGCAGGGTAATAGGCGCTCAGGCCGGACGTCACGACCCGGACGTGCGTCCGGCCAGGTGTGCCGGTTGAGGAGCCAGCCGGCACACCGCTGTTCCCCGCCTCAGGCGGCGTTGGCCTCCGGGGAGTAGGCGACGGCGTCCACCGCGCCGCGCGGCATACCGAAGCCGGCGAACAGGGTCAGGGCCGCGACGACGGCGACAGCACGGAAGACCCAGGTGGAGGCGTCCACGATCGTGGCGTAGTCGTGCTCCCCATGCCCGGCGGCGATCAGGTGGTTGGCGATCGCGCCGAGGACGGCCACCCCGACGGCGCTGCCCGCCGAACGGGCGAACACGTTGATACCGGTGACGACGCCGCGCTCGTTCCAGTCCACCGACGCCTGCGCAGCGATCAGCGACGGTGCGGCCGTCCAGCCGAGCCCGAAGCCGATCACGAACGCGACCGCACTGACGGCGACCACGTTGGGTGTCGGGCCGACCAGCGCCAGCGCGATCGTGCCGGCGAGCACAATCGAACTGCCCAACAGAACGGTGGTCCGGAAGCCGTGGCGCAGGTACACCCGTCCGGCGATCGAGGCCGCCAGCGGCCAGCCGAGCGTCAGGGCCGCCACCGCGGCACCCGCGACGATCGGCGCGGCGCCGAGGGCGTTCTGCAGGTAGGGCGGGACGAAGCTCGTGATGCCGATCAGCAGCGCGCCGACGCCGAGCGACACCAGCGTCGTGGTCAGGATCAGCGATCGTCGCAGCAGGCTCAGGTCGAGGATCGGCTCGGACGCCCGCCGCTCGACGGCCACGAAGACCGCCAAAGCCGCGACGCCGATGCCGAAGCAGACGAAGCTGGACACGGACGCCCACGCCCACGCGTTGCCACCCTCGAGCAGCCCGAGGATCAGCGCGGTCAGGCCGATCGTGAGCGACACGGCACCCGCGTAGTCGATCCGGTGCCGGCGGGG
>DAIRTI010000175.1:0-4446 GCA_036803965.1 Propioniciclava sp.
GCCCACACGACCCCCAGCACCACACGCCACCAAACTCCACCTCAGACGCTGACAGAGCACCCGGAGGCGAGACCCAGCATCCGCCGGCCCAGCGCCCGCACGGACGACGCGATGCCTACAGGGGACAGCTGAGGGTGCCCGAGGGCGGAATCGTTGGTCGTGGAGTTCCAGCACGGAAAGGCCGCTCACCGGTCTTCCCCGCGCGGGCATTCGCGCCGGCGAACCCCGCAGAAGACCCACTAAGCGTGTTCGGCGTGAGGCAGTGACGTGGCCCTCAGTCCGGCGAGGATGTCCCCGACGATCTCCCCGGCCCGGGCACACTGCTCGACCGTCACGTCCAGGTGCATGACAGCGCGCACCAGCTTCGGCCCCACCGCGGTCAGCCGGACGCCGCGGCGAGCGGCCTCCTCGAGGATCAGGCTCGTCTTGGTCCCCTCGGCCGAGACCAGGACGATGTTCGTCTCGGGCTCCTTCACCGCGTCCGGAACGCGCGCCGAGACGGCGTCCGCGAAGGCCTCGGCAGCAGCGTGGTCGTCGGCGAGGCGTCCGATGTTGTGCTCCAGGGCGTACAGACCGCCGGCGGCCAGCATGCCGGCCTGGCGCCAGCCGGCGCCCAGCCGCTTGCGCAGCACCCGCGCCCGATCGATGTCGGGCAGCGACCCGACGAGCACCGATCCGATCGGCGCGCCGAGCCCCTTCGACAGACACACCGAGACCGTGTCGAACAGTCCACCATAAGTCGACAGCGGCACCCCGGTCGCCACGTGCGCGTTCCAGAGCCGGGCGCCATCGAGGTGCCGCTTGACGCCGAGATCGCTGCAGATCCGCGAGACGCGCTGCAGGCCGGGCAGCGGCTGGACGGTCCCGCCGCCGAAGTTGTGGGTGTTCTCCATCGCGACGCACTTGGTCGAGACCAGGAAGGGCCCGGCGTCCGGCTCGAGCAGGTTGGTGATCTGGGCGGCGTCCGCGATGCCGTCGTGGGTGACCCAGGTGCGCATCGTGACGCCGTGCAGGGCCGCGTGGGCGCCGAGTTCGGCGCGGGCGATGTGCGCGCGGGCGTCGCAGAGCACCTCCTCGCCGGGCCGGACGTGCAGTGCGACGCCGAGGACGTTCGCAAGAGAGCCGGACGCCGTGAACAGCGCGGCTTCGTGCCCCAGCAGGTACGCCACCCGGGCCTCGAGTTCGCGGACGGTCGGGTCCTCGCCGAAGACGTCGTCGCCGACCCGCGCGGACGCCATCGCCGCCCGCATGCCCTCGGAGGGCACCGTCAAAGTGTCGCTGCGCAGGTCGATGACCTCGTCAACACCCAACTCGGTCACGCCAGCTCCTGCGGCTCGAACTGCTGCACCGGGTTGAACCCCCGGGCACGGATGTCGTCGTTGAGCCGCTCGGCCAGGTAGAACGCCAGTTCGAGCGACTGGTTGCGGTTCAGCCGCGGGTCGCACGCGGTCTCGTACGCCTGCGTCAGGTGCTCCTCCGCCAACTCCTGGACGCCCCCCACGCACTCGGTCACGTCGTTGCCGGTCAGCTCGATGTGGACGCCCCCAGGCCAGGTGCCGAGCCCGGCGTGCACGTCGAAGAACCCGTCGACCTCGGCCCACACCCGGTCGAACGAGCGCGTCTTGTAGCCGTTCGACGTCGAGAACGTGTTGCCGTGCATCGGGTCGCACACCCAGGCCACCTTGCGTCCGGTCGCCTCGACGGCCTCGACGATCGGGGGCAGCACGTCGCGCACCTTGTCGGCGCCCATCCGGGAGATGATCGTCAACCGGCCCGGCTCGTGGTCCGGGTCCAGTCGCTCGGCGAGCGCGACGGCGTCCGCGCCGGTGACCGACGGCCCGATCTTGACCCCGATCGGGTTCCGCAACCCCGACAGGAACCGCACGTGGGCGCCGTCGAGCTGGCGCGTCCGCTCGCCGATCCACAGCATGTGTCCCGAGGTGTCGTACGGCGTCCCGGTGCGGGAGTCGATGCGCGTCAGGGCGTGCTCGTACTCGAGCAGCAGCGCCTCGTGCGACGCGTAGTAGTGAATGGTGCGCAGCTCGTCGTCGTCCATGCCACAGGTGACCATGAACGCCAGCGCGCGCTCGATCTCGGCGGCGAGCGCCTCGTAGCGCGCCTCGATGGCCGAGTTGCGGACGAACTCCGAGTTCCACGTGTGCACCGTGCGCAGATCGGCGAAGCCGCCGTTGACGAACGCCCGCACCAGGTTCAGCGTCGCGGCCGAGCAGTTGTATACCTCCATCAGCCGCCGTGGATCCGGCCGCCTGGACGCCTCGTCGAACGCGAGCGCGTTGACGGCGTCCCCGCGGTAGGACGGCAGCGTCACCCCGTCGCGCGTCTCGTTGTCGTTGCTGCGCGGCTTGGCGTACTGGCCCGCGATGCGGCCGACCTTGACGACCGGCACCTGGGCCGCGTACTGCAGCACGAGCGCCATCGACAGCTGGACGCGCAGCGAGTTCTTGATGTTGAGCGCCGTCACGTTGTCGAAGGTCTCGGCACAGTCGCCGGCCTGCAGGATGAACGCGCGTCCGGCAGCCGCCTCGGCGATCCGCACGCGCAACTCGTCGACCTCGCCCGCAAAAACCAGCGGCGGGCGTTGTCGCAGCGCAGCCACCACCTTGTCTACCTCGGCGAGGTCGGGGTAGCTGGGCTGCTGCGCCGCCCCCACGGCGTGCAGGTCGGCGAGAGACGGGATCGGCTCGGACACGGCGTCATGGTACGCGACTGCGTCGCGGTTCGATCCCGAGTCCGACGGCTCCTCGCAACTGCCGGGGAGCTTGCCGAGCAGTCAGGACGCTGCGGCGTCCGGTGTGCACGGGGCGGGCGCGGGACCGCCGCCCGGACGCGGTCGCACACGGGCGTCCGCCTCCTCCATCGACATGCCGCCGTACTTGATCGAGGTGCCGTAGACGTCGACGTAGGTCTGCCCGGAGAGTTCCATGATCGCGTTCATGATCTCGTCGGTGACCCAGCGCACGGCGGCACGGTCGTCGGAACAGCCGTGGTAGACGCTGAAGTCGAGGGGCTTGCCGAACCGGACGACCGGGTGGTCGGCCATCGGGATCATGCCGAGCAGCTTGCCGGTCTCCTCGGCGTTCAGGATCGCGCACGGCACCACCGGGACGCCCGCGGCCAGCGCCAGCCGCGCCACGCCGGTCTTGCCCTTGTAGAGGCGTCCGTCGACCGACCGGGTGCCCTCGGGGAAGAGTCCGGCGACGCCGCCGGCCCGCAGCACCTCGAGTACCGGCCCGAGGCCGTCGAGGGCGGCGCGGCCGCCGAAGCGGTCCAGCGGTACCTGGCCGACGGCCTTGAGAGCCCACGCGATGATGCTCTTCGGGATGCCCTTGATGCCTTTGCCGGGCTTGAACAGTTCGGCCTTGGCCGGGTAGGTGACCTGCCGCTTGATGAGGGCCGGCAGCACGTAGGTCTCGGTGGCCGAGGTGTGGTTGCAGGCGATGATCGCGCCGCCGGTCGCCGGGATGTTCTCCTCCCCCTCGACCCGCGCCTTGTAGGCCACTTTCACGAACGGCCGGACCAGCGAGAGCTTGAAGAACGAGTACCAGGACACGGGCGACCTCCTTGCGACGCCACAGCCTATCGGCCCTCTCCCACCGGGACGCGAGCCCTACGATGCCGCCATGGCGCAGCGTCCCTCCACCGAGCCCTTCCACACCGACACCGGCGAGGTGGGCGTCCTCTTCGTGCACGGGTTCACGGGCAGCCCGGCGTCCCTGCGCGGCTGGGCCGAACGGACGGCGTCCGCCGGCTACCGCGTCAGCCTGCCGCGGCTGCCCGGGCACGGCACGCGCTGGCAGGAGCTGGCGGTGACCTCGTGGCCCGACTGGTACGCCTGCGTCGACCGCGAGCTGAGCGACCTGCGGGCGTCCTGCGACAAGGTCTTCGTCGCGTCGCTGTCGATGGGCGGCGCGCTGTCGCTCATGCTCGCGGAGAAGCGTCCCGAGGATGTGGCGGGGCTGGTGATGGTCAACCCCGCCGTCACTGCGATGAGCCGGCTGGTGCCGTTCGCGGGGACGCTGCGGCGCTTCGTCCCCACCGTGGCCGGCATCGCCAACGACGCCATCCTCGAGATCGACGAGGGCGCCTACGACCGGACGCCGTTGGCTGCGGTCGCCGGCATGTACCGGCTCTGGTGCGAGGTGCGTCCTTATCTCGACCTCGTCTCGTGCCCGTTGCTGATCTTCCGGTCCGAGGTCGACCACGTCGTGCCCCCGACGTCGGTCGAGATCATCACCCGGCAGGTCTCCTCGACCGACGTCACCGTCCACCGGTTGGCCAACAGCTACCACGTCGCCACGATGGACAACGACGCCGGGTTCATCGTCGACACGTCGCTCGAATTCATGGCCGAGCGCTCGTAACCGCTCCGGGCTCAGCCTCGATCCGCCGACGCTGTAGGGCGGGTCGGATGGCGAATGCTCCTGC
>DAIRTI010000176.1:0-3726 GCA_036803965.1 Propioniciclava sp.
GAGCAGTCCATGCGGATCTTGCCGTCCCAGTCCAGCGTCATGAACGGCCAGGCCGGGTCGACGACCCGGTTGACCACCGAGAGGCCGAGCCCGAGCCGGTCGGCGATGTACTCCCAGTACTGCACGGACGCCCCGCCCATCGGGTCGGCGCCGACGTTGAGCCCGGCCGCACGGATGGCGTCCAGCTTGATGACGCTGACCAGGTCCTCGCAGTAGGCGCTCCGGTAGTCGTGGCGGGCGATCTCGCCGGAGATCTGCTCGTACGGCGTCCGGGGGATCGACTTCCAGCTGCCCAGCAACTCGTTGGCGCGGGCCGCGATGACGCTGGTGGCGTCGGAGTCGGCCGGGCCGCCGTGCGGCGGGTTGTACTTGAAGCCGCCGTCGGTCGGCGGGTTGTGCGACGGGGTGACGACGATGCCGTCGGCGCGCGGGCCCGAGTTGTCGCGGTTGTAGACGATGATCGCGCGGGACACCGCGGGGGTCGGGGTGTACTCGTCGTCGCGCTCGGCGTACACGCTGACGCCGGCGGCATGCAGGACCTCGAGCGCCGTCTTCCACGCCGGCAGCGACAGGCCGTGGGTGTCCTTGCCGATGAACAGGGGACCGGTGACCCCCTGGGCGGCGCGGTACTCCACGATGGCCTGCGTGGTGGCCGCGATGTGGGCCTCGTTGAACGCCGCCTTCAGCGACGAGCCGCGGTGGCCCGACGTGCCGAACACCACCTGCTGGTCGGGGTTGGCCGGGTCGGGGACCAGGTCGTAGTAGGCCGCCACCAGGGCGTCGATGTCGGTGAGGTCGCTCGGTTGGGCGGGCTGTCCGGCGCGTTCGAAGATCATGGCCCCATCTTGCCGCCCGGCGTCCGCGTGGGGCAGGGGTCAGCTCTAACGAGACACGGGAGAGTGCCAGAATGGGCCCATGAACGCGCCCAGCTTCGACTCCCGTGCCATGGACCTCTCCGGCCTCGCCGCCAAGGCCCCCGCCGCCTCCTACGTCGTCGAGGCCGACGAGCGCTCGTTCGAGAACGTCCTCACCCTGTCGATGCGGCACCCCGTCGTGCTGGAGTTCTACAGCCCGCGCGCGAACGCCCAGCAGCTGTCCGACGATCTCGCCGCGCTGGCCAACGCCGCCGAGGGCCGCTGGCTGCTCGTCCGCGTCAACGTGGACGCCGCCCCGCGCATCGCGCAGGCGCTCGGCATCCAGGCGGTGCCGATGGTGGCGGGCGCCCTGTCGGGCCAGCTAATGCCGCTCTTTCAGGGCACGCGCGACCGCGCCGAAGCCTCGGCCTTCATCGACCAACTGCTGCAGGCCGCCGTGGCCAACGGGGTCGTCGGCAAGGCCCAGCCGGTCGCCGGCGCCGCGCCCGCGGACGCCGAGGCCGCCGCCCCCGACGCCCGGTTCGCCGCCGCGGACGCCGCCATGGAGGCCGGCGACTACGCGCTGGCCGTGGAGGAGTTCGACAAGATCCTGAAGGCGACCCCCGGGGACGCCGAGGCGGCGGCCGGCAAGGCCGGTGCGGAACTGCTCGTGCGGGTCACCGCGCAGGACCCGGACGCCGTCGTCGCCCGCGCCAAGGCCCACCCCGAGGACGTGGACGCCCAACTCGACGCCGCCGACCTCGAGGTCGCCGGGGGAGCGCCCGAGGCCGCGTTCGCCCGCCTGGTCGACGTCGTCCGCAACACCTCGGGCGCCGACCGCGAGAAGGCCCGAGTCCGGCTGCTGGCGCTGTTCGAGACCATCGGGGCGTCCGACCCGGCCGTGGTCAAGGCCCGCCGCGACCTGATGTCCGCCCTGTTCTGACTCAGCGACCCGGCGGCAGACCGGCCTCCAGGTAGAGCGTCTCCCCGGATGCCCGCGCCGCGATCGCGGCGAGCAGGTGGCGTCCGGCGATCTCGGTCATCGTGGACGCCGCGGCATCCGGCTCCAGCCAGTGCAGGGCGAGGATCTCCTTGCCGTCGGGCACGAGCGCGGCCGCACCAGCGGCGTCCAGGACCGGCGAGTCGAAGATCAACTCCAGCGCGTCCTCCCAGCCGAGGTAGGGCGGCAGCCAGTCGGCGACGAGGATGCGCCCGGCGTGGAGCACCGATCCCATCTCCTCGGCCATCTCGCGCACCAGCCCGTCGGCCGGCGACTCGAACGGCTCGACGATGCCGCCGGGCAGCTCGAAGTCGGGCTTGAACGAGGTCTCGCACAGCAGGACGCGACCCTCGGCGTCCGTCACCAGCGCGTGCGCGATCAGGCGCTTGCGCGCGGTGACCGTGTTCATGACGGCGGTGAACAACATGCGCTGCTCGGTCGGGTCGTCGGCGAGTCGGGCGTAGCGCAGCACGTCGACGTAGCCGGACGCCGTCGCGCGCGCCTGCCTGGCCACCCCCTCCAGCCGGAAGCCGTGCCGGTGCAGGACGTAGCGCAGGCGGCGCGGGACGCCGGCGTCCAGGTCGACCTCGACGCGCCGCGGCGGCGGACCGGGGGCGGCGTCCAGGGCCGCGATGGCGGCCTCGAGCGCCTCCGGGGTGGGCACCGAGTCCCACCCCAGGCGCACGGGATCGCTCACGTGCCTACTCGGCGGCCTCGACGCGGGTCGCGCCCGTGCGCTTCGGCACGTAGCCGGCGGGCTTCGCGGCGGCGGCCTCGTCGGCGGGCAGCGCGTGCTCGGGCTCCGGGTCGTAGCGCAGGTAGACGGCACCGAGCGGCGGCACCTGCACCAGGGCGCTGTTGGGCAGGCCGTTGTTGGGGTCGTTGGTCGCGATGACCTTGCCCAGGTTGCCCGTGCCGCCCGAGCCGTCGTAGATCGCGGAGTCGGAGTTGAAGATCTCGGTCCACACGCCGGCTTCGGGCAGGCCGATCCGGTAGTCGTTCCACGGCTCGGAGCTGAAGTTCACGACCGCCGCGATGTGCTGGCCGTCACCGTCGGTGCGCAACCAGCTGAACGTGTTGCCGGAGACGTCGTCGGCGTTGATCCAGCGGAAGCCCGCGGGATCGCTGTCGAGCTTCCACAGGGCCGGATGCGCGACGTAGATCTCGTTGAGGTCCTTCATCATGCGCTGCAGGCCGTGGTGGCCCCACAGATCGGTGACCCACCACTCGAGCGAGGCGTCCTCGTTGAACTCGCTGCGCTGGCCGAACTCGCAGCCCATGAACAGCAGCTGCTTGCCGGGGAACGCCCACATGTAGCTGTAGAACGCACGCAGGGTGGCGAACTTGCGCCAGTCGTCCTGCGGGATCTTGTTGATCATCGAGCCCTTACCGTGGACGACCTCGTCGTGGCTGATCGGCAGGATGAAGTTCTCGGAGTACTGGTAGACCATCGCGAACGTCATCTCGTTGTGGTGCCACTGCCGGTAGATCGGCTCGAGCGCCAGGTAGCGCAGCGAGTCGTTCATCCAGCCCATGTTCCACTTGAAGCCGAAGCCCAGCCCGCCGGTGTGCACGGGCTTGGTGATGCCGGCGAACGACGTCGACTCCTCGGCGATCAGGCACACGCCCGGGACCCGCTCGTAGAGGTGCTTGTTGACATAACGCAGGAAGTCGATGGCGTCGAGGTTCTCGTTGCCGCCGTACTGGTTCGGCACCCACTCGCCGGGCTCGCGGCTGTAGTCGAGGTAGAGCATGGACGCAACGGCGTCCACCCGCAGCGCGTCGATGTGGAACTCAGTGACCCAGTACAGGGCGTTCGAGACCAGGAACGACTTCACCTCGTTGCGGCCGTAGTTGAAGATGTAGGTGCCC
>DAIRTI010000177.1:0-3619 GCA_036803965.1 Propioniciclava sp.
TTGCCAAGGTGAGGGTCGCGGGTTCGAATCCCGTCGTCCGCTCGGAGAGGGTCTCACGGAAGGCCACGGCTCTCACGGGACCGGCTCTCGCGTGGTGGGTTGGCCGAGAGGCGAGGCAACGGACTGCAAATCCGTGTACACCGGTTCAAATCCGGTACCCACCTCGGGCGGTTGGCGCAGTTGGTAGCGCGCTTCCCTGACACGGAAGAGGTCATCAGTTCAAGTCTGGTACCGCCCACGAGATGAAAGCCGATCCAGTCTGGGTCGGCTTTCTGCATGATGGAGGACCCTTGTCGTTGCTCGAGATCGTGCTGCTCGCCGTCGGCCTGTCCATGGACGCCTTCGCCGTGTCCGTCGGCAAGGGACTGGGCATGAGGCGTCCCAACCATGCACAAGCGCTCGCGCTCGCCCTGACGTTCGGCCTGTTCCAGGGCGGGATGCCGCTGATCGGCTGGGCGGTGGGCTCCCAGTTCGCGGGGGCCATCGAGGCGGTCGACCACTGGATCGCCTTCGGTCTGCTCGCGTTCATCGGCGGACGCATGCTCTACGAGGCCTGGTCCAAGCACACCGCGGACGCCCCGCCGATCGGCGATCCGGGGCTGTCGCTCAAGATGCTGCTCGTGCTGGGCGTGGCCACGTCCATCGACGCTCTCGCCGCGGGCGTCGGATTCGCGTTCCTCCAGCTCGACATCTGGCTGGTCGCGGGACTGGTCGCCGGCATCACGTTCGTCCTCGCCTACGCCGGAGTCGTCCTCGGCCACCAGTTCGGCTCACGCTGGGAACGCCCTGCCGAGATCGCCGGCGGGCTGATCCTGATCGCGCTCGGCCTGAAGATCCTGCTCGAGCACCTGGGGCTCATCACCTTCTAGCGGAGGCAGCGCCCTGTGGGTGCGGCACAATAGGACGCGTTGTCCGACCGAAAGGAAGATCCCGTGTCCGTCTCCATCACCCTGGTTCGCCCCGACTCGCGCGAGCAGAAGATGGTCTCGACGGGCACGACGGGCCTCGACCTGTTCGGTACGAACCCCGAGATCGTCGCCATGAAGGTGGACGGGGAGGTGCGCGACCTGCGCGCGGGCGTCCCCGACGGTGCCGAGATCGAGCCGGTGCCGGCGGCGTCCCCCGACGGACTGCACGTCCTGCGCCACTCGGCCGCGCACATCACCGCCCAGGCGGTCCAGCGGGTGTTCCCGGGCACGCAGCTGGGCATCGGCCCCGCGATCGAGAACGGGTTCTACTACGACTTCCGCACCGAGCGGCCCTTCACCCCCGAAGACCTGGCGGCCATCGAGAAGGAGATCAAGCAGATCGTCCGCGAGAAGCAGCCGTTCGTGCGCCGCGTGATCGCCGACGACGAGGCCACCCGCGAGTTCGCCGACGAGCCGTTCAAGATGGAACTCGTCGATCTCAAGGGCAAGCCGCAGGACGCCGAGACCGCCGGCGAGGTCGGCGGCGCCGAGCTGACGGTGTACGAGAACATGCGCCGCGACGGCTCGGTCGCCTGGCGCGACCTGTGCAAGGGCCCGCACCTGCCGCACACCGGCTACCTCAAGGCGATCAGCCTCACCCGCACCTCCGCGGCGTACTGGCGCGGCAACCAGGCCAACCCGCAGCTGCAGCGCGTCTACGGCACCGCCTGGGCGACGCCCGACGATCTGAAGGCCTACCTGCACCGCGTCGAGGAGGCCGTCAAGCGCGACCACCGCAAGCTCGGCAACGAGCTCGACCTGTTCAGCTTCCCCGACGAGATCGGCTCGGGGCTGCCGGTCTTCCACCCCAAGGGCGCGCTCGTCCGGATGGAGATGGAGGAGTACTCGCGCCGGCGCCACGTCGAGGCGGGCTACCAGTTCGTCAACACCCCGCACATCACCAAGGGCCAGCTGTTCGTCAAGAGCAAGCACCTGGAGTGGTACGCCGAGGGCATGTACCCGCCCATGCACATGGACGAGGAGCGCGACGAGGCCGGCAACATCGTCAAGCAGGGCGCCGACTACTACCTCAAGCCGATGAACTGCCCGATGCACAACCTGGTGTTCGAGTCGCGGCAGCGGTCCTACCGCGAGCTGCCGCTGCGGCTGTTCGAGTTCGGCCACGTGTACCGCTACGAGAAGTCGGGCGTCGTCCACGGGCTCACCCGAGCCCGCGGCTTCACCCAGGACGACGCGCACATCTACTGCACCCGCGACCAGATGAAGGGCGAGCTGACCGCCCTGCTCACGTTCGTCCTCGACCTGCTGCGCGACTACGGCATGGACGACTTCTACCTCGAGCTGTCGACCAAGAACCCCGACAAGTCGGTGGGCGACGACGCGACCTGGGAGGAGGCCACCGAGACGCTGCGGCAGGTCGCCGAGTCCTCCGGGCTGGAACTCGTCCCCGACCCGGGCGGCGCCGCTTTCTACGGCCCGAAGATCTCCGTCCAGGCCAAGGACGCCATCGGTCGCACCTGGCAGCTGTCGACGATCCAGCTCGACTTCTTCGAGCCGGAGCTGTTCGAGCTGGAGTACACCGCGCCCGACGGCTCGCGGCAGCGTCCGGTGATGATCCACCGCGCCCTCTTCGGCTCGATCGAGCGGTTCTTCGGCGTCCTCCTCGAGCACTACGCAGGGGCCTTCCCGGCGTGGCTGTCGCCCGTCCAGGCGCTGGGCATCCCGGTCGCCGAGGAGCACACCGAGCACCTGGAGGCCGTCGCGGCCCAGTTGCGCGCCAGGGGCGTCCGGGTCGAGATCGACCGCACCGACGACCGGTTCGGTAAGAAGATCCGCAACGCCGCCAAGCAGAAGGTGCCGTTCGTGCTCATCGCGGGCGGCGACGACGTCGCCAACGGCGCGGTGTCGTTCCGCTACCGCGACGGCTCGCAGCAGAACGGCGTGCCGGTCGCGGACGCCGTCGAGCAGGTGGCGTCCTGGATCGCCTCCCGGCGCAACGACAGCCCGAGCGCGCCCGAGACGCAGGCCTGAGATGACCGCACCGGAGGCGTCCGCGGACTTCGCCGGCGTCCCGGACGCCTTCCAGCGGCTCTGGACGCCCCACCGCATGGCCTACATCGGGGGGGCGGCCAAGCCCGTGGACTCCACGCCGGGGGAGTGCCCGTTCTGCCAGGCGCCGGGGCGTCCGGACGCCGACGGCCTGGTCGTGCACCGCGGCGATTCGGTCTACGTGGTCTTGAACCTGTTCCCCTACAACCCCGGCCACGTGCTGGTGTGCCCGTACCGTCACGTCGCCGACTACACCGACCTGACACCCGATGAGCGCACAGAGTTCGGCGAGATCACGCGGACGGCCATGGAGGTCCTGCGCTCGGTGTCGCGCCCGGCGGGGTTCAACATCGGCATGAACCAGGGTGAGGTGGCCGGGGCGGGCATCGCGGCTCACCTGCACCAGCACGTCGTCCCGCGCTGGGGCGGGGACGCCAACTTCCTGCCGGTCATCGCCCAGACGCGCGCCCTGCCGCAGCTCCTGGACGAGAGCCGCCGGCTGATCGCGGATGCCTGGGCCGCCCGCGTCTGACCCGGCCCGGGCTCTTCCGCGCTGCGCCCAACGTCGCCGCCGGAGCGGCCGGACCACTAGATGATCAATTCCCAGGGGTCAGTGGTCGTAGGCGGTGAGTGATCGGCGG
>DAIRTI010000178.1:0-3619 GCA_036803965.1 Propioniciclava sp.
CCTCTTCCGCGAGAAGTCGTACGGGACCTCCCCGAGCAACTCGCTGCCCGCCGCGAGGGGCCGCCGGGCGAGGATGGCGGCGTCCATGGGGTTGGCGAACCCGGTCTGGAGGCCCGCGTTCAAGCTGGCCAGGCCGAGGACGCCGTCGGAGTCGCCCCCGCACACGTCGAGGACGCGGCTCAGCTGCGGCGAGCCGACCGTCAGCGTCCCCGTCTTGTCGGTGAACAGGATGCTCATCGAGCCCAGGTTCTCGATCACCTGCAGGCGCTTGACGATGACCTTCCGGCTCGCCATCAGCCGCGCCCCGGACGACAGCCCGATCGTCACGATGGCCGGCAGCATCTGCGGGGTCAGTCCCACCGCGAGCGCGAGCGAGAACAGCAGCGCCTCCAGCAGCGGACGCCCCAACAACGTGTTGACCACGAAGATGAACGCCGTCAGCACGAGCATCATCCGCACCAGCAGGTAGCCGAACTCGGTGATGCCGCGCTCGTAGGTCGTCGTCGGCTGCGCGGACGCCAGGTCCGCCTTCACCCGGCCCACCTCGGTCGCGTCGCCCACGGTGACCGCGACCGCCCGGCCGCTGCCACTCGCCACGTGGGTGCCGAAGAAGACGCTGTTGGCCCGGTCCGCGAGCGGCGCGGCGGGGGACAGCGCCGCGTCGGCGTCCTTGTCGACCGGGAAGGACTCGCCCGTCAGCACCGACTCGTCCACCAGCAGTCCGTTGGACGCCAGCAGCCGGCAGTCCGCCGGGACGAGGCTGCCCGCGGACAGCTCCACCACGTCCCCGGGCACGACGTCGGCGACCGGCACCTGGCAGCGGACGCCGTCGCGCAGCACGGTCGCGTTCACCTGGACCCTCGCCATCAGCGCGGCCACGTCGCGCCCGGCCCGGTACTCCTGGGCGAAGCCGAGCAGCCCGGACGCCGCGATGATCGCGATGATGATCGCGCCGTCGGTGACGTCGCCGACGACCATCGACACCACCGTGGCCACGATCAGGATCAGCATGATCGGGCTCGTGAACTGCTTGAGCAGCGCCTTGGGCCACCGGGCGTGCCGGTGGTGCTGCCCATGCCGTGGACGCCGCGCGGCCGCCTCGGCCGCGGTCAGGCCGTCCTCACTGGAGCCCAGCCGAGCCAGGAGGCCGGCCGCGGGCTCGGCCCAGTCCGCCGCGGTTCCCGGCGGGCTCTCCGCGACCGCCGAGGGGCGTCCGGCCTTCTCCCAGGGGTGCCGCACGGGGCCAGACTAGCTATCGGCCACCCGCTCGGCGGTCGGTGTTCGGGGTAGGTATGGGCGTGACCAGGAGGCCCGATGAACGATCCCATCGCCACCAATCCGGAGCTCTACCACGTGGTCTTCGAGAACGACCGGGTCCGCGTTCTCGAATACCGCGACTCACCCGGCGACTCGACGCGGCCCCACTCGCACCCCGACAGCGTGATGGTGACGCTGAGTGGATTCCGCCGGCGGCTACGATCCGGCTCGGCCGAGGTGGAGGTCGAGTTGGCCCCCGGCCAGGCCCGGTGGCTGGACGCCCAGGAGCACTCCGGCACCAACATCGGCACCACGCCGACCCACGCGATCTTCGTCGAGCTGAAGGGCCCCGGCCCAGGAGCCTCCGCCGGGCGGCTGGGGCCTTCGGACGGATGAGCGGCGGCCGCCGGAGAACCTGCGAAATGGCCGACGGCCTGCGTCTCGCCCTGGGCGGCCTGCCTGCCGAGCGGCTCTGGGTCAACCCCGACTGCGGCCTGAAGACCCGCGGGTACGCCGAGGTGACCCCGGCCCTGCGCAACCTGGTCGCCGCGGCCCGGCGGGTGCGGGACGAGGTGACGAAGAGCTGATCAGGACGCCCCCGGCCCGTCGCCCAGCCGCTCGGACAGCACCTCGGCGAGGACGACCGCCTGGTTGTGCTCGGTGTCCCGGGCCGAGTAGAGCAGGGTGACGGCGGGGCGTCCGCGCAGGTCCTCGACCAGGGCCGCGAGGGCGTCCGAGTCCTTCAGCTCGGCGCGGTACCGGCGGGCGAACTCGGCGAAGTCCTCGGGGCGGTGGTTCCACCAGGTGCGCAGCCCGTCGGTCGGAGCGACGTCCTTGGCCCACAGGTCGTAGGCCAGGGCGTCCTTGCGGACGCCGCGCGGCCAGAGCCGGTCGACCAGCACGCGGTAGCCGTCGTCGTCTGCGGGCTGGTCGTAGGCCCGCCGGATGCCGATGCGCATCCTGGAGGACTACCCCGATCGCCCGCTCACAAGCGGATGTGGATGTTCAGCCGCTCCATCGCCCAGGCCAGCAGCAGGCACACGAGCACGGCGGCGGCGGGGAAGGCGGCGCCGGCGGCGACCTCGCCCCAGTTCTCGGTGATGATCGGCTCCCAGGTGGGCCAGAGCCACTCGTCGCGGGCGCGTCCGACGACGGTCTCAGAGAACGCGTACACGACGATCGCGTGCCCGCCCAGGATCACCAGCGGCCGGAACACCCCGCCGCGCGACGACGCCGGGATCAGCAGCGCCAACACGACCAGCGTCAGGACCGCGATGCCGCCGGTGACCAGCACGAAGCTGGACGTCCACAGGTGCTTGTTGACGGGGACGACGACCGACAGCGCGAGTCCGAGCCCGAGCGTGACGCCGCCCAGCACCAGCAGCAGGCCGAGCCGGCGGCGTCCGGTGTGCTCGCGGCAGATCCGGCCGGCCAGGACGCCGATGAACACCGAGCCCACGGCCGGCAGCCACGCGTGCGGGTTCTCGGGGTGGGGCTCGAGGCCGAGCAGGCTGTCGAACCACTCACCGACGTTCGCACCCTCCTCGAAGGAGCCAGCGCCCACGCCCGGCACGGGATACCACAGGTACGCCGCGGTGATCGCGGCGAGCAGGGCGGCGACGACCGGCAGCTGGACCACGCGGGGCAGCCGCATGATCAGCCAGGTCACCAGGTACGCCGCCGCGGTCAGCTGCAGGACGCCCACGCTGAGGTCGAACGGCTCGCTGTACTTGTACGACACCAGCGCGCAGCCGATCAGGTAGAGCAGGGCGGCGCGCCCGAAGGCCCTCCGCCAGCCGGTGCGCGAGGCGTACGGCATGGCCGTGCCCATGGCGACGAGGAAGCCCGGGAAGACGGTGTCGGCGAGCGTCAGCCCGTGCCAGTCGGAGTGCCCGAACGCCGGGGGCAGCGACCAGTTGCCGGCCCAGTTGACGAACACCATCAGCGCGATGGCGAGGCCGCGGAGGGCGTCCAGGGGGTAGAAGCGTGGCGGACGCGCGGGCCGTTTGCCGGCGCCGACGGCGTCCGACGGGACGCTCACGACGGCGCCGCCGGTGGTCGCGGTGGTGGTCATGAGGGCTCCCGAGGTCCGACGGCTGGCGCAGCGAGTGTCCCACAGCCGCACGGCCGCCCGTCACCCGGCGTTCATCCGAGCGAGCTACCCTCGGGGCCAGATGAATACTGAAGAGATGGCGGCTTGGAGGCCGCAGGTGGTGGCACTCGATATCGACGGGACGCTCGTCGACCACGAGGGAGTGCTACCCAAGGAGGTGCGCCGATCGGTTCGGCGCGTTGTGACGGCCGGGGTTCCGGTCGTCCTCACGACGGGACGCAGCTGGCACGCCACGCGTCCGGTCTTCGA
>DAIRTI010000179.1:0-3530 GCA_036803965.1 Propioniciclava sp.
CCACCAGGTCGCGTAGGTCGAGAACTTGAAGCCCTTGGTGTAGTCGAACTTCTCCACAGCGCGGATCAGCCCGGTGTTGCCCTCCTGGACGAGGTCGAGCAGAGGCATCTGCGAGCGGCCGTACTTGCGCGCGACGCTGACCACGAGCCGCAGGTTCGCGGTGATGAAGTGGTGCAGGGCGTTCTCGCCGATGCGCGCGAGCAGACGCAGTTCCTCCTCTGTGGCGGGGACCACGCCGGGGCCGCGCTCGGCGTCCGTCTCGACACCGTCGAGGATCGCCTGGGCGTACAGACCCGCCTCGATGTCGCGCGCCAGTTTGACCTCCTGCTCGGCCGTGAGCAGGGGGGTCTTGGCGATGCCGTCCAGGTAGAGGCCGACCGCGTCCTTGCCGTCGATTCCGTCGTTGGCGCGGGTGCGGTATGCGCTGGAGATCATGGGGGTCCTTTCGTCGTTCATCAGTACAACGCGCGAGGACGCCGAATTGTTCGGGCCGCGCCCCGAGCCGACCCTGACCGGGCCCCTGAAAGGGCTATTCGAGACGCCGGTGGCAGCGGGAAATCAGACTGTGGTCCGATGCGGACGCCGTGTCTGAGAGCCCGCTGAGGACGGCCTATGCCGTCGCTGGCGTGTCGGCCCCGACGAGGTCGATGATCCAGGCGAGCTGGAAGGCGCGCTGGCGCCACGCCTCGTACCGGGCCGAGGCGCCGCCGTGGCCGGAGTCGAGTTCGGTCTTGAGCAGGATCGGCGCCTCGGGGCCGTTGGTGGCCAGGTCGCGCAGCCTCGCCACCCACTTGGCCGGCTCGGTGACTTCGACGCGGGTGTCGTTGAAGCCGGTCGTGACCAGCAGGGCCGGGTAGGAGCGGGCCTCGACGTTGTCGTAGGGGGAGTACGACTTCATGTAGCGGTAGACCTCGGCGTCGTGCAGCGGGTCGCCCCACTCCTCCCACTCGGTGACCGTCAGCGGCAGGTCGGGGTTGAGGATCGTGGTGAGGGCGTCCACGAACGGGACCATCGCGTGCAGGCCGCGGAAGAGGCCCTCGGGGGCGAGGTTCGCGACGGCGCCGATCAGCAGCCCGCCGGCTGAGCCGCCCTCACCGACGAGGCGTCCGGGGCTGGTGTAGCGGGCGTCGACGAGCGCGCTGGCGCAGGCGATGAAATCGGTGAACGTGGTGCGCTTGCAGGTGAGCTTGCCCGCCTCGTACCAGGGGCGTCCGAGTTCGCCGCCGCCGCGGACGTGCGCGATGGCGTACACGAACCCGCGGTCGAGCAGCGACAGCCGGGCGATGCCGAAGTAGGGGTTGATCGAGATCTCGTACGCGCCGTAGCCGTAGAGCAGGCAGGGGGCGCTGCCGTCGAGCGGCACGTCGGCGCGCCGGACGATCGAGATCGGGACGGCGGTGCCGTCCTCGGCGGTGGCCCAGAGACGCTCCTGGACGTACTCCTCGCGGCGGTAGGGGCCCAGCACCGGGTGGTCGAGGACCGGGGTCTCCTTCAGCACCCGGCGCGCGCCGGTGTCCAGGCGGTGTTCGAGCACGGACGCCGGCGTCACCATCGACTCGTACCCCAGCCGGATGCGGTCGGTGTCGTAGTCGGGCTCGGATTCGGCGTCCACGTCGTAGAGGGGCTCGGCGAAGGCGAGGTCCTGCCAGGGCCCGGGGACGCCGTCTGCGTCGCGGGGCAGCAGGGCCACCCCGGCGAGGCCGTCGGTGCGGTGGCTGACGACGAGGGCGCGGCGGTAGGCGGCGACGGAGAGGACGCGGCGGTTGTCCTGCCCGGGGACGAGCGTCGTCCACTGGTCGGGGCCCGTGGATTCGAGCGGAGCGACCGACAGCGAGAACTGCGGATGGTCGGCGTTGTGGACGATGTAGAGGGCGTCCGGGGCGACCTCGACCGAGTAGTCGAGTCCCTCGCGGCGGGGGGACACGCAGCGGGGGGCAGCGGTGGGGTCGGCGGTCGGGACGAGATGGGTCTCGCCGGTCAGCTTCGAGCCCAGTTCGATGATCGCGAAGGCCCGGTCGCGCGAGGAGTCGACGCCCACCCAGAACCGCTCGTCGGGCTCGGCGAACACGAGCGTGTCTGACAGCAACGGCGTCCGGAGTCGGCGTCGCCAGACCTGGTGCGGACGCCAGGCGTCGTCCACACGGACGTAGAACAGCCACTCGTCGCCGAGCCAGGCGCCGCCGGCTCCGACGCGCTCGACGGGTCCGTCGACGATCTCGCCGGTTGCCAGGTCCTTGACGTAGAGGTCGAACCGCTCGTCGCCGGTGGTGTCGACGGAGTAGGCGAGGAGGCGTCCGTCGGGGGAGACCTCCGACCAGCCCAGGGTGAGGAACGGGTGGCCCTCGGCGAGGGCGTTGACGTCGAGCACGACCTGCTCGTCGGGGTGTGGTTGGGTGGCGTCCGGGATGTCGTCGCGGTTGGTCGCCGGGAGCCGGCAGTGGCGGGCGTAGTCGAGTCCCTCGGTGGTGCGGGCGTAGTACCAGTAGGCCTGGCCCGAGGTGTGCACCTCGTAGGCGGGGACCGACAGGTCGGTCTGTTTGGTGCGGGCGGCGATGTCGCCATAGAGGCGCTCGCGCAGGGCGGCCTGGCCGGCCGTCACCGCCTCGGTGTAAGCGTTTTCGGCGCGCAGGTACTCGATGAGCCGGGGGTCGTCCTTGTCGGCCATCCAGTGGTACGGGTCGGCCACGTCGTCGCCGTGGAAGCTGCGCGTGAACGGCTCCTGGGAGGCGTGGGGCGGGGTCGGCAGGCCGGGCGCGTCGGACATGCGCGCCAGGATAGACGTACGGGCCGACGGGTCGTCGACGACTGCGTTTGGGTGCATGGCGACGACGTGGCAGAATGGCGCGGTGCGCAGGTCTTGACAGGTCCCGTGTGCTGCGCGCCCAAAAACCCGTATCACCCCGAGAGGTCGCTCGTGACTCCACGCTCTGCAGCCGCCAAGTCCCCCGCCACCGAGGTCGCCGGGCCGGGCGGCGGAGGCGCCGAGGAGCAGCCCAAGCGCGGACGCAGCCGCAAGCCCGCACTGACCGCGGTCGCGGACGCTCCCGCCGAAGCCACGCCGAAGAAGGCGTCCCGGTCTCGCAAGGCTGCCCCGGCCGAAAACCCCGAGAAGGTCGTCGCCCAGACGACCGAGGACGACCTGGAGGCCCAGGTCGACGAGGACGCCGAGCTTGATCTGGCCGACGTCGTCGAGGACCTCGCGGACGTTGACGTCGACGAGGACGACCTCACCGTTGAGGACGTCACGACCGGCAAGGTCGAGGCGGTGGCATTCGAGCGCGAGGGCGACGACGTCGTCCTCACGGTCGGGGGGAAGAAGCGCAGCTTGGACGACGTGGACGAGACCGGTTTCGACACCGCCGAGGCCGAGAAGGACGAGAAGGAGATCACGGCCGAGGACGAGGGCTTCGTGGTCTCGGACGCCGACGACACCGACGAGCCCGAGCAGCAGGTCATGGCCGCCGGCGCGACCGCCGACCCGGTGAAGGACTACCTGAAGCAGATCGGCAAGGTCGCCCTGCTGAACGCCG
>DAIRTI010000180.1:0-3451 GCA_036803965.1 Propioniciclava sp.
GACGCTACGTCGTCTCCGACCCGCTGTCGGCCACCGAGTGCGCGCAGGAGAACGCGATCCTGTCGCGGATCCAGGCCGGAGCCGTCGAGACGACCGGCGGCTACTTCGTGTGCTGCCCCGGCGACGACCCGGCCTTCGCGGACAAGTTCCTCGCCGGAGCCGCGGCCACCGGCGTACCCGCCCGCGAGATCAGCGTCGGGGAAGCCCTGCGCAACGAGCCGCGCATCAACCCGGGCATCACCCGGGCGATCGAGGTCCAGGACGGGACGGTCGACGGCTGGCAGCTCGTGTGGGGGGCCGCGAACTCCGCCCGCCACTACGGCGCGGAGATCCTCACGTACCACCAGGTGACGAAGATCGACACCGCCAACGGCGCGGTCACCGCCGTCCACTGCACCGACCTCAAGCGCGGCGAGGACGTCCTCATCGAGACCGGCTTCGTGCTCAACTGCGGCGGCCCGTGGGCCGGCCAGATCGCTGCCATGGCCGGCGCCCACCCGGTCGATGTCGTCCCCGGGCGCGGAATCATGATCGCGATGAACCACCGGCTCGTGAACCGCGTGGTCAACCGCTGCATCCACCCCGCGGACGGCGACATCCTCGTCCCGGTGCACACCGTGAGCATCATCGGCACGACGGACGTGAAGGTCGACGACCCCGACCACCTGGCGATCGAGCCGAACGAGGTCCAGCAGATGCTGGACGCCGGCGAGGTCCTCGTCCCCGGCTTCCGGTCCTCACGCGCGCTGCACGCCTGGGCGGGCGCGCGTCCGCTTATCAAGGACAGCCGCGTGGCAGCCTCCGACACCCGGCACATGAGCCGCGGCATGGCGGTCATCGACCACACCGAACGGGACGGCCTCGACGGCATGCTCACCATCGGCGGCGGCAAGCTGACCACCTACCGGCTGATGGCCGAGCACATCGTCGACGCCATGTGCGACAAGCTCGGCGAGTCCCGTGCCTGCCGGACGGCAGACGAGGACATCCCCGCGTCCGGCGCAGGCAAGAACTACGTGGTCACGCACCGTCTCGAGGAGCGTGAGCACGACCGGTTCTCCGACCAGATCATCTGCGAGTGCGAGCTGATGAGCCGCGGCATGTTCACGCGGGCGCTCGCCGAGCAGCCCAACGGCAGCTTCGACGACCTGCGCCGGCAGCTGCGCCTGGGCATGGGTCCCTGCCAAGGCGGCTTCTGCTCGATGCGAGCCACCGGGATCGCCCTGACGAGCGGGCACATCGACATCGAGCGGGCCACCGCGCTGCTGCGGTTGTTCCTGAAGAACCGCTGGTTCGGGCTGTGGCCCATCCTGTACGGCGACCAGGTGCGCCAGACCGCCTTGGACAACTGGATCTTCCAGGGCACGCTCGACGTCGAGCACCTGCCCCAGCCCGAGAGTGAGGTGGCGCTGTGAGCCGCGTGATCGTCATCGGCGCCGGCCTGTCCGGCCTGGTCGCCGCCAACCGCCTCGCCGGCAAGGGCGTGGATGTCACCCTGCTCACCAAGGGCATCGGCGGGCTCCAGCTCGGCCAGGGCAGCATCGATGTGCTCGGCTACGCACCGGACCGGGTCACCAACCCCGTCCTGACCCTGTCGGCGATTGCCTCCGCCCGTCCCGCACACCCCTACGCCGCGATCGGCGCGGAGGCCGTGCACACCGGCATCGAGTACCTCAAGGCGCTGCTGGGCGACCTGCTGGTGGGCGACGCAGAGGCGAACTACCAACTGCCCACCGCCGTGGGTGCGATCCGCCCGACCTGCCTGGTCCAGCCGAGCATGGTCGCGGGGAACGTGACCGACGGCGCCCGGTTCGCGATCGTCGGGCTGCGCCGGCTGAAGGACTTCCACCCGAAGCTGGTGGCGGAGAACCTGTCCCGCACCCCGCTGCCCGACGGCGGACGGCTGGAGGCCCGTCCGGTGCTGATCGACGTGCCCGCCCGCGACGGCGAGGTGGACTCCTCCGGCCTGACCTACGCCCGCGCCTTCGACGACCCCGGGTTCCGGGCGCGGTTCGCGGCGGCGCTCAAGCCGCTGCTCAACGAAGGCGAGACCGTGGGCCTGCCCGCCGTGCTGGGCCTGAAGGACCACACCGCGTGGCAAGACCTGGCCGAGAAGCTCGGTCACCCGGTGTTCGAGATCCCGCTGCCACCGCCGTCCGTGCCCGGCATGCGGCTGAACGACGCCCTGCTGGCGTCGGCGAAAGCCGCCGGCGTCCGCCTCGTCAACGGCACGCGGGCGTTCTCCGTCCTGGTCGAGGACGGGGCGGTCAGGAGCGTCACGATGGCCACCTCCGGCGCGCCCCGGGAGTTCGCCGGCGACGCGTTCGTGCTGGCCACCGGCGGGTTCGAGTCCGGTGCGCTGGAGCTGGACTCCTACGGCACGGTCACCGAGACCCTGTTCGGGCTGCCGCTGGCCGGCGCCGACGCCGGGCCACTCGTCCACGGCGACTACTGGGGCGCCGAGCAGCCCCTGTTCAAGGTGGGGGTGCGCGTGGCCAGGGACATGCGGGTACTGGACGGCGCGGGCACGGTCGTCCACCCGAACCTGTTCGCCGCGGGCGGCATCCTCGGCGGCTCGTCGAGATGGGCCGAGAAGTCCGGGGACGGCATCGCGCTCGGCAGCGCGGTGCAGGCCGCCGATTCGATCCTGGAGGAGCTGTCATGACCATCGAGGACCCCACCCGGCCCGAGGAGGGCCTCGAGTTCGCCGGCCACGAGCTGTCCCGGGCCACGCTGGACGCGTGCGTGAAGTGCACGATCTGCGAGACCCAGTGCCCGGTGTCCGCCGTGACGCCGCTGTTCTCCGGGCCGAAGTTCGTCGGCCCGCAGGCCGAGCGGTTCCGCAACGGCGAGAGCGTCGACCACTCGCTCGACTACTGCTCCAGCTGCGGCACGTGCACGCTGGTCTGCCCGCAGGGCGTCCAGATCGCCGAGCTGAACTCGCAGGCGCGGGCGGTGATGAAGGCCGAGCACATGCCCGTCCGCGACCGCCTGATCGTGCAGACGACGCTGATGGGCAAGCTCATGACGCCCGTCGCTCCGGTGGCTCGCTGGGCGCTGGGCAACAAGCCGATCCGGATCCTGATGGAAGCCGTCGTCGGCGTCCACAGGAACGCGCCGATGCCCCCGGCCCAGTCGCAGAGCTTCGAGGGCTGGTTCAAGTCGCGGCCCAAGCCCACGAAGGTGCCGACGCGCGGGGCACTGGTGTTCTTCCACGGCTGCGCGGGCGGCTACTTCGAGGTCGAGACGAGCAAGAAGACCGTTGAGGTGCTTGAACACCTTGGCTACGAGGTGCTCGTCCCGAAACAGGGGTGTTGCGGCCTTGCCCAGCAGTCCAACGGCCTGTTCGACGGTGCGACGGCGTCCGTCCTGAAGCTGTGCGACGACCTGCGCTCCTCCGGCAAGGACCTGACGATCATCTCGTCGTCCGGCTCGTGCACGGGCATGCTCA
>DAIRTI010000181.1:0-3314 GCA_036803965.1 Propioniciclava sp.
CGCAGCACGGCCAGCAGCCGCTCGGACGGGTCCACGGCGACCACCGACAGGCCGCGCGCGACCAGCGAGTCGGTGAGGCGTCCGGTGCCGGCCCCCAGATCCAGGACGTCGCGCGCGCCCGGCGGCAGCATCCAGTCGACGGCGTCGTCCGGATACCCAGGACGCACCAGGTGGTAGCGCTCGCCGAGTTCGTCGAAGGACGCCGCCCGCCGCCTGCGCTCGCCGTCGGGACCGCCGCCAACGGCGTCCGAGGGTGTCTCGGTCATGCGGACGCCGTCAGTCGTCCATCGTCGTCAGGTCGCCCTCATCCTGGCCGAGCGCGCGGGCGCGCAGGACGCGCCGCATGATCTTGCCCGACCGGGTCTTGGGCAGCTTGTCGATGAACTCGATGCCGTCCGGCTTGGCGATCGGCGACAGGTGGGCGGCGACGTGCCGGCGGATCTCCTCCGTGAGCGGCTCGTCGGGCTTCCAGCCCTGGCGCAGCACCACGAACGCGTGGATCGCCTGCCCCTTGACCTCGTGCGGCAGGCCGATCGCGGCGGACTCGGCCACCGCGGGGTGCGAGATCAGCGCGGACTCGACCTCGGCCGTCCCGAGGCGATGGCCGGAGACCATGATGACGTCGTCGGTGCGGCCGATGACCCAGAAGTAGCCGTCGGCGTCCTTGCGGGCCGAATCGCCGGCCAGGTAGCGGCCGGGGAACCTCGACCAGTACTGGTCGAGGTAGCGCTGGTCGTCGTGGTACAGCGTCCGCAGCATGCCCGGCCACGGATTCTTCAGCACCAGGAAGCCCTCGCCGCCGTCGGGGACCGGGTCGCCGTGCTCGTCGACGATCTCGGCGTCCTGGCCGAAGAACGGACGCCCCGCCGAGCCGGGCTTGAGCGGCGCCGACGGCACGGGGCAGATCTGGAACATGCCGGTCTCGGTCTGCCACCACGTGTCGATGAGCGGGCAACGGTCCTTGCCGATGACGTGGTGGAACCACTTCCAGGCCTCGGGATTGATCGGCTCGCCGACCGACCCGAGCAGGCGCAGGCTCGACAGGTCGTGCCGGTTCGGCCAGGCCTCGCCGAACCGCATCAGCGACCTGATCGCCGTCGGCGCGGTGTAGAACGTCGTGATGCCGTAATGCTCGATCAGCTGCCACCAGCGGTTCGGGTAGGGATACGTCGGGCCACCCTCGAACATGAACGAGGTCGCGCCGTTGAGGAGCGGGCCGTAGACGAGGTAGCTGTGGCCGGTGATCCAGCCGGGGTCGGCGGTGCACCACCAGCGGTCCTCGTCGCGGATGTCGAAGGCGTACCTCAGCGTCGTGTAGGTGCCGACCATGTAGCCGCCGTGCGTGTGCAGGACGGCCTTCGGCTTTCCGGTAGAGCCCGAGGTGTAGAGGATGAACAGGGGGTCCTCGGCGTCCATCGGCTCGGTCGGGCAGTTGCCCTTGGCGATGGGCAGCGCCGACATCTCGTGGTACCAGTGGTCGCGCAGGGGGTCCATCGACACCTCGTTGCCGACGCGGCGGACGACCAGGACGTTCTCGACCGACGGCGAGAATCGGATGGCCTCGTCGACGAGCTTCTTCAGCGGGAACACGCTGCCGTTGACGTAGCTGCCGTCGGCGGTGACGACCAGCTTCGACTCGCTGTCGTCGATGCGGTCGCGGAGGGCGTCCGAGCTGAAGCCGGCGAAGATGACCGAGTGGACCGCGCCGACCTTGGCGCAGGCCAGCATCGCGAACAGCGTCTCGGGGATGCGCGGCAGGTAGATCGTCACCTTGTCGCCCTTGCGGACGCCCATGCTCTTGAGGATGTTCGCCATCCGCGTGACCTCGCGGTTGAGCGAGAAGTAGGAGAACGTGCGGCTCTCTTTGCCGTCCTCGGAGACCCAGATCAGGGCCAGCTTGTTGCGGTAGGGGCCCAGCAGGTGGCGGTCGATCGCGTTCGCCACGATGTTCGTGCGCCCGCCGACGAACCACTTGTAGAAGGGGGCCTGCGAGTCGTCGAGGACCGTCTCCCACGGCTCGTACCACGTGAGCTCTCTAGCCCGGTCGGCCCAGAAGCCCTGGGGGTCGGCGAGCGCTTCCGCGTAGAGGGCGTCGGGATCGGGCACCCAGGTTCGGGCCGCGGCCTCGGGATCGGGGTAGAAGATCTCGCCGTCGGTCTGGGCCATAATTACTCCTCGTGGCTTTTGGGGGGCTGTGAGCGGAGCCTAGGGGTCCGGACCACCGTCGCGGAAGCATTTTGCGCGCGCCGTCTTGCCGAATCGAGCCTCATCCTGACGGTGTTCGGGGGCGCGATTTCGTTCGATGCTCACCCCAAATACCGGGAGTCACCACCCGCCGGGCCCACCGCCGCCCGGTCCACCCGGGCCACCGCCGAACCCGCCGGGACCGCCGAAGCCGCCCGGGCCTCCCCCGAAGCCGCCGCGGCCGCCGAAGCCGGGTCCGCCGCCGAGATTACCGCCGAAGCCCCCGCCGAACCCGCCGGTGAGCCGGTGCCACAGGTTGCTCAGGAGCCCGCCGTGGGACGCCCCGAACAGCAGGCCGTACAGCGCCGATCCGGCGAAGCCGGCCGCGACCGAGGCGAGCAGCGAGCCGCCGCCGCTACCGGTCAGGCCACCGAGCGCCCGGTCGAGAGCGCCCGGCTGCTGGACCTCCAGCCGCGTCGCCGACCGGGCCAGCGTCGCGGGCGAGGAGTCCGCCGGCGCCTCCGACGTCTCGGCGAGCGCCTGCAGGACCCGTTCCCGGTCCTCCGCCGACAGTTGCGCGAACGCCTCCGCGTGGACGCGCTCCAGCTGATCGGGGGACGCCGTGCGCAGCAGGTACTTGTAGCGCTCGACCGCGTCCGGAGTCCCGCTCGGGTAGTTCTGGTAGGTGGCCATCTCGTCGCCCTTTCTCGCCACCGTCACTGTCGCGGCCGGCCTTGTGGGCGTCCTGTGTCACCTCTGTGACAACGACGACGCCACCATCGGCGCGCCGGACGCCGGGAGGGCTACGGTGACGTCGTGACGTCGTCACACGCCCGATCGATCGTCCTGGGGACGCGCGGCTCCCGCCTGGCACTCGCCCGCACCAAGCAGGTCGCAGACGCCCTCCGGGCCCTCGATCACACCGTCGAAGTGCGCCGGATCAGAGGGGCGGCCCCGCGCGACGCGCTGCTGTCCGGCCGCGCGGACGCCGTCGTCCATGCGCTCGCTGAGCTGCCCCCGGACGCCGTCGCCGGGCTCACGCTCGCGGCCGTCCTGCCCCGGGGCGACTGGCACGACGTCCTGTGCGCCCGGGACCGCCTCGCCCTCAGCCGCCTGCCCGCGGGCGCGCG
>DAIRTI010000182.1:0-2699 GCA_036803965.1 Propioniciclava sp.
CGAGCGTCGCCGCATCTCGCTGAGCCTCAAGCAGGCCAACGAGGGTGTCGACGTGGCGGCTGACGACTTCGATCCGTCGCTGTACGGCATGACGGCGTCCTATGACGAGAACGGCAACTACATCTACCCCGAGGGCTTCGATCCCGACACCCAGGAGTGGAAGCCGGGCTACGAGGAGCAGCAGCGCGCTTGGGAAGAGCAGTACGCCCAGGCCCAGGCCCGCTGGGAGGCTCACAAGCGGCAGGTCGCCGAGGCCGAGGAGGCCCATACCGAGGCGATCGTGGCGCAGGCCAACCAGGCGTCCTACAGCGCTGGTGTCAACGAGGCTCCGGCCGAGGGCTCGCTGGCGTCCGACGAGGCTCTGCAGGCCCTGCGCGAGAAGCTGACCGGCGGCGCGAGCTAGCCGATCCGCAACGCAACGAGGGTGCCTCCGTCCGGTTCGGGCGGGGGCACCTTCGCGTTTCTTGGACGCCGTCGGCGTCCGCTGCGACGATGGGGCCCGTGCGGACGATCGTGGGGCTGACCGGCGGGATCGCGTCCGGCAAGTCGGCCGTCGCCGACCTGCTGGCGGCGCGGGGTGCGGTGATCGTGGATTCAGACGTGCTCTCCCGCGAGGCCGTCGAACCTGGGACGCCGGGGCTGGCGGCCGTCGTGCGGCGGTTCGGGTGCGGCGTCCTTGGTCCTGATGGGACGCTCGACCGCGCGCGGCTGGGCGAGATCGTCTTCGCGGACGCCGCCGCGCGCGCCGACCTGAACGCGATCGTCCATCCCGCCGTGCGGGCGTCGGCGGTCGAACGCATCTCCCGGACGCCGCACGACGCCGTGGTCGTCCAGGTCATCCCGCTGCTCGTCGAGACGGGGCAGGCCGGCGCCTTCGACCTCGTCGTGGTCGTTGACGTCGACCCCGAGATCCAGCTGCGCCGGCTCATGTCCCGCAACGGGCTGACAAGGCCGGACGCCGAGGCGCGCGTCGCCGCCCAGGCGTCCAGGGCCGAGCGCCTCGCGGCGGCGGACGTCGTCATCGACAACTCCGGCACGCTCGCCGACCTGGATCCCCAGGTGGACGCCCTGTGGCGCCGGCTCCGCCCAGGTCGTTAGTTCCGGAGTTCACCAGGGGCGGACGCCGACGGCGTCCGTTTTGTCGGATGCCGCGTCTAGGCTCGCGTCCATGCGCGCGGTAACCGACATCCAGCGGCGGCTGGCACCGTTCAAAGTGCACGCCGACTTCGTCCCCGCCGGCGACCAGCCCGCGGCGATCGACGAACTGGAGCGGCGCATCAAGGCCGGCGAGAACGACGTGGTGTTGCTGGGCGCGACCGGCACCGGCAAGACCGCGACCGTGGCGTGGCTGGCCGAGCGGCTGCAGCGTCCGATGCTGGTCATGCAGCCGAACAAGACCCTGGCGGCCCAGTTCGCCAACGAGTTGCGGCAGTTCTTCCCCGACAACGCGGTGGAGTACTTCGTCAGCTACTACGACTACTACCAGCCCGAGGCGTACGTCCCGCAGACGGACACCTACATCGAGAAGGACTCTTCGCTGAACGAGGAGGTCGAGCGGCTGCGCCACAGCGCCACCAACTCGCTACTGACCAGGCGCGACGTCATCGTGGTCGCGACCGTGTCGGCCATTTACGGCCTGGGGACGCCGCAGGAGTACGTCGACCGCATGGTCCGGCTGCGGGTGGGGGAGGAGCACGATCGCGACTCGCTGCTGCGGCGGCTGGTCGACATCCAGTACGTGCGCAACGATCTGGCGGCGTCCAGGGGAACGTTCCGCGTGCGGGGTGACACGCTCGAGGTGTTCCCGATGTACGAGGAGCACGCGGTGCGCGTCGAGTTCTTCGGCGACGAGATCGAGGCCCTGTCGACACTGCATCCGATGACCGGCGAGGTGCTGACCGAAGACACCGAGGTCTACATCTTCCCGGCGTCCCACTACGTCGCCGGCCCCGAGCGCATGGAGCGCGCGATCTCGGGCATCGAGGTCGAGCTGGAAGAGCGCCTCGCCGAGTTGGAGGGGCAGAACAAACTGCTGGAGGCGCAGCGGCTGCGCATGCGCACCGGCTACGACATCGAGATGATGCGCCAGATCGGCACCTGCTCTGGCATCGAGAACTACTCCCGCCACATCGACGGCCGCGGCCCGGGCACGCCCCCGAACTGTCTGCTGGACTACTTCCCCGAGGATTTCGTCCTGGTCGTCGACGAGTCGCACGTGACGGTGCCGCAGATCGGAGGCATGTACGAGGGCGACATGTCGCGCAAGCGCACGCTGGTCGACTTCGGCTTCCGGCTGCCGTCGGCCACCGACAACCGGCCGCTGCGGTTCGAGGAGTTCATCGAGCGCATCGGCCAGACCGTCTACCTGTCGGCGACGCCCGGCCCCTACGAGCTGGCGAAGTCGCGCGGCTTCGTCGAGCAGGTGATTCGCCCGACCGGCCTGGTCGACCCGCAGGTGATCGTGAAGCCGACCCGGGGCCAGATCGACGACCTGATGGGCGAGGTCAAGGTGCGCACCGAGCGCAACGAACGCATCCTCGTCACGACGCTGACCAAGAAGATGGCCGAAGACCTCACCGACTACCTCATGGAGAACGGCATCAGGACGCGCTATCTGCACTCCGAGGTCGACACCCTGCGGCGCATCGAGCTGCTGCGCGAGCTGCGGCTCGGAGAGTACGACGTGCTGGTCGGCATCA